>CAIMQW010000141.1 GCA_903843705.1 uncultured Holophagaceae bacterium | reverse complement strand
GTGAGAGCGGAAGGCAATGCAGGCGGGTTCCGGGTTGAGCGGAGGGTTAGGTCGGGACGGAAGCTCACGAAACTGCACTTGAGTAGATGCGTTGCCCAGCGATGGCGAAGAAAAAGAAGGAACTTGGGAGATTACCGACTTACAGATTGGGCTGTTCCTAGGTCTCCTGCCCGATCCAAGGTATTTGTGGGATTATGCTCCCTTCCCAGCCTGAGGTGGGTCCATGCATGAAGCTCTGCGTCTAGCCTTTGAAGCCTCCCTGGCCTTCCGTGATGGCCTGCCCGACCGCCCCGTGGCCGTCCGAGCTACCCTTGCCTCGCTGCGGGCCAGCCTAGGTCAGCCACTGGGAGATGCGGGAGAACCGCCCGACCAAGTGATCACGTCGCTGGTGCGCCATGCGGATCCGGGGATCGTGGCCGAACCGGGCCCCCGCTACTTCGGCTTCGTGATCGGAGGCAGTTCCGATGCTGCTGTTGGCGCCGATTGGCTCAGCAGCACCTGGGATCAGAACAGCGGACTCTACGCCACCTCCCCAGCCCTAGCCGTCGTGGAAGAGACCTGCGCCCGCTGGCTGGTAGAACTGCTGGGTCTGCCCATGGGCAGCGGCGTGGGCTTCGTCACCGGCTGTCAGATGGCCCACTTCACCTGCCTCGCGGCCGCCCGCCATGCCTTGCTAGCCCGCGTGGGGTGGGATGTGGAACAGGAGGGCCTCCAGGGCTCGCCCCGCCTCCACATCGTGGTGGGCGAGGAGGTGCACATCACCGTTCCTCGGGCCCTTCGTTTCCTGGGCCTGGGCGCGGGTCGCATGACCCGTGTCCCGGTGGATGATCAGGGGCGGATGCTCGCCTCGGAACTCGCCAAGACCCTGCAACACCTGGAGGGCCCCACCCTTGTCTGCGCCCAAGTAGGCAACGTGAACACCGGCGCCATGGATCCCATGGATGCCATCGCTAATATCTGCGAAACCCATCACGCGTGGCTCCACGTGGATGGCGCCTTCGGCCTCTGGGCTGCCGCCGTGCCCGGCATGAGGGCCGCGCTCAAGGGCGTGGAACGCGCCGATTCCTGGGCTACCGACGCCCACAAGTGGCTCAACGTTCCCTACGACTCGGGACTTGCATTCGTGAGGGACGCCAGGGCCCACCGCGCCGCCATGACCGTTACCGCCGCTTACCTTATCCAGCAGGAAGGCGATGCCGCCCGGGATGCCGTGGATTGGGTGCCCGAGTTCTCGCGACGCGGCCGTGGTTTCCCCATCTATGCCCAGCTACGCGCCCTTGGCCGCGATGGCCTGGCTGCCCTAATCTCCCGCAGCTGCGCCCTCGCTCGCCGGGCCGCAGAGGGCCTCGCCGCCGTCCCCGGCGCTAGGGTGCTAAATGAGGTTGTGCTCAATCAGGTGCTCGTGCGCTTCACACCGGCCGATGGCAGTGATGCCGACGCCTTCACAAAGCGCGTGGTCGAAGGCGTGCAGGCCGAAGGCACCTGCTGGCTCTCCGGCAGCACCTGGCGCGGCATGGGCGTCATGCGCGTCTCTATCTGTGGTC
>CAIMQW010000140.1 GCA_903843705.1 uncultured Holophagaceae bacterium | reverse complement strand
CATCGACGCCATCGCCTCGGCCCACACCGCCGCCCGCTCCATGCACGACTACCTGCGCGGCACCCGCACCGACGTGGTGGTGCGCAAGCGCTGGCTGCCCGCGGTCTACACCATGGCGGAGGGCTGGCACCGCGAGGAGCGTCGCAACGCCCCCGTGCTCGAGAGCGAGCGCCGAGCCGCCTCGGTGGAGAACGTCGAACTTAGCTATCCCGAAGATATGGCCCGGAAGCAGGGCGCCCGCTGCCTGCGCTGCAACATCAACACGATCTTCGACACGGACCACTGCATCGCCTGCAACGGCTGTGTGGACGTATGTCCCGAGGATCTCATCAAGCTGGTGGGCCTCAGTACCCTGCCGGACGAGGACGCCCACGCCCGTCTGGAGGCTGCCGGCGCCGAGCTCACCCTGGCGGACTACCAGGCCATGACCAAGCAGGACAAGGACGAGCTGGGCGGGGTCATGCTGAAGGATGAGAGCACCTGCATCCGCTGCGCCATGTGCGCCTCGCGCTGCCCCACGCACGCCATCCTCATGAAGCGCTTCGAGCACTACACGGAGTGCGTGTCGATCCCCTCACCGAACCCCAAGATCCTATATAATAACTAAATGAGCATCCAGGCAGAAGCCGCCCCCAAACCCAAGGTCGAGCGACTGCCGCCCCTGCCTCCCGCAGAGACCAACTACCGTCGGATCCGAAAGCGGTTCCACTTGGGCTTCTTCCTGGTCTTTGTGGCCGCGCCATTCCTGAACCTGATGCGGTTCGACATTCCGCGACAGCGCTTCTATTTCGCCGGCTTCGAGCTCTGGATCAGCGAGTTCGCGATCATCTTCTTCGCGCTGATGCTGCTGATGTTCATCATCGCGGCCTCGGCCATCATCCACGGCCGGATCTATTGCAGCTATGCCTGTCCCCAGATGATCTTCAGCGAGTGGAGCCAGTCGGTGGAGCGCTGGGCGAAGACCCAGGCCCAGCAGCGGTTGAAGACTGCTGCACCTGGCACCAAGAAGCTGGCCGCGAACGCGGTGTTCTATGGCCTCCTCGCGGTGGCCTCGGTGTTCCTGGCCTTCGTGTTCACGTCTTACTTCCTGGAGCCCCGCGACCTGCTGGGCCGTTTGCTCCACCTTGACCTGATCACCGTGGGCGGCATCACGGGTGCCACGGTGACGATCCTGACCTTCCTGGATCTCACGCTGGTCCGCCAGAAGTTCTGCACCTCGGTCTGCCCCTACGGCTACATCCAGGGCATGTTGCAGGATCAGCACACGCTGCTGGTGAGCTATCAGGATGGCCAGGGTGAGGCCCGGGACTGCATCGACTGCAAGAAATGCGTCCGGGTCTGCGAGATGGAAATTGACATCCGGGACTCGCCCTTCCAGATCGAGTGTGTCCACTGCGGCGACTGCATCGACGCCTGCGAAGACATCCTGCGCAAGGTCGGGAAGCCCGGCCTGATCCACTACACCTGGGGCGAGCGGCCTAAGACCGCTGCGCGTGAGGCCTGGTACATGCGCTGGGGATTTAGGGATGCCAAGCGGGTGGCCATCCTCGTCATCCTGGCCTTCTACCTCGGGGGCCTAGCCCTGGCGCTATCGCTGCGGCGGCCGGTACTGGTGGAGATCAACCCCGACCGCTCTGTGATGTTCAAGGTGCTGGAGGACGGCCGCATCGCAAACCTTATCCGCCTGAAGCTCGCGAACCGGACCGGGCGCATTGCCCAGGTACATCTGACCGTGGAAGGACTGGCCGGGGCCGAGCTGGCCCTTCCCGGGAATCCCGTGGTGCTCAAGCCCGGCGAGACCTTCGAGCGCACCGTGGAACTCCGGGCGCCCTTCGTGCAGGATGGACAGGATGTGCACCACATTCGCATCCTGGCCAAAGCCGACGGCGCGCGTTCCGCCGACGCCGAGGAAATGACATTCATCATGCCCCTGAAGAGGTGATCACCATGAGCGAGACCAAGCGCGGCGGGGGGGCCTACCTGACGATGTTCGGTGCCATCGGCGTGCTCTTCATCACCATCCTCGTGGTGGCCTACCACTACGCCAAGAAGGCGAACCCCGTCATGCTCGACGAGCACGGACGGGTTCCCCAGTCCCAGCACTCATGAGCACCGGAGGGGCCTGCGATCTGTGCGGCGCCGCCGCCACGAAGAGCCCCCAGCTTCAGAGCTTCCGGGACGTCCCCAAGCGCTTCTGCTGCACCGGCTGCCTGAACGTCTACGCCATCCTCCTGGAAAGCGGCACGCTGGACGCCGGCCAGGATCCGCGGGAGACCAGCCTCTTCCAGGAGAGCCTGCGCCTGGGCCTCCTGGGGCAAGCTGAGGCCCCGGTCCCGGCGCTGCCCGAAGGCGCCGAGACCCGGGAGGTGCTCTACCAACTCTCCGGCATGTGGTGCGCGGCCTGCGGCTGGGTGGTGGAGCACGCTCTGCGCCAGGAGGCGGGCATCGTGTCCGCGGAGGTGCTGTTCACCTCGGACCTGCTCAAGGTCACCTACTGCCCCCAACTGATCCCTCCGGGCACCATCCCGGACCGCGTGAAGGCCTTGGGCTACCGCGCCGCCGAGTTCGGCTCGGAGCAGGAGGGCGATCGCCGCGAGTGGCAGGACATGGTGCTGCGCTTGGGTATCGCCGGGGCCATGTGGATGAACGTGATGCTGTTCAGCCTCGTCATCTACGCCAGCTACTGGGAGGGCATCGCGGGCTGGGCGCAGCGGGGGGTGCCCTTCATCCTCATGGCCCTGGCGCTGCCGGCGGTGCTCTACTCGGCTTGGCCCATCCACCGCATCGCCTGGTTCGGCCTCAAGACCGGCCACCTCCGCATGGAGGCCTTGATCTCCACGGGCGTGCTGGCGGCCTTTCTCTACAGCAGTGCCCAGGCCTTCCTGGGTGGGCGCCACTTCTACTTCGACACGGCCTGCGCCATCGTCACCCTGGTGCTGACGGGCAAGGCCCTGGAGCGGGGCGCCAAGGACCGCAGCGCCCGTGCCATCGCGATGCTGCACCGCCTGCTGCCCCGGAAGGCGCGCCTCCGCGTGGAGGGCCAGGACCACTTTGTGGCCATCGAGGCCCTGGAGCCCGGCACGATCCTGCTGGTGAAGCCCGGCGAGCGCATCCCCGCCGATGGGATTGTGGTGGAGGGGGTCTCTGCCGTGGACGAGTCCGTGGTCACGGGCGAGTCCGATCCCCGGCCCAAGGCCGTGGGTGGCGAGGTCATCTGCGGCAGCCTCAACACCACGGGAGTCCTGGCCATTCGCGTCACGCGCTGCGGCGAGGACTCCACCCTGGCCCAGATCGTGAAGTCGGTGCAGGGGGCACTGGCCAGCAAGAGCCCCCTGGAGCGCACCGTGGACCGGGTCTCGCGGGTGTTCATCCCGGCGGTGCTGGGTCTGGCGGCGCTCACGGTGGCAGTCTGCCTGCTCCGGGACCTCTCGGCCACGGAGGCCTTGCTGCGGGGCATCGCCGTCCTGGTCATCGCCTGCCCCTGCGCCCTGGGCATCGCCACGCCCCTGGCCACCACTGCGGCCATCGGCGCGGCCTCGCGCCAGGGCATCATCATCCGGGACGTGCGGGTGCTGGAGACCTTCCGCCGGGTAGACCTGCTGATCCTGGACAAGACCGGGACCCTCACGGAGGGCGTGTTCCGCGTGCGTCACGCCGCCCTGGAGCACCTGGACCTGGTGGCGGGCCTGGAGTCCTACTCGGAGCATCCCCTGGCCCACGCCCTAGTGCGGCACGCGGAAGGTCAGGGCCTGGGACGGCTGGATGCCACTGGCATCGAGGTGTGCGCCGGGCGGGGGCTCCTGGGCACCGTGGCGGGCCGGCGGGTGGTGGTGGGGAACCGGACCCTCCTGGCCGAAGAAGGCATCATCCTGCCGGCTGCCCTGGCCACCCGGGCCGAAGGCTGGGAGGCCGAGGGACTGACCGTGGCCTTCGCCGGCGTGGACGGGACCTCCGCGGGGGCAATGGCCTTCGGGGACCGCCCCCGGGACGAGGCCGCCGCGGTCATCACCGAGCTGCGCGCCCGGGGCATCCGGACCGTCCTGCTCTCCGGGGACGCCCTAGCCACCACGGAGCGCATCGCCCGGGCAGTGGGCGTGGATGCCTGGGTGGGCGGCGTGTCGCCCGCTGAGAAGGCCGAGGCCGTGCGCGGCTACCAGGCTGAGGGCAAGGTGGTGGCCATGGTGGGCGACGGCGTGAACGACGCCCCGGCCCTCGCCGCGGCGGATCTGGGCATCGCCATGGGCTCGGGCGCGGACTTGGCCACCCATGCGGCACCCGTGGTGCTGATGCGGGACTCCCTGACGCGCATCAGCGGCGTGTTCCGGCTGGCGACCCTGACGCTTCGGGTGCTCAAGCAGAACCTGTTCTGGGCTTTCTTCTACAACACCCTGGGCATCTCGCTGGCCATGACCGGCGTGCTGAACCCCATCCTCGCCGCCGGGGCCATGGTGCTCTCCAGCCTCTCCGTCATCGGCAACTCCATGCGCCTGGGGCGGGACCGGGCCTAGCTAGGCCCTGACCAACAGGTGCCTCGCCACCCAGCTCTGGAAGCGCCCCAGGGCCATGCCCAGGTGGAAGGTGAGGGGAACCAGGAAGGCGCCTGCCAGGCCGCAGAGGGACAGGATGACGAAGGGGTGGTTGATCATCAGCTGGAGACCCTCCACGGACACCGTGCCCGGTGCCGCGAACAGCGCCACCAGCGGGGCCGCCAGCAGGCCAAGGGCCACGATCAGCAGGGCGGCCAGGACGTTGGCATAGGCGATACCCAGGGGCAGCAGCAGCAGGAAGTAGGCGAGGCTGGACCAGGTTCGCCGGTCCGCCGCGAGGCTCCGGATGCGGGCGGTCCAGCCTGCGCCCTCGGGGAGCAGGGGGGCGGCCGCCGGGGCCAGGGGGTCCACCAGGGCCCGCAGGAGCCGGGCCTCCGCCACGGCCAGCACGCGGGTCAGGGCCAGGAAGCCCAGGGTGAAGGGGATTCCCACGATCAGCACCGCCAGGCCCAGGCTCAGGGACAATCCGGTCACCGCGAAGGTAAAGGTGTAGATGCCCGTCGCCATGGAAAGGAGCAGGTAGCCGAGGGTTGCGTAGGCCCGGGGTGAGGCCAGGATGGCGAAGTAGCTGGTGAGGGGAGCAGCGATGGCGGGCATGGAACCTCCTGAGGTGTTCCAGGCTACGGAGCCGCACCCTCCCCGCCGGTTGGAAACCAGCCAGTGGACGGTGCCTGCCGGCGAAGGCCTAGGTTTGCGCCTGGAGCCGCAGGAGCATCACGGCCTGCCAGAGGATGTAGCTGCCCATCAGGGCCACCAGGAGGCCTCCCATGCGCAGCAGGAGGGCCTTCCAGGCCTGGCTGAGGCGGGTGCTGGCCAGCCCCACGCCCAAGAGCAGGGGGGCGCTGCCCAGGCCGAAGGCGGCCATGCCTGCCGCGCCCAGCTTCCAGTCCCCGCCGTCCAGGGTGCGCAGCAGCATCATGTAGACAAGCCCACAGGGCAGCAGGCCCCAGAGCATGCCCAGGGCATAGGGTAGGCTGCCCAGTGCCAGGCCCCGACCCAGAAGCCTCTGCAGGGGCGCCGGCAGGCGGAACTCCATGAGTGTGTCGGCGCGCCTTCCCAGCAGCATCACCAGGCCCATGAGCAGCATCAGGACACCGATGGCCAGCTTCACCCAGAGCTGCCAGGGCCAGGCCTGGGCCACGATGAGTGCCGCTCCCTCGGGCTTGCAGCAGGCATGCATGTCCTGCACGGTCTGCAGCCGGGCGAAGCCGCCCAGGAAGCCGATGAGGCCGCCAAGGATGGCATAGGTGGTCACCCGGCCGAGCTGGAACCGCAGGTGGCGCGTCCAGGCGGGACCGGCCTGCCGGGACTGGGCCAGCCCAAAGGCCGCCACGATGGGGCCGCACATGCCCGCGCAGTGCCCCAGAGAACCCAGCAGACCCGCGATGCCCATGACCACCAGCCAGGGCGCTGCGTGGGGGTGGCTCAACCAGGTTTCAAGCATGCCTACAGCCCCCGCTTGAGGGCCCGCTCGCCGAAGTGGGAGACGCGGTAGCGGCCTGGCTCCCGCTCGCGCAGCAGGTCGTGCTGCTCCAGGTAGGCCAGGTCCGCGCTCGCGGTGGCGCCGCCCACGGTCAGGAGCTTCTCGCGGTCGAGGCCCGGGTGCTTCGCCACGAGGGCGAGGAGGGCCAGCTGGCGGGGCGTGATGACGTCAACCATGGGGACTCCTGGCTAGGCGGAGGTCAGCCGGCGGTAGCTGGGCCGGTGGAGCTCGCTGATCTGGACGGTGAGGCTGAAGCGCATCCCGCTGCGGGTGCGGGGGAAGAAGGCGGCCAGGGTGGGGAGCAGAGCCTCGCTGAGCTGGGCCTTCACCTCGTCGGTGCGGCCGCTCAAGATCTGCACGTCCAAGGTGACAAAGGCCTGGTCCGGAGCTCCGTCGCCAATGACGAAAGTCTCGTGCCGGACCACGCGGCCCTTGATGTCGGGCTCGGTGAAGAGCCCTGTCGCCACGAGGGTGCGGTTGATCTCCCACAGCAGGCCGGTCCAGTCTGGCGTGTCGAGGAGGTTGCTGGAGTGCTCGAGGATGCAGTGGGGCATGGGGACCTCAGCGCCGGGAGTCCGGCTTGCGCGGGACGCCCTTCTTCTTGTCCCAGTAGCCCGACTCCTCCACGAAGCAGATGTTCTCCAGGTCGGTCACCCGCTCCTGGAGGCAGGTCTGGGCGTCGGTGATGGCCTGGTTGTAGATGGCCGGGCCGAGCTCCTTGAGGCAGAAGGTCAGGAAGGTGCCCGCGCCCAGCTCGCCCACGCTCTCGCCGTATTCCTCCGCCACGAAGCGCTGGATCGCGCCTTGCAGCCGCTTCTCGGTGTCGGGGGAGAGCTTGATGTCCAGGGCCTATCCGTTCGCGGGCGGGGGTGGGGGAGGATTCAGCTTGTCCTCCTCCGGCTTGGCGAAGCGCTGGGCCCGGAGGTGGAAGTCGTCGGTGAAGGTGCGCCGAATCGGCGGCGGGGGCTCGGCCTCGGCCACCACCCGGGCCTGGCGCACCCGCCAGAGTCCGAAGGCGGCGGGCAGCAGCAGCAGCGCCGGATATTCCAGCAGCAGGCGCAGGGGGGTCAGGCGGAACTCCGTGGGCCGCAGGCCGTCGCTGTACCAGGTGTCGAGGATCCACACCTCGTCCTCAGGGTGCAGGCTCCGGGCCTCGGCCTTGGGCAGGCTGAGGGTCCGTTCCTCGTCGCCTTCCTTGACGGTCACGTAGTCCGTGATCTGGCTGTCGGGATTGGGGTCCACGGTCACCACGGTCAGGTGGGCGATGCCGGGCCGCTTCAGGTGGCAGAAAGGGTTCAGGGCCACCAGGAAGCCCTGCACCGCCGTCAGCCACAGCACGGTCCCCACCAGCGCCCAGAGCAGGGTAAGGGCGGTCCAGCGGGAGGCGGGGCGGGAGAGGAGCGGCATGGTGCGAGTATCCCAGTAATTGGCGGCCACCGCCCACGGGGTTCTGCGGCGCAGCCCACCGGTGCTTGTGGGAGCGGCTACCCTGGGGGCATGCGCGCCTTGCTCATTTCAACGGCGGCCCTGGAACGGCCAGGGATCGCGCCGGTTCCGCTCATCCGCTTCCGCCGCGTGGTCTGGGAGGAGATGCACCCGTGACTGCGCTCGCCGCCAACCTGCGAGCCCTCGGCGTCGACGGCCGCCTGCTGTTCTTGACCCGGGCGGCGCGGATGTTCTCCTACGGGTTCCTCTCGGTGGTGCTGGTGCTCTACCTCGCGGCACTCGGCTTCAGCGAAGGGCGCATCGGGCTACTGCTGACCCTGACGCTGGTGGGCGACACCCTGATCTCGCTGGCCATCACGCTCCACGCGGACCGAATCGGGCGAAAGCGGATGCTCCTCCTGGGGGCGGCCCTGATGGTTGCGGCAGGCGTGCCTTTCGCCCTCAGCGGGGACTTCACGGTGCTGGTCCTGGCTGCCACCTTCGGGGTGATCAGTCCCTCGGGCAACGAGGTGGGGCCATTCCTGGCCATTGAGCAGGCGGCCCTCTCGCAGGTGCTGCCGGAGGACCGCCGCACCGGCGTCTTCGCTTGGTACCACCTGACCGGGGCCTTTGCCACCGCCGGCGGCGCCCTGGCGGGGGGCTGGACGGCCCAGGTGCTCCAGAGCGCCGGCCTGGCCCCCGCGGCCAGCTACCGGGTCCTGGTCTTCGCCTACGCGGCGGTGGGGTTGCTCCTGGCCGGGCTCTTCCTGCGGATGTCCCGGGCCGTGGAGGCGCCGCCCGCGGCCGCCGCAGCGGGTCGGCTGGGTCTCCATGCATCCAGGCGGGTGGTGTTCAAGCTGTCGGCGCTGTTCTCGCTGGATGCTTTTGCCGGGGGATTTGTCATCCAGAGCCTGGTGGCCTACTGGTTCCAGCAGCGCTTCGGCGTTGCTCCGGGGACGCTGGGGTCGATCTTCTTCGCCGCCAACATCCTGGCGGGCCTGTCGGCCCTCTATGCCGTGCGGCTGGCCAAGCGGATCGGCCTGGTCCGCACCATGGTCTACACCCACATCCCGTCGAACGTGCTGCTGATCCTGGTGCCCCTGATGCCCAACTTGCCCCTGGCCATCGCCATGCTGTTGCTACGCTTCAGCATCTCCCAGATGGATGTGCCGACCCGCCAGGCCTACACCATGGCCGTGGTGGCGCCCGATGAGCGCTCCGCCGCCGCCGGGGTGACCGGCATCGCCCGCACCACCGGCGCGGCCCTCTCCCCCATGCTGGCTGGTCCCCTCCTGGCGGTTCCCGCCTTGTCCGGCGCGCTCTTCGTGCTGGCGGGTGGCCTGAAGATTCTTTATGACCTGCTACTCTATCGAAGCTTTCGGGCCTCTGAACGTGGTACCGATGAAGCTCCCACCTGAGTGCCCCGCCTCGGCGGGCTCAGACCCATTCCTGGAGGAGGATCTCCCATGAGCAACTGTGATCTCGTCCGCTCAACCCTCGGGGCCGTCGCCCTGCTGGCGACAGCAGCCCTGGCCGCCGCTCCGCCCCAGGCCCCGGCAAAGGTCGGCTTCGTCTATGTGGGACCCGTGGGCGACGCCGGCTGGACCTTCCAGCACGACCTGGGCCGCAAGCAACTGGAGGCCGCCCTCAAGGGGAAGGTAACCACCCAGTTCGTGGAGAACGTGCCTGAGGGCGCCGACTCCGAACGGGTCATCCGCGAGATGGCCCAGAGCGGCGCGAAGGTGATCTTCGCCACCTCCTTCGGCTACATGAACCCGGCGCTCAACGTGGCCAAGCAGTTCCCCAACACGGTCTTCCTGCACGCCACGGGCTACAAGACCGCCGCGAACCTGGGCATCTACAACGGCCGGTTCTATGAGGGCCGCTACCTGAACGGCGTGGTGGCGGGGAAGCTCACGAAGTCCAACATCGCCGGGGTCGTGGCCTCCTATCCCATCCCTGAGGTGGTAATGGGCATCAACGCCTTCATCCGCGGCATGCGGAGCGTGAACCCCAAGGCCGAGGTGCGCGTGGTGTGGGTGAACACCTGGTTCGATCCGGGCAAGGAGCGCGAGGCCGCGCTGACCCTCATCGCCCAGGGCGCCGACATGGTGACCCACGAGACCGACTCCGCCGCCACCAACCAGGCCGCCGAGGAGAAGGGCGCTAAGGTCTTCTGCTACAACAGCGACGAGTCCAAGTACGCGCCCAAGGCCCAGCTTGGCGGCACGATCCTCACCTGGGGTGACTATTACACCAAGGTCGTGGAGGAGGTGCTCGCCGGCACCTGGAAGCCTGGCAGCGTCTGGGGCGGCCTCCGGGACGGCTTCATCAAAATGGCGCCCCTGAGCCCCGCGGTGCCCAAGGCTGTCCAGGACCAGGTGAGGCAGCTCGAGGCCCTGATCGTGGCCGGGAAGTTCCACCCCTTCACAGGTCCCGTGGTGGACCAGGAGGGCAAGGTCCGCGTGCCTGCGGGCCAGGTCATCTCGGATCACGACCTGGAGAAGATGGACTATTACGTGCAGGGCGTCGCTTCGAAGATGCCGGGCAAGTAGCTGCCGAGAGCCGGTATTTCCAGGAAGGAGATGGCATGGACCTGATGGGCTTCATCCGCAGCCTGCCCAAGGCCGAACTGCACCTCCACATCGAAGGCACCCTTGAGCCCGAGATGATGTTCGACCTGGCCCGCCGGAACGGCGTCGCCCTGCCCTATGCCAGCGTCGAGGCGACGCGGTCGGCCTATGCTTTCTCGGACCTGCAGTCCTTCCTGGAGCTCTATTACGCCGGTGCCACGGCCCTCTTGCACGAACGGGATTTCTACGAGCTCGCCATGGCCTACTATTGCCGGGCCGCCGAGGACGGGGTGGTGCATGCGGAGGTCTTCTTCGATCCGCAGACCCACACTGCCCGGGGCATCCCCTTCGACACGGTTCTGAACGGCCTGGAGCGTGCGGGTCGGGACGCCCAGGAGCACCTCGGCATCAGCTCCCGGCTGATCCTCTGCTTCCTGCGGCACCTGTCTGAAGATGACGCCTTCGCGACTCTGGAGGAGGCTCGGCCGCACCGCCACCGCATCCACGGGGTGGGCCTGGATTCCTCTGAGCTGGGTAATCCACCTGCCAAGTTCGAACGGGTCTTTTCGGTGTGTCGTGACCTGGGCCTCCACGTGGTCGCCCATGCGGGCGAGGAAGGGCCGCCGGCCTACATTTGGGAGGCCCTCGGGCGCCTCCGCGCTGAGCGCATCGACCACGGCGTGCGGGCTGTAGAGGACCCGGCCCTGCTGGCCCGCTTGGCCCGGGACCTGGTGCCACTCACGGTCTGCCCGATCTCCAACGTGAAGCTCCGCGTCTTTCCGGCCATGGCGCAGCACAACCTCAAGCTGCTGCTCGAGCAGGGCCTGCGGATCACCCTAAACTCGGACGACCCCGCCTACTTCGGCGGCTACCTCGCCGAGAACTTCCTTGCCGCTGCGGAGGCCCTGGCCCTCACCCGGGGCCAGCTGGTGACCCTGGCGAGGAACAGCCTCCTGGCGAGCTTCGTCACGGAAACCGAGCGGGCCCCGTGGCTGCAGCGACTGGAGCAGGTGGGGGAGCCGGATCCCGTTCCGAATTGATACCTAAACTTGTATTAATGCGATCGGCTATGAATATTCACGCATTAATTTACATTTAAATTTCTATACAAAGCGACTAGGCTCGGAGCCGCCCTCAGGAGGTGGGCTCCCATGAAACTGAACCCCTTCAGCGCACTTTGCTCCAACCTGGTCTTTCTGCTTGCGCCGGCCCTGCTCGCCCAGGGCAGCCCCATGCCCCCGCCACCACTCATGCAGTTCGTCCGCGAGGAGGTCAAGCCCGGGCATGGGGCGGGCCACGCGGCCACGGAGTCCACCTGGGGCCGGATCCTCGCTCAGGGCAAGTCCACGGACCACTACCTGGGCATGAATGCCCTGACCGGTTCCTCCGAGGCCCTGTTCATTATGGGCTACGCCTCCTATGCAGACTACGAAGCCAAGCAGAATGAGTTCGAGAAGAACCCGGCGATCCGGGCCGAGGTGGACAAGATCTCCCAGCAGGATGGGGAACACCTCAATGCCATCCGCACCTGGCTGGGGGCCTACCGCAAGGACCTGAGCTTCGGGCCGGACGTGGACATCGCCAAGAAGCGCTATTTCCGCATCCGCACCTTCCGCATCAAGCAAGGGCAGAACAAGGCCTTCGAGGAGGGCGTGAAGACCGCCCTCGCCGCCTACGCGAAGAGCAAGTATCCGGCCTCCTTCGCCTTCTATGAAGTTACGGCGGGAACGTCCTCGCCCAGCTTCATCGTGCTCCGGCCCATGACCTCCCTGGCGGAGATGGATGGCATGGATGCTGCCGAAAAGGCCTTCCAGGAAGCGCTGGGTGAGGACGGCCGGAAAGCCATGCAGAAGACCTTCGCTGACACGGTGAACAGCGTGGAGAACCAGCTCTACGCATTCAACCCCAAGCTCAGCTTCCCCGGCCCCGGCATGCTCGCCAGCGACGCCGCCTTCTGGACCGTGAAGGCCAACTAGGGGTTGTTCGGCACCCGAGAAGAAGTGATCACCACGAAGACCACGAAGAGCGACAGGGGAACCCGTTTTTCTTGGTGTCCTTCGTGGTGATCTTTCGCTTTTCTGAAGCTCAGGCGCCGCTGCGCTGGAGGAAGTCGCGGATGCCCTGGACGGCGGCGTCGGGGCGGGTCTGCAGGAGCCAGTGGGGGCCCTTCAGGGTCAGGATGTCAAGGGTGGCCAGGTGCTCGCGCAGCCAGCGGGTGGCACTTGGCGGCACCAGGCGGTCGCCGCTGGCACAGAGGGCCAGGATGGGCACCTGGATCTGTCCCAGCAGGGGCGTGTGATCCACCTCCACCACGGCCAGGAGGCGAGCCTTGAGGGTGGCCTGGGGGACCTGTGGCAGCATGGTCTGGACTAGGTCGATCAGGGCTTGCGGGGGCTTCCGCCGGCCCAGGAGCAGCCGCCGCAGCAGCGGCAGGGGCAGGCTCAGCGGCGGCAGGGCGCGGAGGACCGATGCCGCCCAGGCCAGGCCTGGGCGGGGGTTCAGGGCGAAGGTCACGCAGAGGACTAGGCCCACCAGACCCGCAGGCCGCTCCGCCGCCAGGGCGATGGCGATGGGACCCGAGAAGGACTCCCCCAGCAGCAGGAAGGGCCGGTCCGTAGGCAGCGCCCGCCGGGCCAGGCGGAGGCAGTCTGCATAGCTCGTCAGCTCCGGCGGGTACCGCACCACGCGGGTCTCGAAGCCCACCGCTGCCTTCACAAAGGGCTCAAACATCAGCCCCGTGCCATCCATGCCCGGAAGCAGGACCAACAGAGGAAGCGGGGAAGCAGGCACCGGGCTAGTATCCCAGGATCAAGGGGGATTGGACAAGCCAACCCCAGGCCCTGAATCGTCTTGATCGGGGTTTATCAGCTGTTATCGGTGTTCATCGGTGTTTCGCTTTTGGTCTTTCACGAAACCGGCCGCGGCGGTGAGCTGTTCCTCTGTGAGGCCGAAGAGTGGCGCCACGGTCCTGCCGCGGAGGCTAGCCAGGAGGTAGAGCTGGCCACGGTGGTGGGCCTCATGATGAACTCTCCCCTCCCTACGCAGCCCATGTAGGCTCCGTTGAGGAAGGGGTTTCTCGAGTCTCAGGGGCAGCGGAGGGCTGTTCGCCCTTGATCCGTCTTGTGACCCCTCGCCCTTTCGGGCGGCCAGGTCGAGCCTGGCCTTCGCGAGCACTGTAGGCTGTACCGGCGGAGAGGATAAGCGCGATTCCGCGCTTTCGAATCACCTTCGCTGCGTTGAGGTCCGCGTTGAGGTCCGCGTTGTCCGCGTGACCGCACCTCAGGCAAAGGAAGGTTTCCTGATCCGGCCGGTTGGCCGCATCCGTGTGTCCGCACTCGCTGCACTCCTGGCTGGAGTAGTG
>CAIMQW010000139.1 GCA_903843705.1 uncultured Holophagaceae bacterium | reverse complement strand
GGGCATCCCCGAATTTATCTCGTCACCAGGATTGGACCCCAACCTCACGAAATTCTGGCAAAATTACAGGGACCCAGACCCCGACTTGGATACCGGGGCTACTGCTGCCTGATAGGATTGCGAGAACTCGTCACTGTCCAGAACACCGATAAACACCGATAAAGACATGATAAAGACAAGTGTTTTTATATTATTTGCCTTTTTCTTTATCAGCTTTTAATCGGTGTTCATCGGTGTTCATCGGTGGTTAAAAAGTCCTTTGCTTTAGGCGCTGCGGCCCAGTCCCAACCTCCCGTTGGAACCAGCTTTTGACCGCTGGCAGCTCATAGCCGACAGCCCGATGCCCCGCCTCACTCGAAGGTCAGTGCCTGCACCAGATCCTCGCGGAGGTCTTGGACGTCTTCGAGGCCGACGGACAGGCGGATCAGGTCGTCGCTGATGCCGGCGCGCTGGCGGGCTTCGGGGGTCATGGAAGCGTGGGTCATGGACGCGGGGTGGGCCACCAGGGACTCCACGCCGCCCAGGCTCTCGGCCAGGGTGAACCAGCGCAGGCCGCGCAGCACGTGGTTCAGCCGGGCGTTGCCGCCCTCCTTGAGCTCGAAGCTGAGCATGGCGCCGAAGCCCTTCTGCTGGCGCTTGGCGAGGGCGTGCTGGGGGTGGGTGGTCAGGCCCGGGTAGTGGACTTTGCCCACGGCGGGATGCGCCGCCAGGAACTCGGCCAGCACCTGGGCGTTGGCCTCGTGCTGGCGCATGCGCAGGGGCAGCGTCTTGAGGCCGCGCAGCACCAGGAAGCAGTCGTGGGGCGCCTGGGAGGTGCCCAGTAGGTTGTTCACGCTCTGGATCTGCTGGGTAAGCGCCAGCCGGCCCGGGGCCGCGACCACGGCCCCGCCCACCACGTCGCTGTGGCCGTTGAGATACTTCGTCGTGGAGTGGATGACCAGGTCCGCGCCCAGCTGGAAGGGGCGCTGCAGGAAAGGCGAGAGGAAGGTGTTGTCCACGGCCACCAGGCAGTCCGGCTGGGCATGGGCGAGCTCGGCCACGGCGGCGATGTCCGTGAGGCGCAGCAGGGGATTGGAGGGCGTCTCGATCCAGACCATGCGGGTGTTGGGCTGGAAGGCCGCCTGCACCGCGGCGAGGTCCGCCAGGTCGAGGTAGGTGACCTCCAGGCCGAAGAAGCGCTTGGCGTGCTCCAGCAGCCGGAAGGTGCCGCCGTAGCAGTCCACGGTGCTGATCAGGTGGCTGCCGTGGGGCAGCAGGTTCAGGGCCACCAGGATGGCGCTCATGCCGGTGCTGGTGCAGGTGGCGCCGTGGCCGCCCTCCAGCAACGCGATGGCCTCCTCCAGGGCCGCGCGGGTGGGGTTGCCGCTGCGGGTGTAGTCATAGCCCGCGTTGGTGCAGATGTCCTTGAAGGCGAAGGTGGAGGACAGGTACAGCGGCGGCATCACGGCGCCGTAGGAGGGATCCGGCTGCACGCCGCCGTGCACGCACTGGGTGGCGGTGCCCGCGCCCGGGATCAGCTCGGGCCGCTG
>CAIMQW010000138.1 GCA_903843705.1 uncultured Holophagaceae bacterium | reverse complement strand
TCGGCCCCCAGTTGTCTGGGACCCAGCGTCCTCCATTCCCTGCCCACGTCACCTCCTCGGCGACTCAGGGGGTCAATAGTTCTGTCGCCAGAGGGTCAGTTTTGGCTGTCGCCCGATACCCGCCAGGTCTGTGAGAAACCAGCCATTCCTTCTGAGAATGGACAGCGAGAAACCAGCCATTCCTTCTGAGAATGGACTTTCGCTTTTATTCCCCCTTGTTGGCAGCAGTTATGTTTCTAAACTTTGAAGTGGTTCTCAGTGGAACAAAGTGGATTGAAGTGGGAATTAGTGGTCCTGCATCGGTCTTCAGGCTCCTTCTGGGTTGCTGCTTGAAAGGTCACACCGGTGCTGCGACTTCGCGGAAACACACCGGCCACGGTGGATGAAAAGGGACGCCTCAAGCTCCCCTCCTCCTTCAAGGCCGAGCTCGAGACCTACGCCCAGGGCGTGGGGGGCGGAGCCCTGCGGCACTACCTGACCTCGCTGGACGGACGCTCGGCGCGGCTCTACCCCATGCCCGTCTGGGAGGCCATCGAGGCCCGCCTGGCGGCCCTGCCGTCCACCAGCCCTGCCAAGCGCAAGTTCCTGGAGACCACCGCCTACTTCGGGAGCGAAGTGGAGCCGGATGCCCAGGGGCGCTTTGTCATCCCGCCCACCCTGCGCGAGGCGGCCCAGCTCACGGGCGAGGTGGCCGTGCTGGGGCAGATGGATCACCTGGCCCTGTGGAACAAGGCCGGCTTCCAGCGGCGGCTCGCAGCCGAGCCCCTGGGCGCCGAGGACCTGGCGCAGCTCGCGGACCTGGGCATCTGATGATGGCCCTCGACACCCCCATCCATGTGCCGGTGCTGCTCCAGGAGGTCCTGGACCACCTGGTCCTGCCCCCCGCTGCGCGGGTCCTGGACCTCACCCTGGGCCTGGGCGGCCACGCCGAGGCCCTGCTGGCCAAGGCCGACGCCGAGACCCGCTACCTGGGCGTGGACCGCGATCCCGAGGCCCGCGCCCGGGCCCGGCAGCGCCTGGGCTCCGATGCCCGCCTGACCATCCTGGGCTGCGCCTACGAAGACCTCTGGGACGAGCCCCACTTCCTGGCCTGGCAGGTGGCCCAGGCCCCGGGCGGCTTCGACGCCATCCTGGCCGATCTGGGCGTCTCCACCCTGCAGCTGCGCACCCCCGAGCGGGGCTTCAGCTTCCGGGACGAGGGGCCCCTCGACATGCGCATGGATCCCGAGCACGGGCTGCCTGCCCGGGCCTGGATCGCCGAGCAGACCGACGAGAGCCTGGCGAACGCGATCTACCAGTACGGCGAGGAGCGGGCCAGCCGCCCCATCGCCCGCGCCATCCTGTGGGCACTGCACGAAGGCCGCCTGGAGACCACCCGCGATCTGGCCCGGGCCGTCTACAAGGTGATCCCCCGCGAGGCCGCCAAGCGCAAGGGCCAGAGCGATCCCGCCACCCGCACCTTCCAGGCCATCCGCATCGCCGTGAACGGCGAGCTGGACCGCCTCGCCGCCTCCCTGGAGGCCGCCGTGGCCCTGCTGCGCCCCGGGGGTCGGCTCGCGGTCATCAGCTTCCACAGCCTCGAGGACCGCATCGTCAAGCAGACCCTGCGCCGCCTCGCCGGCGTCTATGACGGCCCCGGCCGCACCTCCCCCGTCGTCCTGCCCAAGTTCGTGAAACTCGTCCGTCCCGGTGGCATCGCGCCCAGCGAAGCCGAGGCTGCCGCCAACCCCCCCTCTCGTTCCGCCCGCCTCCGCGTGGCGGAGCGCCTGCTCTGAGCGAGGTCCCCATGGTCATTGGAACGCTGCCCAGCTCTTCCGCCCCGACCCGCACGGTGGAGAGCGAAGGCATCCTGCGCATGCTGCTGCTGGTGCTGGCCATGGCCATGCCCCTGGCCACCCTGGCCTACCTGAAGATCCAGAGCACCCGGCTGAGCTACGCCATGGGCGAGATCAAGGACCGCATCCACAAGGAAGAGGAGCTCCACCGCAAGCTCATGCTCGAGCGCAGCCGCTACCAGCGCGACGAAGAGATCCAGGTCTACGCGGATAAGGCCGGCCTGGCCCCCCGGAAGCAGGGCCACTTGATCCAGCGGGCCTTCACACCCGAGGATCAGCGCATCGCCAAGCTGCGCCCGGTATCGTCCGAGGGGCTGTAGCCCTGGTCCGGGGGCGGTAGGCTGTAGGAGTCGTCCTTTGTCCACGCCCCCTCCAGCCCTGGCCCAACCGTGTTCCTCCGCTTCGCCACCGAACCCCGCTCCTCCCGGCGCCAGCTGGGACGGCCGGAGCCCCAGGACCTGCTGGGCAGCCGCATGCCCTGGATCCTGGGCAGCATGGCCTTCTGGGCTCTGCTGATCCTGCTCCGGCTCATCTGGCTGCAGGGGGTGGAGCACAAAAAGTTCCGCGCCAAGGCCGAGCAGCAGCACACCACCGTGGTGCCGATCCCGCCCATCCGGGGGGAGCTCCGGGACCGTCGCGGCGAGCCGCTGGCCATCTCGATCAAGGTGGAGAGCCTGTTCGTGGACCCCCGCGCCTTCTACCCGGACTACAAGCCGGGCCGGGGCGAGGAGCGCCAGTGGGGAACGCCCAACCGAAAGGCCGCCGTGACGATGGCGGAGAAGCTGGCTCCGATCCTCGAGCAGACCAAGAGCCAGGTGCTCGACAAGCTGCTGCGGAAGAAGACCTTCGTCTACCTGGAGAGGCACCTGCCACCCACCAAGGTGGACGCCATCCGCGCCCTGGACCTGGACGGCATCGAGTTCCAGCCCGAGAGCCGCCGGTTCTATCCCCGGGGCAGCCTGGCTGCGCAGATCCTGGGCTTCACCAACATCGACGGCCTGGGCCAGCTGGGCATCGAGCAGACCTACGACAAGCAGCTGGCGGGCATGAAGGGCGAGCTCATCGCCCCCCGGGACGCCCACGGCAAGCTGCTCATCCTCCAGGAGAACTACAGCCAGGTGCCCGTCAATGGCGCCTCGCTGCAGCTTGCCCTGGACGCCTCCATCCAGCACATCGTGGAGGATGCGCTGGAAGAGGGCATGCGCCTCTCGAAGCCCAAGACGGCCTACGCGGTCGTGGTCGATCCCCAGACCGGCGAGATCCTGGCCCTGGCGGGCACGCCCACTTTTGATCCCAACCACATCCTGCCCAAGAAATTCCGCAATCGCGGCGAGGGCGAGCTCAGCGCGGGCGAGCGTGAGGAACTGCACCGGGAGCAGGAGCGCCAGAAGGCGGCCCGGAAGGTCCACCCCCTGGAGGATGTCTACGAGCCCGGCTCCACCATGAAGATCTTCACAGCGGCCATCGCCCTGGAGGAGCGCAAGGTCCACCTGGGCGAGCGCATCGACTGCCTGGCGGGGCGCTGGCAGTACAGCCCCAAGGTTCCGCCGATCACGGACACTCACCGCCACGGCGTCCTCACCTTCGAAGAGATCCTTTGGCAGAGCTCCAACATCGGCGCCGCCAAGCTGGGCATCCGCCTGGACCCAGCGGTGCACTACCAGTACCTGCGCAAGTTCGGCTTCGGCGAGGCCACGGGCCTGAACTTCCCCGGCGAGAGCCCGGGGCGCATGATCGCGCCGGACCGCTGGAGCACGCCCACCCAGTACACCTTCTCCTACGGCTACGGGCTCAGCACCACTCCGCTCCAGATCCTCATGGCGGGCTGCGCCTTGGCCAACGGCGGCAAGCTCATGCAGCCGATCCTCGTGCAGCGCATCTTCAACGACAAGGGCCTCCTGCTGAAGGAGTTCAAACCCACCGTGAAGTCCCAGGTGCTAAGCGAGGAGACCGCCAGCCTCATGAAGGAGGCCCTCAAGGGCGTGGTCACCCAGGGCACCGGCAAGAAGGCCAAGCTCGACAACGGCGTGGAGTCCTTCGGCAAGACCGGCACGAGCCGCAAGCTCATCGGCGGGAAATACGATCCCCGGCGCCACTTCGCGTCGTACATGGGCTTCTTCCCGGCGGACAAGCCCCAGTTCGGCATCCTGGTGATGCTGGATGATCCGGGCGGCGACACCACGGGCGGTGACGTGGCCGCGCCGCTCTTCAAGCGTATCGGCGACGGCATCCAGCGGTTCCGGCAGACCACTCCCGACCTGGACCGCGAGGCGGATCTCAAGCTCTCCCTGCGGGACTGGCCCATGAGCGAGACAGACGAGGCGGCGGTGCACGTGGAGCGGGGCCGGGTACCCGAGCTCAAGGGCCTTAGCCTCAAGGCGGCCATTCAGCGGGTGGTGCTGGTCGGGGGCGTGCCCCGCATCGAGGCGGCGCCCGGTCAGCAGGCCATCCGGGTGCTGGCCCAGAGCCCCGAGCCCGGCACCGCGCTGGAGGCAGGGGCAGTGGTGAAGATCAAGGCGGGTAACCCATGAACCTGGACACACTCATCGAAGGTCTCGCCGACCGGGCTTCGGGCCCCGACGTCGAGGTGCTGGACCTCACCAGCGACAGCCGCGAGGTGCGCCCCGGGTGGGCTTTTCTGGCCCTGCGGGGCGAGAAGGCTGATGGCGCCACCTTCGTGCCCCAGGCCTTGGCCCAGGGGGCCGTGGCGATCCTGGCCGAGACCGCGCTGGATGTACCGGATGGCATCGCCAGCGCCGTGCTGCGCGGCGAGGCCCGGCTGCAGATGGCCCTCCTGGCCCGGCGCCTGCATGGCGAACCGGACCGCCGCCTGGCCCTCATCGGCGTCACCGGCACTAATGGCAAGACCACCACCACCACCCTGATCCGCCAGCTGCTGCGGTGCGCGGGCCTGGGCTGCGGGCTCATCGGTACGGTGCTCAATGCCGCCGGGAACGTGGAAGAGGAGGCCATCCGCACCACCCCCGAGAGCACCGCCTTCTACCGCTGGCTGGCGCGCGGCGTCGCGGCTGGCGACCTGGCTTCGGCGGTGGAGGTCAGCAGCCACGCCCTTTGCCTGGGCCGGGTCCACGGCGCCCGCTTCCAGGTGGGTCTCTTCACCAACCTCACCCAGGACCACCTGGACTACCACGGCACCCTGGAGGCTTACTTCGCGGCCAAGGACCGCCTCCGGATCCAGAGCGACCGCTTCTTGACCAACGCGGACGACGCCTACGGGCGGCGGCTCCTGGGAGCGCCGGGCTGCCGGAGCTACGCCATCAACCACCCCGCGGACTACCGCGCCGCCGATCTGGAGCTGGGCCCCATGGGCTCGCGATTCATCCTGGAGACGCCCCTAAACGTCTGGGAAGTGGAGAGCCCCCTCCTGGGCCGCTTTAACGCCTACAACCTGCTGGCGGCCCTGGCGGCCTGCGCTGAGGCGGGCTTCGACCTCAATCAGCTGGTCCCCGCGGTGCCCATGGTCACCGGCGCCCCGGGCCGTCTGGAGCGCGTGGACTGCGGCCAGCCCTTCGGCGTCATGGTGGACTACGCCCACACGCCCGATGCCCTGGAGAACCTGCTGGCCGAGGGCCGCCGCCTGCTGCCGCCGGGCGGCCGTCTGCACGTCCTCTTCGGCTGCGGCGGCGACCGGGACCGCACCAAGCGGCCGCTCATGGCCGCGGCGGTGGCCGCACGGGCCGATGTGCTCTGGCACACCAGCGACAACCCCCGCACCGAGGACCCCGAGCGCGTCCTGGACGACGCCGCGCCCGGCATTCCTGAGACCCTCCGCAGCGATGCCACCCGCTACCACCGGGACGCCGACCGCCGCCGCTCGGTGGCCTCGGCCCTGGCCGACTGCCGTCCCGGTGACCTGCTGCTGCTGGCGGGAAAGGGCCACGAGCCCTACCAGGAGATCCACGGCGTGAAGCACCCCTACAGCGACCGCGCTGCCGTGGAAGCGACGCTCGGTGGGTCCCGGTGACCCGCCTGGTGGCCGTCAACGGTCCCGATTCACCCACCCTCCAGGAGGCGGCGACGGTGCTGCGCGCGGGCGGCCTGGTGGCCTTCCCCACGGAGACGGTCTACGGCCTCGGCGCCGATGGTCTGAATCCCGAGGCGGTGGCGCGGATCTATGCCGCTAAGGGGCGCCCGGCGACGAACCCGGTCATCCTCCACGTGGCGGACGCGGCCCAGGCCCAGGCCCTCGTGACCCACTGGCCCGCCGAGGCGCAGCTGCTGGCGGAGCGCTTCTGGCCGGGTCCTCTGACCCTGGTGCTGCCCGCGGCGGAGTCCGTGCCCGCCATCGTTCGCGCCGGGGGTCCCTCCGTGGCCCTGCGCTGCCCCGCCCATCCTGTGGCGCTGGCCCTGATCCGGGCTGTGGGCAGGCCCCTGGCCGCGCCCAGCGCCAACCGCAGCCAGCACCTCTCCCCCACCTGCGCCGCCCACGTGGCCTCGAGCCTCGACGAGGCCGTGGACCTCATCCTCGACGGCGGTGCCACAAGCTCGGGCCTGGAGTCCACGATCCTGGACCTCAGCCAGGCCGGGGTCCGACCCCGGATCCTGCGCCCCGGCCCGATCCCGCCCGCGGAGCTGGAGGCGCTGCTCGGCCCCGTGGACCTCTGGCAGGGCGCGGTGGCACCCGGCGCCACCCAGGCTGCGCCGGGCATGGCCGCGCGGCACTACGCCCCCCGCGCTCGGCTGCGCCTCGTGGCGCCCGGGACTGGCATCCGCAGCCTGGGCGGGCGCACCGCCTACGTGGCGCTGGGCGCCCTGCCACCGCTGCCTGCGGGCATCCTCGGGGTGCTGCTGCCGCTGGACCCCGAGCAGGTAGGTACCCGGCTCTACGCGCTCCTCCACGAGCTGGATGACGCGGGGTTCGAGCAGATCTTCATGGAACAGCCGCCGGACGCGGAAGCCTGGCTGGCCGTGCGGGACCGCCTCGAGCGGGCTTCGGCGAAGGAGACGGCATGAGCCTGTGGTCCCTCTTCCAGACGGCCTCCCAGCTGGGGGGCGAGGTTCGGGGCGACGGTGCCGTGGTGCCCACGGCCCTGTCCATGGACACCCGTACCCTGCAGTCCGGCGCCTGCTTCGTGGCGCTCCGCGCTGAGCGTGACGGCCATGACTTCGCGCTTGCGGCGGTGGAGAAGGGGGCCGCAGCCCTGCTGGTGGATCATGCCCTGGTGACGGAATGTCCCCAGCTCGTGGTGCCTGACACGCTGGCGGCGCTGCAGCGCTGGGGCCAGACCCGGCTGGCGGCGGTGCGGCCGAAGACCGTCCTCGGGGTCACGGGCAGCGTCGGCAAGACCAGCACCAAGGAGCTGCTGTCGGCCGCCATGGGGGGCTGGAAGACGCCTGGCAACCGCAACAACACCCTGGGCCTGCCCGAGGCCCTGGCCACACTGCCCGAGGGCCTGCCCAGCGCTGTGCTGGAACTGGGCATGAGCACGCCCGGCGAGATCCGGCGGCTCACGGAGATCGCGCCCCTGGATGCGGGCCTGATCACGCTTGTGGGGACCGCCCACATCGAGAACTTCCCCGAGGGCCAGCAGGGCATCGCCCAGGCCAAGGGCGAGCTGGTGGCGGGCCTGCGGCGTGGCGGCGTCTGGGCCCACCTGGCGGCGGATCCCTGGTGCCGGTGGATTGCTGAGCAGCCCTGGGCCGCCCACGCAGTGGCCCTGCCGGTGGGGGAAGGCCAGGCCTACCACTGGGACGCGGTGGCCTCCCTGGGCGCCGCGGGCAGCGCCTTCCTGCTGCACACGCCAAAGGGCGAGCTGTCCCTCCACCTGCGGCTGCCCGGCGAGCACCAGGTCCGGAATGCGGCCCTGGCCGCCGCCCTGGCGCTGCATCTGGGCACCGCCCCGGATCAGGTGGCCCACGGCCTGGCAGCGGTGGCGCCGGAGGCTGGGCGGGGGCGCCTGCACGCCCTGGCCGGCGGCGGCTGCCTGCTGGACGAGACCTACAACGCCAGTCCGGATTCCATCCTGGCCTGCGCCCAGTCCCTGTTGCAGCTGCCCGGCGGCGAGGCCGTGGCCGTGCTGGGCTCCATCCGGGAGCTGGGTGCCGGCGCACCCCAGGTCCACCGGGACACGGGCGCGGCGCTGAAGGCGCTGGGCGTGTCGCGCCTCTGGGCCTACGGCGACTTCGCCCGGGACTATGCCGAGGGCTTCGGTCCGGGCGTGCAGGCCTTCCCGGACTTCGAGGCTTTGCGGGACGAGGCCACGGGACTCTCCGCAATCCCCGCCGGAGCCCGTATCCTGGTGAAGGGCAGCCGGTACTGGCGCGCGGAACGCGCCGCCGAGTGGCTGCTCGCCCACCGGTCCTGAGTCTTCCCCCGCGCGTTTCCAGCCCCTGTCTTCCGGATTCCCATGCTGCCCTGGCTTCTCCATCCTTTCCGCGA
>CAIMQW010000137.1 GCA_903843705.1 uncultured Holophagaceae bacterium | reverse complement strand
CTGTGGGAACCGCCCGGACACCAGATGGCGCCGGGCGGGAACCCTCGGGACCGGAGGCTACTTCGCCTCGCGGTGAACCCGGTAACCGCCACAGAAACGGCAGAACTTGTTGAACTCAAGCTTGCCTGTGGTGGTCTTCTTGTTCTTGGTGGTGCTGTAGTTCTTGCGTTTGCATTCCTGACACTGCAGGTGAATGATATCGCGCATCGTAACCTCCTAGTCGGAGGGCGGATCAGGCTTTAGGCCAGAATCTCGCCCACGTTGCCGGCGCCTACCGTACGACCACCCTCGCGGATGGCGAACTTGAGACCCTTGACCATGGCGATGGGCTGGATCAGTTCGACGGTCAGGGTGACGTTGTCACCAGGCATCACCATCTCACGGCCCTCTTCGAGCTCGATGGAACCGGTCACGTCTGTGGTGCGGAAATAGAACTGGGGACGGTACTTGTTGAAGAAGGGGGTGTGGCGGCCGCCCTCTTCCTTGGTCAGCACGTACACTTGGGCGTTGAACTTGGTGTGGGGGGTGATGCTGCCGGGCTTGGCAAGCACCTGACCGCGCTCGACGTCCTTGCGCTCCACACCGCGGAGCAGGAGGCCGGCGTTGTCACCCGCCTGACCCTGGTCCAGGGACTTGCGGAACATCTCGACGCCAGTGACGATCTTCTTCACGGTGTCGCGGAGGCCGACGATCTCGATCTCCTCACCAACCCTGACGATGCCGGCTTCGATTCGGCCGGTCACCACGGTGCCGCGGCCGGTGATCGTGAACACGTCCTCGACGGGCATGATGAAGGGCTTGTCGATGGCACGGGCCGGATCGGGGATGTAGGAATCCACCGCAGCCATGAGCTCATGGATGCAGGCGCAGTCGGCATGATCCGGGGTCTCGGCGTGGTCCAGGGCCAGGCGGGCGGAACCCTTGATGATGGGGATATCGTCGCCGGGGAACTGGTACATCGACAGCAGGTCGCGGATCTCCATCTCGACCAGCTCGGTGAGCTCGGGATCGGCGATGTCGACCTTGTTCATGAAGACCACGATGTAAGGCACGCCAACCTGGCGGGCCAGGAGGATGTGCTCACGGGTCTGGGGCATGGGGCCGTCGGTGGCCGCGACCACCAGGATGGCGCCGTCCATCTGGGCAGCGCCCGTGATCATGTTCTTGATGTAGTCAGCGTGGCCGGGGCAGTCGACATGCGCATAGTGGCGCTTCTCGGTCTGGTACTCGACGTGGGCGGTGTTAATCGTGATCCCGCGGGCCTTCTCTTCGGGCGCGGAGTCGATCTGGTCGTAAGACTTGGTCTCGCCGCCGAACTTCTTCGCCAGAACGTAGGTAATGGCCGCAGTCAGTGTGGTTTTGCCATGATCCACGTGGCCGATGGTGCCGATGTTGACGTGGGTCTTGGAACGGTCAAATTTCTCTTTGGCCACGGATACCTCCTGGAAGGTGGAGAGAGAAGGAAGGGAGAACAAACTGAAGCAGGTGGAGCCCACAACCGGGCTTGAACCGGTGACCTCTTCCTTACCAAGGAAGTGCTCTACCACTGAGCTATGTGGGCCTTGAACCTTGACGCCAACCGGACATGTCCGACTGACGGGGAGGGTGGAGCGGGAAACGGGGTTCGAACCCGCGACATTCAGCTTGGAAGGCTGACGCTCTACCAACTGAGCTATTCCCGCGGTGGAAACCCGAGGGACGTGATCCCAGAACTCCGATGGTGCAGGAGGACTGGTGCCGAGAGAAGGATTCGAACCTCCGTAACGCGATGCGTGGCAGATTTACAGTCTGCTGCCATTAACCACTCGGCCATCTCGGCATACTCGTCCGGTGCCCCTCCCGGGGCTTGTCAATGCTTTTCGGGAGAACCCGAAAACCATCCCATTGGAACCCCTGCCGGGGCTCCATGTCAGGGGTCACTGCGAGGCAGGGCTTTCCTGACAGGGAACTCGAAAGGTATCACGGCAATCGCAGCGCCTCAAGTGGAAACTTCCGGAGTGCTGCTCGACAGTGGAGCGTCGGCACCGCGCCGGGCGAGCACACGGAACAGCGTCACCGCCGCGGCGGCCGAGACGTTCAGGCTTTCGACGCCGCCGGGCATGGGAATGTGCAGCAATCCGTCGCAGTGCTCACGGATCTTGAGGTGCAGGCCCTCGCCTTCGGCGCCCATGACCAACCCCACGGGGCGGTCGAAGGTTTCCAGCAGGTAGTCGCGACTGCCCTCGCCCAAGGCGAGCCCGTAGATCCAGAGACCGGCAGCCTTGAGGTCTTCGAGGGTGCGGCTCAGATTCACGACCCGGCACACGGGCACCCGCCCGGCCGTGCCCGCGCTGGCGCGGACCACAGTCTCGTTGACGGCCGCGGACCGCCGTTCGGGCAGGATCACGCCATCCACGCCGGCGGCGGCGGCGGAGCGCAGGATCGCGCCCAGGTTGTGGGGATCCGTGATGCCATCCAGGATCAACACCAGTGCGGCATCCCCCTTGTCGGCGACCCGGCCCAGCACCTCCTCGAGCTCGGCGTAGGCGAAGGGACCGCCCTCGCCCAGGATGCCCTGGTGGCGCTGCTCTGGGCTGCGTCGGTCGAGGCCCTCCATGGGTTCGCGGTGGATCACGACACCGGCCTGGCGGGCCGCTGCGACCAGCTTCGACAACCGTCCCCAGGCAGCGGGGGCGATCCAGAGGGTGTGGAGTTCACCCCGGGCAAGGGCCTCTTCACAGGCGTGGGGGCCGGGGAAACGCATGGCCTGATTCCTCTCTAGAACGACGTGCGGAAACCGAGTGCCAGGAGGTGTCCCATGGCTTCCATCCGGGACCGGGTCCCGACGCCGCGGTATCCCGTGGAGCTCCAGACGCCGCCCAGCCGGGTGGTGTCCTGATCCTCGCTTTGACGGTACTGGTAGCCGAAGTTGAGTTCTCCGCCCCAGACCTTGTAGCCGGCGCCAAGCGAGAACTCCGCCGTGCGCGAACCCCCGAGAAGTGGCTCGGTGATGCCGGCCTGGACGCTGGGCTGGTCGAGAAACAAGCCCGCCCTGAGGGTCCAGAACTTGCCCAGTTCCAGTTCCGAGGAGACACCAAAGCCGAGGTGCCCCTTGGTCGTCGGCAGCTCACCCGGGACCTTGATAACCCCGGTGGGCGTGCTCACGCTGGCGAAGGTGGGCACCTTCAAGCCGGCGGAGGTCCAGCGAAGGTCGGTCTCCACAGTGAGACTGGGGGTGATGCGATGGCGCGCGCCGACGGCAGTCTGCGAAGGCAGCTCCAGGGTGGCGGTGCCAACCTGGGGCGTGGAAGCCGCCAGCAGCGCGGCGGCGCGGGCCGCCGTGCCCTGCGGAGCGGAACTCAGGCCGTCATTGGCGTAGGTACCCATGGCGGCACCCCGGTAGTCCGCCTTCAGGCTGAGGTCGCCCTTGAGGCCGGACTGATGGGTGAAGCCGAAAGTCCAGCGCGGGTTCATGGCCCAGCGCAGCCCCAGGGAGTAGCTGGGCACGACCTTGTTGCCGCTCTCACCCATGCGCTGCTCCACCAGGCCATCCACACCCGTGGAGACCGAGCTGGGCACGCCCAGGCGCAGCACCGTGGTGGCATCGAAACCGAGGCGCGCCACGCCGAGACCGACCCCGAGGGAGAGGTTGGGACTGAGGGACCAGGCCAGCTGCCCTTCCAGGCGGCGGGCTGAGAAGTCGAGGCCGTCCCCAAGGAAGCGGCTCGGCGCAGTGTCCAACAGCTGCCGGTGGAGGAGGTAGGGCTCATCCAGCTTGAGGCCGAGCGTCAGGTTCGGGGAGGTCCGCACCGCCAGCCCAAAGCCGCCGATGCTGCGGCTGCGGTTGGTGCTGAACACCGTCGTCTGGTTCGACTCCATGCTCTGCTGGATGCCCGAGAGCTCAAGGCCGTAGGCCAGGTAGGCACTGTTCTTGTCCTTCAGGGAGGACAGCAGCGCGGGGTTGGACGTCGCGGCCTCCAGGCTGTAGCCGTAGGCCACCTGCACCCCGCTGCGGGAGATGCCCACAGGATCCACGGCCGAAAGGGCCATGCCCTGGGCCAAGGCCGGCAGGGCACCCAGCAGAAGCCCCGCCCCGATCATTCCACGAACCACATGCGCCATATCGCCCTGCCTCCGAGACACGCTTCTTAAGTGGCTCAAACCCCCTAAGGGTTCAAGACCAAGTCTCCAGGATCGCCAAAAGGGGCCATTTAACCAAGCGAAGGATTCCGGTCAGCGCTCCGATTCACCCATGACCCGCACCAGCAGGCGGTCCACCAGCTCCCAAACCTCCAGGAGGGCCGCCAGGCACATCACCAGGCCGAAACCCAGGGCCACGGCCCGTCCCCAGGGTCCCATGAGGGCCCGGCAGAGACCCGGCCACTGCCAGAATTGGGCAGGCATACGCAGGCGCCCGTAGTAGGCGAGGGTGGACAGAAGCATCCCGCCCCACAGCAGGTAGAAGAACCTCAGGGCTCGGAAGAGGACGTCCCTGGAGAAGGGACGGGGTCGGGGGGCAGGCATCGAGGGACCAGAATAACCCGGGACAGCGTTCATCCATGCAGCTCGATGTGGAACCGGGTGCCTTCTTCCCAGCTGGTCGTGAAACCGACCTTCCCGCCCAGGACCGTCTCGCCCAGGACCTTCATGGCGTAGGTCCCAAGGCCCCGACCGCGGGCCGCCTTGGTGGTGAAGGACCGCTGGAACACGCGGTCCACAACCTCCGGCGCCAGGCACCCAGGGTTCTGGACGAAGAAGGTCGGGTGCCCAGCGCAGACCTGGTACCAGACCTTGGCCTGGCCCCCCTGGGGGAGCGCCTCCAGGGCGTTCTGGACCATGTTGCTGAGGACGCGGCACAGGATCGCGGGATCCGTGCGGACCGGCGCGGTCTGGGCAGGAGACGGCAGCCGGAGCATACGCGCCACGGCCAGCGGGCCCAGGGACTCCTCCAGCTGGTCCAGGATCTGCTCGGGTGAGATCAGCCGGAGGTCCACCACCACCTCCCCGCTCTCGGCCAGGAGCAGCCGGTGCTGGGACTCCACCTCAGCCTTAAGGTGGCCCGCCACGTCTAGCACCCGCTCGGCGACCACGGCAGGCTCGGCCCCGGCCCCCCGAAGCATGTCGGCCCAACCCTTCAGGCCCTCCAGGGAGTTCATGAGGTCATGGATGAAGACCCGCTCCAGGGCGTCCCGACGCTTGGTCGAGCTGATGTCCTGGAAGGTGACCAGCATGAGCCCCTGCCCCGCGACCGAGAGCGGCATCGCCCGCACGTTGAACTCACGGGCCTCCCACCGGCCCTCCCGCTGGATGCTGATGAGCCACTCGCTGGTGGCCGCCTTCCCGGTCAGCCGGGCGGCCGTCACGGCGTCCATCATGCCGCAGCGCCCGCAGGCCCGGGCCGTGCCGCAGCCATCAAGGCCTTCCCCCCGGTGGATGCACTCGATGGCCTCGCCCACCCGGATCCCCTGGTGGTCCGCGACGCCTTCGCGCACCAGGGCCTCCAACAGGAGCGGGTTCGCCGCCACGATCTGGCGCTGCGCGTTCATGATCACGGCATAGGTGTCTACGGCCTCAAGGACCGCCTTGGCCACGAGATCCCCGAGGCAGAGGTCGGACTGCCCAGCCACCTCCTTGGGCGTCGCTCGTCCCAGCGGAGCAGAGGGCGTTTCCTGCTCACGCGGAAGCCTGTCCTCTTGCATGGGTGCCTCGTGCCTCAAGTATGCCCTGGAGGCTCTCAGGAAAAAACCATTCTCTACCGAGGGATCAGGCCCGGAGCAGCTGCCAGCCCAGACGAAGGATCAAGGCGGTCACGACGCCGATGAACACCCCCCGAACCCAGCCGCTCCCCTTGTTCAGGGCCACATGGGCGCCCAGGTAGCCGCCCACCCCGTTGGCGGCGGCCATGCCCAGGGCGACCGAAGGCAGCCAACTCCCCTGCCCGACAAAGAGGATCATGGCCGTCAGGTTCGAGGCCCAGTTCACACTCTTGGCCAGGGCCGAGGCCCGCAGAAAGTCCGAGCCCAGCACGGCCACGAAGAGAAAGATCAGCACCGATCCCGTCCCCGGTCCAAAGAAGCCGTCGTAGAACCCCAGGGCCAGGGCGATGAGGGCCGCCAGCCCGCGCCGGTGGTTGAGGCCGAAACGCGGGGCATGCAGCTGGCCCAGGTCCGGCTTCAGCAGGATGAAGGCCAGCATTGCCACCAGGAGGCCCAGCATCACCGGCCGCAGGAAGTCGCCGTGCACCCGGTAGGTGAGCCAGACCCCGACGGAGGCCCCCAGGCCCGAGGCCAGGACCGGCCCCACCATCTCCCGCCAAGCGAGGGTCCCGGAGCGCAGGAACTTCCCCGCCGCCATGCTCGAACCCGCCACCGCGACGACCTTGTTGGTGCCGAGCAGGGTGGGCAGCGGGGTGCCCAAAGGCAGGGCCAGCATGAGCGCGGGCACCGTGATCAGCCCGCCGCCGCCCACAATGGCGTCGATGAAGCCCGCCAGCAGTGCGGCGAGCATGAGCAGGAGCAGGACGGGAAGGCTGGGCACCTGGGGCGATCAGACTTTGAGAATCTCCACTTCCTTGTGCTTCATGGCCTCGTCGATCTCTTTGATGTGGGCGTCCGTGAGCTTCTGGATGTCTTCGAGGGTCTTCTTGGCCAGGTCCTCGGAGATGTGGCCTTCTTTGAGCTTTTCCAGCTTCTTGACGTCCTCGTTGGCATCGCGGCGGATGTTGCGCACGCCGGTCTTGATCTCCTCACCCAAGCGGTGCAGCACCTTCACCAGGTCCCGGCGGCGCTCCTCCGTGAGCATGGGAATGGGCAGGCGGATCACGTTGCCGTCATTGGAGGGGTTGATGCCCAGGTCGGACTTGAGGATGGCGGTCTCACAGGCCTTGATGGCGCTCTTGTCAAAGGGCTGCACCACCAGCATGCCGGCCTCGGGCACGGAGACCGTGGCCATCTGGTTCAGCGGCACCGTGGAGCCGTAGTAGTCCACGTGGACATTGTCCAGGATGCTGGCGTTGGCGCGACCGGTGCGGATGGTGGCCATCTCCTTCTTGAGAGCCTCCACGGATGAATGCATGCGGCGCTTGGTCTCCTGCAGGATGGCGTCGGTTGTCTGGGCGGTCATGGGCACCTCGAGAACTCGGGAAGGCTTCCTTTATACCTCAGGATTGCCTTGGTTCCATGCGTGGTACGCGGCGGGGGACACCACAAGCACCCGGTCGCGGTTGTTCTCAGGAAAGTGAGAAAGGTTCCCGGAGACAAGCACCGCCCCGGCGGCTCTGGCCAGCGATAGAAAGATCAGGTCGTCCGGGTCGGGGCCGTCGAACGGCCATGGAGCAGGCTCAGGTTCGTGAAACGCCACCTGGAGTAACCGGGGGAGCCAAAGGGGAGGAAAGCCCTTCGGGCGGAACTTGGGTCGGTTCAAAACCTCTCGGTATTCCAGCACGATGGATGGGCAGACATGAATGGGTGCCTGTCTGAGCAGCACGAGTTCGACGATGCGAGCAACGTCGCTCTCGGGTTTCAGCGCAGCAGAGACGAGGACGTTGGTATCCAGGACAAGGGCACGGCTCACGCGGAGTGCTTCCGGCGGCGGAGGGCCTTCCTTGCATCCCGAATCTCGTTTTCAACCTCTTCCATGCCGAGCTGATCCAGACCCATGTCCACGGCCCGGGTCTGATCCTCACGCAGGGCCATGACTGCCGCGAGGCCCTCGGCCAGATCCACGACCGCAGAACGATTTTCGGGCGTCACGGGGAGAAGGACGAACTCCTGCTCGCGCCCAGCAAGCAGCCAGGGCTCACTCTGGGGGGCAAGCCCAAGAGCCTTGGCCCCCTCACGCTGGAAGTCTCGAAGCGAAATGGTCTTCATGACGGGCCCCCGGTGATATTGTCGCCGTTTTGGCGACAATATCAAGACATGCCTGCTCTCTGCCAGAGCCATTAGAGCCAGGCATGGTAAAATACCCCCATCTCCGGAGGCCCTCATGCGCACCTTCCACCTGCTGGCTCCCCTGGTCTCCATGGCACTGGCTGCGGCCCCTGCCACCACAGAGATGGCTCTTACCAGCGCTGATGGCTTCGCCCTCAAGGGCACCCTCACCCTGCCCGCGGCCAAGGGCAAGGTCCCCGTGGTGATCCTGGCCCACCAGTTCCACACCGACCGCGCCGGCTGGGCACCCCTGGTCGAGCGGCTCGCGGCCCGTGGCATCGGCACCCTGGCCCTGGACCTTCGCGGCCACGGCGCGAGCACCCTGAAGGGTAGCGCCCAGGCGACTGTTTCCGACGACTTCATGGCCTCCGCCAAGGCCGTGGGCTTTGACTCCATCCCCGCGGACCTGGTCCAGGCCGCGACCTGGCTGCGCAGCCAACCCGGCGTGGACGGCCGCCGCATCGGCCTCGCGGGTTCGAGTGTGGGCGCCTTTGCCTCGCTCCTGGCCGCCCCCCAGGTGAAGCCCGTGGCCATCCTGAGCCTCAGCCCTGCGGGCACCGGCGTCTTTGGCGAGGGCGCCCGAGAGAAGCTCAAGAGCGCCGTGCTGCAGGCGCAGGCCTCAACGCTGGTGCTGGCCGCTGCCGAGGACAAGGACGCCTTCGAGAATGCCAAGGCCCTGGCGGGTTTGCCGGGTGTGGCTGTGAGTTTGGCCGAGGGCAAGGCCCACGGCTTCGCCTTCTTCCAGGAGCGGGCCGACCTCATGGCCGTGTTCTTCGGCGAATACCTCACCTACCACCGCACTGGACAGAAGTACGTCAAACCCGAGGCCGAAGCCACCAAGCCTGCCGCCGAGGCCGCCAAGTAGCCTCGGTCCACCGGGAGGGACCCATGAATTGGGCCAAAGCCACCCTGGCCGTGCTGCTCCTGTTGGGGCTCGCCGCCTGTAGCGGCCCCCGGCGCCTGGAGACGAGTCTGGGTGGACGCCCCGTGGAGGATCTGCGCGCCACGGCCACCAAGGTCGAGGGCCGGTGGCAGTGCGACCTGCAGCTGCCCCTCGGCGTGTGGCGCGTCGAGACCCGGGAAGCCCAGGACGTGGTGATCGTCCCAGACAAACCAAGGGCGACCCTCCGCTGGAAGGTCGCCCCAGATCGCTGGTCCCAGCAGGACCGGCCCTTCACGTTTGACTTGGTGGGCGAGGGCGGATTGCGCCTCTCCCTGGCCGTGCGCTACCCGAACGCCCTGCCGGGCCAGAACCTAGTGCTTAACGTCTTCCGGGCTCTGGCCGGCGGATGACCGGATTCCTAGTGGAACTGCTGGGACTCGGTGGAGCCCACCAGGGCCAGGGTCGAGGCCAGCCCGCCGCTGATGGCCTGGGCCACCTCGTCGAAGTAGCCAGTGCCGACTTCCCTCTGGTGCTTGGTCGCGGTATAGCCGCGGGCTTCAGAGGCGAACTCCGCTTCCTGCAACCGGGAGTAGGCGGTCATGTGCTCGGTTCGGTAGGCGTTGGCCAGCTCGAACATGCCGTGGTTGAGGCTGTGGAAGCCAGCCAGGGTGATGAACTGGAACTTGTAGCCCATGGCGCCCAGTTCCCGCTGGAAGGCGGCGATCTCCTCGTCCGACAGCTTCTTCTTCCAGTTGAAGGAAGGCGAGCAGTTGTAGGCGAGCAGCTTGCCGGGGAACTCGGCGTGGACGCCCTCGGCGAACTCGCGGGCCTCCTTGAGGTCGGGCGTGGAGGTCTCGCACCAGATCATGTCGGCATAGGGCGCGTAGGCCTTGGCGCGGGCAATGGCCATCTGGACGCCACCGGTGATGCGGTGGAAGCCTTCGGGCGTGCGCTCCCCCGTGAGGAAGGGCTGATCGCGCTCGTCGATGTCAGAGGTGATCAGGCGGGCCGAGTCGGCATCCGTGCGGGCGATGACCAGGGTCGGCACGTCCAGGACGTCGGCGGCCAGGCGGGCGGCGACGAGGGTCCGGATGAAGTGGCCCGTGGGAATGAGGACCTTGCCACCCAGGTGACCGCACTTCTTCTCGCTGGAGAGCTGGTCCTCGAAGTGGACCCCGGCGGCACCCGACTCGATCATGCCCTTCATCAGCTCGAAGGCGTTGAGGGGTCCGCCGAAGCCGGCTTCCGCATCGGCGATGATGGGCAGGAACCAGTCGCGGCTGACGCCACCCTCACCGTGCTCCACCTGGTCCGCCCGCTGGAGGGCGTTGTTCAGGCGCTTCACCAAGGTGGGGACGGAGTTGGCCGGGTAGAGGCTCTGGTCGGGGTAGCTCTGCCCCGAGCTGTTGGCGTCTGCGGCCACCTGCCAGCCGGAGCAGTAGATGGCCTTGAGGCCGGCCTTGGCCATCTGCACGGCCTGGCCACCCGTCATGGCACCGAGGGCGCGGGCGGGCTCTTCCTGCTGGACGAGCTTCCAGAGCTTGCGTGCGCCCATCTGGGCGAGGGTGTGTTCGATGCGAACGCTGCCGCGAAGCTTCTTCACGGTGTCGGCGCTGTAGGGGCGGACGATGCCTTCCCAGCGGTTGGCGGAGAAATCATCATCAAGAGCTGGGATGGGGAAGCGGGGAGTCATGGGTCACCTCGGAAAGGGTTTGGGAGGGTTGGGGAGGGTTGGGGACTGGTGCTATGTCAAAGATTGACCTATTCTGGATGAAGTCAATGAACCTCAGCATTGATAGGGGTTAATGCGAAAATTTTTGTCAATTGTCATCATTGATTTTGTAAATTGATGTAAAGGAATGGCCATGCCCTCCACCCCCCCCAGCAAGCCCGCTTCGCGCCTTGGCGCCAAGATCCGCCTCCTCCGCCGCCAGGAGGGGCTCAACCAGGTGCAGCTCGCCGAGGCCCTTGGCATCAGCCCCAGCTACCTGAACCTCATCGAAAGCAACAAACGGCCCCTCACGGCCCCCCTGCTCATTCGCCTGGCCCAGCGCTTCCATCTGGACCTCACGGCACTGGCCCCCGAAGAGGACCAGCGCCTGTCGGATGACCTCATGGAGGTCTTCGGCGACCCGCTCTTCGAAGCCCTCGGCCTCCAGGCCCAGGACGTGCGCGAGCTCGTTCAGAACAGCCCCCAGCTGGCCCGGGGTGTGTTCGAGCTCTATCGCGCCTACCAGCACACCCAGGACAGCCTGGACACCCTCTCCACCAAGCTCAGCGATGGCCAGGGCTTTGACCCCGAGGCCACGCGCCTGCCTTCCGAAGAGGTCGGAGACTTCATCCAGCAGGCCATGAACCACTTCCCGGAGCTGGAGGCCGCCGCCGAGGCGCTGTGGACCACGGCCGCCCTCGATCCGGACAACCCCTTCCCGGGCCTGGTGGCCGCCTGCGAGGCCCGGGGCCTCCAGGTGCGCGTCCACCGGGTCTCGGACTACCCCGGCCTGCTGCGCCGCTACGACCCGGACCGGCGCAGCATCAGCCTCTCGGAGCTGCTGACCCAGCGCAGCCGCAGCTTTCAGTTGGCCCACCAGCTGGCCCTGCTGGAGCACGGTGCGCTCCTGGACCGCCTCGCGGAGCATCCCCTGCTGCGCACGCAGGCCTCCCGGGCCCTGGCGCGGGTGGCGCTGGCCAACTACTTCGCCAGCGCCGTGCTCATGCCCTACGAGCCCTTCCTGCGGGCCGCCCGGACCGAGCGCTACGACATCGACATCCTCGCCCGGCGCTTCCAGTCCAGCTTCGAGCAGGTCTGCCACCGCCTCACGACCATGCGCCGCCCGGGCCTGGAGGGCGTGCCCTTCCACTTCCTGCGCATTGACATCGCCGGCAACATCTCCAAGAGTTTCTCCGCCTCGGGCATCCGCTTCGCGCGCTTCTCCGGTGCCTGCCCCCGCTGGAACGCCCACGCGGCCTTCCTCACGCCGGGCCTGATCCGCACCCAGATCAGCGAGATGCCCGACGGCCGCAAGTACTTCTGCATCGCCCGCACCCTCCAGAAGGACACGGGCGGCTACCGGGGCCAGCACGCCATGCAGGCCGTGGGCCTGGGCTGCGAAATGGGCTACGCCAAGGACCTGATCTACGCCGACGGCCTGCGCCTGGACCAGCCGCCGGTCCCTATCGGCGTCACCTGCCGCCTCTGCGAGCGCACGGACTGCGAGCAGCGCGCGTTCCCGCCCCTCCAGCAGGCCTTCAAGATCGAGGAGAACCTGCGCCGGACGAGCTTCTACGCTCGCATTGAGGGCGACTCCTGATCAGAAACGAGGTGCTTATTGAAAATCTAACATTCAATGTTATATTTTCAATATGTACAAGCGGAACCTATTCGCAGCCGTGCAACGGGCCCTGGGAGACACACCCGTGGTTTTCCTTGCTGGTGCTCGCCAAACAGGAAAGAGCACGCTAGTCCAAGGCCTTGAAGGCGAGTTTGTCTACCGGACCTTCGATGATCTGAGCGTCCTGGCTGCGGCCCAGGCCGACCCGGTCGGCTTCATCGACAGCCTAGGTGCCACCGCCATCCTGGACGAAATCCAGCGGGTTCCCGAACTCTTGCTGCCGATTAAGGCCACCGTGGATCGAGATCGGCGTCCGGGGCGATTTGTTCTGACGGGATCGGCAAATGTGCTGGCACTGCCCAAGGTGGCAGAGAGCCTAGCGGGGCGTATGGAGGTCCTGACCCTCTGGCCCCTCGCCCAGTCCGAATTGGCGGCTACGCAGCCTGGCTTCGTGGATGCCTGCTTTCAGGGCCGCCCCGAACAGCTCCGGATCCCTTCAATTGAACGCAGTGCGCTCCTGGACAGTATCGCTGCCGGAGGCTACCCCGAAGCCCTCTCGCGGGGTATCTCTGAGTCCAGGACTCGCTGGTTCGACGCTTACCTCCAGACCCTCATCCAGCGGGACGTCCGTGATCTCGCGGCCATCGAAGGGCTCGCCCAACTGCCACGACTGCTGAGCCTGGTCGCGGCCCGCACGGGCAGTCCCATGAATGTTGCTGACCTGGGGCGCACCCTCGGTCTGGGCCAGGTGACGCTGCGGCGCTACCTGACCCTCTTTGAGACCCTCTTCCTGCTGGTGCAACTGCCGCCATGGTTCGAAAACCTCGGAAAGCGGCTGGCCAAGACGCCCAAGCTCTATCTCAACGATCCGGGTCTCCTGCTGCACCTCCTGGGCGCTGACCCCGGAGGGCTGCGCCAGTCCCCGGTCCTCGGGGCCATCGTTGAATCCTTCGCCGTGATGGAACTAGTCAAGACCGCACCATGGTCCAGGGCACGGCCCAGCCTGTTCCACATGCGGACGAGTACGGGCACCGAGGTGGACGTGATCCTCGAGGACCGAAGCCGCCGCCTAGTCGGCATCGAGGTGAAGGCTTCCCAAACGGTGGGCGCTTCCGATTTCCAAGGGCTGCGGATGATGAAGACTCTGGTCGGCGACCGCTTCAGTTGCGGTGTCGTGCTCTACACCGGCAAAGAGGTCCTGCCCTTCGGCCCTGGGCTCTGGGCACTGCCCCTTTCTGCGCTCTGGGCACGGTAGAACAGGCTCAGCCCCGCCCCAGCCGTCCCACCGGCTCTTCGATCCAGCGGTGGACGGCGGCGGCAGCCACCAGGGCCAACCCCAGGGCCAAGCCGAAACCCAGCTGCCCGGAGACATGCGGCGCCACCAGCTTCATGGTGAAGGGATGAATGAGGTAGAGGCCGAAGCTCCAGGCGCCGAGCCGCGTGAGGGCCTTGCCCAGCCAGCCTGGTTCCTGGTGGCGGGTGAAGGCCGCCAGGGCCACGAGGATCGTCACCACCAGCAGGTAGCGGTAGCGCAGCCAGCCCGTGAGCGCCGTCAGGTGGTCGAAGAACTGGGGGACAGGCCGCAGCAGCAGCCAGAGCATGGGCAAGGCCAGCAGCAGCGCGACCTTGGGATCCAGCCGCTCCTCGGTGCGCTCGTGGAGCCCTGCGAGCAGGCCGCCCCAAGCCAGGAGGAAGAGCTGGTTGGGCGCCAGCACGTAGGTGTGAAAGCGGTTCCACTGGGGCTCGGCCATGATGCCGTGGAGCGTTGAGGGCAGGCTCCACAACCAGAGGCCCAAGGCCAGCGCCACCAGGAAGGCCAGCCCGCCCTTGTCCCGCAGCCAAGCCAGGGCGGGATAGACAAAGTAGAGCAGCGAGACCAGGCCCACGTACCACCCGCCGGTCACCAGGGCGGGGTTGGGGTGGAAGGCTCCGAAGGTGAGGGTGACGTTCTCCAGCAGGAAGCGCGGTGTGGGATCAGGCCCCATGCCCAGGTGGAACGCGAGGTTCAGGCCGCAGGCCAGGTAGAAGACCGGCGCCAGGCGCAGGAACCGGCGCAGCCAGAAGCGGCCCAGCCCTTCCTGCTGGACACGCTGCCAGGAAGCCGTGCGGAACAGCAGGAAGCCGCTGAGGACGAAGAAGGCCGACACGCTATAGTTGCCGATCTTGGCCGTGGCCATGTTCATGCCGGAACCGGACCGCGTCAGGTCGAACCACCCGCTGAGGTGATAGACCGCCACGCTGAGGGCCAGGACGCCCCGCAGGGGGTCCAGCAGGCCCAGGCGCCCCGCGGGCCTAGCGGTAGCGGACAAGGCCCGAACCCGCGGTCAGGCGCCCCAGAATCCAGGCGGGTTCTTCGGCCTCGTGGAGCTGGTCGAGCACACTCGCTGCCAGCTCCGCCTTCGCCACCAGCACCATCCCCACCCCCAGGTTCAGGGCCTGGCGGGCGTCGTCGAGCCCCAGGCCACCCTTCTCCATGAGGAAGCGGAACAGGGCGGGGATCTGCCAGCTGGCGGTGTCGATCTCGGCGTCGAGGGACTTCGGCAGCACGCGGGGGAGGTTGTCCGTCAGGCCGCCCCCGGTGATGTGGGCCATGGCCACCAGCCTGCCCGCCTTGACCAGCGGCAGCACCGGCGCCAGGTAGCTGCGGTGGATGGCCAGCAGGGCCTGGCCCACGGTGAGGCCGGTCCCGGGCAGGGGATCATTCACTTCAAGCTGCTCGAGCTCGAAACAGACCTTGCGGGCCAGGGAATAGCCATTGGTGTGCAGGCCCGAGCTGGGCAGGCCGATGAGGACATCGCCCGCACTCATGGCCTCAAGGCGGGGCAGCAGGTCGGCTTCGTCCACGACTCCCACGATGGTGCCCGCCACGTCCACCTCGCCCTCGGCATACACGCCGGGCATCTCGGCCAGCTCGCCGCCGATGAGGGCCGCGCCCGCGGCCTGGCAGGCGGTGGCCATCCCCAGGACGATCTGCTCGATGACCTCAGGCTCCAGCTGCTGGGCGGCGATGTAGTCCAGGAAGAAGAGAGGCCGGGCCCCCTGGACCAGGATGTCGTTGATGCAGTGGTTCACCAGGTCCTGGCCCACGGTGTCCCAGATGCCGGCCCGCCGGGCTACCTTCATCTTGGTGCCAACGCCATCCATGCTGCTCACAAGGATTGGCTTGGCCTCGGGGAAGCGGGCGTCGAAGAGCCCGCCGAAGAGGCCGATGTCGCTGCGGACGCCCGGGGTCTTGGTGGCCTTGACGTGGGGCTTGATGCGCCGGAGGGCCTCGTCCTGGCGGCTGATGTCGACGCCGCTGGACGCGTAACTGACCTTCTTTTCGCTCATCGCCACTCCCGGGTCCCTCATGATCCCATAGGCATCTCTTGGGACCGGGAGCAAACCTTCCGCCCGAAAAGACCTATATTGGGAGTGTCATGGACGCCTTCGCCATCAGCCCCCTCGGCACCTACAGCCTCAAGCCGCCAGCCACCGTCATGGCGCCCCCGAAGGTCCAGGCCAACGCCCAGGATTCGACCAGTGCCACGGTCCACCGTCTGGCCCAAGAACTGGCCCAGGGGTTGTTCCGTCAGAGCCTCCAGGCCGTGGCCCTCGCCCCCATCGCGGAGCCTACCGCGGTCCTCCCGAGCTTCGGCTCGACTGCCACCGCCGCCCTGCTGGCTTCTTTGAGTGCCCCACAGACCGCCCCGGCAGCGGCTGATGCCAGCTCCGCAACCACCGCCCTTTCAGCCACCCAGGCCTCGGAACCAACTCAGCCCACGACCACCGCCAGCCAGACCCTGCCGCAGGACCTCGGCGCCCTCCAGGACACGTTCCAGACCGGGACCAGTGTGGACTTCGCGCTTCAGACGGCGCTGCGCTTCGGGGCCGGCGTTGTCACTCCGGCCGGCCAGACCAGCCTTCCCGGGGAGCTGGGCGCGGGCCTGGTCCGGGATCCCGCCGCCGTACCCCGCCTTGGGAACCTCCAGCCCAACGCCGGCGGACCGGGACCCGAGGCCTTTGCTCAGGCCCAGACCCAGCTCGATCGGGTGCTGCGGACCTACACCACGCCGCCGGTTGCCGAGGTGACCACCCAGCTGGACCTCCTGGCCTGAAGACCCCAAGTTAGTCCAGCAGGATCCAGAGCAGTGCTAGGGAGACCGCCAGGATGCCGGCCGCGAGGAACAGCCGCTCCAGGGACGGCGCCGGGGGTTCCCGGAGGGTAGGGGCGGGGAGATCGGGCTGATGGGGCATGGGCGGCTCTTTGTGCATGAGAGTCCCCCAAGGGCCCTCCGGTTGAACCGTCTCTGAACAAGTTGCCACCGCAATCCCCTTCCTCAACTCCGTAGGGAGGGGTTAGGTGGTGTCTTTGATCTTTGCGCAATCGGGCAACTTCGAAATGGTCAGGATTTGTCCAATTCTCGGCCCGATAATGTAGCTAGGAGAATG
>CAIMQW010000136.1 GCA_903843705.1 uncultured Holophagaceae bacterium | reverse complement strand
CCCACTCCGATTTCCCCATAGCCCGATCGCGCCGGCCCCTGCCGCTACGGGCTTGTTCAAGATCGCAATTCGGGGGTGGGCCTGAACGCGCCGACCCACCCGGTCAAACGTGTCCCGCCACCCCCGAATTACTCACTATTTTATCGGTATTACCGGTGTTCCCCTGGCTTTCTGGGGTAAGAGCGAACTCGAACCTGCGCTCGCTACCCAGACCTTCTGCGGTGAAGGTGCGCTCGAGGACGACCCCTTTGCTGTGCCCCAGCCGCAGGACGGTGGCGGCGCGGGTGCCGTAGGTGGGGGTGCGGATGAAGAGGGGCGACAGGACCCGCTCCCAGTCCAGGGAGACGCCGGTGTGCGGTAGGCAGGCATCGGGGAAGGGGCGATCGTCCTGGAGGACCTCCAGCAGCGCCCCTAGGTCCTTCCCGGCCTGGGCCAGCTGCTCCTTCAGGCGCTCGACCTTGGGCCAGGGTTCATCGAAGGCGCCGTTGGAGACGGCGTGGATCCCGGGCTCGAAGTGCACGACCCGGTCGCCGCGGCTCTCGTAGCCCAAGAGGTCTGCCCCGTCATAGAGCAGCAGGTTGAAGGGACTGTAGGACGCCGCCTCCGGACGAAGGCCCTCCAGGAATGCCGATGCCGAGGCATCGCCCTCCAGAAAGCGCACGGGCAGCTGCCCCCGGGAAGGTCCCTCAGGCCGGGTCAGGGTGGGATCCCGGAAGTTGGTGAGGACTGCGACCCGGCCGGTGCGGGTGACGCCCAGCCAGGTGCCACCGGCCTGCAGGTCGCGGCCCGCCAGGATGCGGCCGCCCTCCCACCAGGCCAGGGGCGTCGTGGGCCGCTCGTAGTACTCGTCCCGGTTCCCCAGGACGAGCAGCGGCTCCTGAGAGCCCGGGAGCCACTGGAAGCCGACCACGCACATGGAGCCATTGTGCCTGGGTGCCGATTCCTTTGCTGGTCAGGTCGGGTTTTCCACGGTAGGCTGTCGGTTCTGCCGGACTTCGTGTGCCGGGATTCCAGCGCACCACCAGAGCGTGGGCGCAAAAAGAAGAGGTGGACTTACATGTCCAAGTTAGAAGCAATCATCAAGGGGAAGGGCCCTAAGCAGATGGGCCGCATCACCGTGCTAGACGCGGCGTTCGAGGAGGACGAGTCCGCAGACGGCATGGAGTTCATGGCCGCCCTGCAGGGCGAGACTCGTGGGCTCCGTGAGGAAGAAGTGGTGCGAGGCGCCGTCGTGGAAATCCGCGGCAAGGACGTCATCGTGGATATCGGCTACAAGGGTTCGGGCACCGTCAACCTTGACGAGTTCAACAACCCTGACGGCACGCAGGGCGTGCAGGTGGGCGATGTCGTGGAAGTGCTCCTCGAGATGCTCGAGGACGCCAACGGCAATGTGCGCCTCTCCCGTGAGCGCGCCGAGAAGATGAAGATCTGGGACGAGGTCGAGAAGGCCTTCCGCTCCAACATGACCGTGCACGGCACCGTGCTCGAGAAGGTCAAGGGCGGCCTGGCCGTGGACATCGGCATCCGCGCGTTCCTGCCCGGCAGCCAGGTGGACATGAAGCCTGTCCGCAACCTGGATCCCTACCTCGGCAAGTCCTTCGACATGAAGGTCATCAAGGTCAACCGCCGCCGCGGCAACATCGTGCTGTCCCGCAAGCTGTTCCTTGAGACCATCAACGCGAGCCTGAAGGAAGAGACCCTCGCGGGCCTCGAAGAGGGCAAGCTGGTCGAGGGCGCCATCAAGAACATCACCGAGTACGGCGCCTTCGTCGACCTCGGCGGTGTGGACGGCCTGCTGCACATCACCGACATGTCCTGGGGCCGGCTCAACCACCCCAGCGAGATGTTCCAGGTGGGCGACAAGGTCGAAGTGGCCGTGCTCAAGTACGACAAGGAGACCGAGCGCGTCTCCCTCGGCTACAAGCAGAAGTTCCCGGATCCCTGGCTCTCCGTTGAGGAGCGCTATCCCATCCAGGCCACCGTCAAGGGCAAGGTCGTCTCGATCACCGACTACGGCGCATTCGTGGAGCTGGAGCCCGGCATCGAAGGCCTGGTCCACGTCTCCGAGATGAGCTGGACGAAGAAGGTCAAGTCCGCCAAGGGCATGGTCAACCTGGGCGACCAGGTCGAGGCCCTGATCCTGCAGGTGGATTCCGAGAACCGCCGCATCAGCCTCGGCATGAAGCAGATCACCCCCAACCCCTGGATGGCCATCGCCGAGAAGTACCAGCCCGGCATGATCGTCACGGGCACCGTGCGCAACATCACGGAGTTCGGCGCCTTCGTCGAGCTGGAAGAGGGCATCGACGGCCTGATCCATGTGTCCGACTTCAGCTGGACCAAGAAGATCAAGCACCCCGGCGAGATCGTGAAGAAGGGCGACAGCGTCACCGCCAAGGTCCTCAACCTGGACCCCCTGGCCCAGCGCATGAGCCTCGGCGTGAAGCAGATGGAGCCCAACGTCTGGGAGATCTTCTTCGAGAACAACAACGTGGGCGCTGTCATCACCGGCAAGATCGCCCGGCTGACCGACTTCGGCGCCTTCGTGGACCTGGGCGACGGCATCGAAGGTCTGGTGCATGTCTCCGAGCTGAGCCGCCGCCGTGTGGAGGACATCCAGAAGGAGTTCACCGCCGGTCAGGAGCTCACCATGAAGATCGTGAAGCTCGATCCCACCGAGCGCCGCATCGGCCTCTCCGTCAAGCAGCTGGAGCAGGACATGGAGCGCGGTGACCTGGACGCCGCCAAGGCCCGCCAGCCTGAGTTCAAAAAGGCGACCCTGGCTGATGCCTTCAATCGGGCGGAACGCGAGACCTAGGACTTTACCTTTACCTTGAGACGAGGCCCCCGCGAGGGGGCTTCGTTGCGTTTAGGACCCATACCTCGTGTTCCGTGGCATCATGGCGGACGTTGCCCGGAGTCCCCATGCTGCGTTCCCTTGCGCCCTTCCTGAGCCTTGCTCTGCTGGCCCAGCCCACGCCTTACCAGAAGGCGCCCAAGGCCATCCAGGCGGTGCTGGACGCGCCGGGGACACCGGCCCTCATCGCCAGCCCCGCGGGGGACCGCTTCCTCCTGGCCGAGTTCGAGCGCCATCCCTCCATCCGGGAGCTGGCCCAGCCCATGGCCCGCCTGGCGGGCCACCGGTTCAATCCCCGCACCCGCGGGCCGCACAACCCGCCGCACCTCAAGACCCTGGCCCTGCAGCCCCTGGCGGGCGGCCCCGCGCAGCCCCTCGCCCTGCCGCCGGGCGTGACCCTGGGCCAGCCCCGCTGGTCGCCGGACGGCAAGCGGTTCGTGCTGACGGGTGCCACGGCCACGGCCACGGAGCTCTGGGTGGGCGACCCCGCCACGGGCAAGCTGCGGAAGCTCGCGGGCCTGAAGCTGAACGCCATCCTGGGCAGCCCCCTGGACTGGCTCCCGGACGGCAGCCTGCTCTGCAAGGCCGTGCCCACCGGCCAGGGCCCGGAGCCCGTGGCGCCCGAGGTGCCGCTGGGGCCCCGCATCCAGGAGAACGAAGGCAAGGCCGCGCCCGTGTCCACCCACCAGGACCTGCTGCAGAACGCCCAGGACGAGACCCGCTTCGAGTTCCTGGGTCAGTCCCAGCTGGTGCGCGTGGACCTCGCCACGGGCAGCCAGACGCTCATCGGCAGGCCCGGTCTCTATGCCAACGTCCAGCCCTCGCCGGATGGCAAGCTGCTGCTGGTGGCCCGGCTCCAGCGGCCCTTCTCCTACCTGGTGGCCACGGCCCAGTTCCCGGTTCGGGAAGAGGTCTGGGACCGCAGCGGCGCCCTGGTGCACCTGGCCGCAGATCAGCCCCTGGCGGAGAACATCCCCATCGAGGGCGCGCGCACAGGACCCCGGCGCCTGCACTGGCGGCCCACGGAGCCCGCGACCCTGGTCTGGACCGAGGCCCTGGACGGCGGCGATACTCGCCGCAAGGCTGAGTTCCGGGACCGCGCCCTGCTGCTGGCCGCGCCCTTCAAGGCCGCACCCACGGAGCTGCTCCGCGTGAAGGCCCGGCTCATGGGCCTGGAGTGGGGCGAGCGCGGGGACCTGGCCGTGGTGCGGGAATATGACCGCGACCGCCGCTGGACCCGCACCTGGCTGGTGAACCCGGCGAAGCCCGGCGAGGCCCGCCTGGCCTTCGACCTCAGCAGCAACGACCGCTACCGCGACCCAGGCAGCTTCCAGTCCCGCCTGCTGCCCAGTGGCCACACCGCCCTGCGCCAGAAGGACGGCCTGCTCTTCCTCCTGGGCGCCGGCGCGACGACGGAGGGCGACCGCCCCTTCCTGGACAGCTTCGATCCCGCGACCCTGAAGACCGAGCGCCGCTTCGCCTGCGCCACGGGCACCTTCGAAGCCGTCACGGCCCTGCTGCCGGACGGCCGCTTCATCACCCGCCGGGAGAGCCCGACGGAACCGCCCAACTATCAGCTGCACGGCGCGGAGACCCGCGCCCTCACCGCCTTTCAGGATCCCCTGCCCCAGCTCCGCAAGATCCAGAAACGGCTCGTGAAGTACACCCGGCCCGACGGTGTGGCGCTGAGTTTCACCCTGTACCTGCCGCCCGACTACAAGGCCGGAGAGCGCCGCCCGGCCGTGGTCTGGGCCTACCCCATGGAGTTCACGGACGCGGGCACCGCCGGCCAGGTCAGCGGTTCCGCCAACCGCTTCACCACCATCGGCGGCATGTCGCACCTGTTCTTCCTGCTGTCGGGCTACGTGGTCCTCGACGCCGCCACCATGCCCGTGGTGGGCGACCCCAAGACCGTGAACGACACCTTCCTGGATCAGGTCGTGGCCAGCGCCAAGGCCGCCATCGACAAGGCGGACGAACTGGGCGTTATCGATCCCAGGCGCGTGGGCGTGGGCGGCCACAGCTACGGTGCCTTCATGACCGCCAACCTGCTGGCGCACTCCAGCCTCTTCAAGGCCGGCATCGCCCGCAGCGGCGCCTACAACCGCACCCTCACGCCCTTCGGCTTCCAGAGCGAGCGGCGGACCCTCTGGGAGGCCCCGGACATGTACCTGAAGGTGTCGCCCTTCATGGCCGCCAACAAGTTCAACGCGCCGATCCTGCTCATCCACGGCGAGGCCGACAACAACAGCGGCACCTTTCCCATCCAGAGCGAGCGGCTCTACATGGCCCTCAAGGGCAACGGCCAGACCGCCCGCTACGTCACCCTGCCGCTGGAGTCCCACGGCTACGTGGCCCGCGAGTCCATCGAGCACACCCTCTGGGAGATGCTCAGCTGGTTCGACAAGCACCTGAAGTAGGGTAGGGGCGGAAGCGCCCCGGGGAGTCTGTCATCCTGGATGCCATGCCTCACCCTGCCGGACGCACGGCCGCCCCCCCCCAGACCTCTGGGGAAGAACTGGCCAACAGCCTGACCCATGGTCTCGGCGTGGGCTTGGCCATCGCGGGGCTGGTGGTCATGGTGGTCGCGGCCGCCCGGTACGGCACGGCCCGGGATGTGGTGGGCGCGTCCATCTTCGGATCCACCCTGATCCTCCTCTACCTCATGTCCACGCTGTACCACGCCTTTCGCGGCCCGAAGGTCAAGCTGGTCTTCAAGGTGTTCGATCACTCGGCCATCTTCCTGCTGATCGCCGGCACCTACACGCCCTTCTGCCTGTCTTCCCTGGGCCGCACGCGACCCTCCTGGGGCTGGACCATCTTCGGGCTCGTCTGGGGTCTGGCGGTCCTCGGCATTACGTTCAAGGGCATCTTCTACGGGAGGATTGCCAAATCGGCCCTCCGCCCGCCACCGCTGGACCACCTGCACGCCCCGATCGTCACGCCCGCGAACCCAGCCTTTGTGAAACGCATGGGCTGGATCTCCACGCTCATCTACCTGGCCATGGGCTGGCTCATCGTCATCCCCATCCTGGCGGGCTTTGCGGGCGGGGTGCCGGTCGGGGAGATCCTCCCCACCCGCGGCCTCTACTGGCTCTTCGGTGGCGGACTGTTCTACAGCCTGGGCGCCGCTGTCTACAGCCTGGAGCGGGTGCGCTACCACCATGCCCTCTGGCACCTGTTTGTGGTGGGAGGCAGCGCCTGCCACGTGTTCGCTGTGCTCTTCCACGTGATCCCGGGGAAGGTCGGGCCGTGATCCCTCTGGCGCTCCTGCCGGGCAGCGCCCTGTGGGGCGCCCACCTGGATGAGTTGCTGGCCCGACCGGAGGCGCTCTGGGTGTACGGTGCGCCAGGCAGCGGCCGGAAGTCGCTGGCCGCCGAGCTGGCGGCGCGGCGCGGCGTGGGCTGGCTCGACGCCACCAGCGTCGCCGAGGCCCTGGGCTGGCTGGGTGGGCATCCCAGGGGCGTCATCGCCGCCCACGAGCCCGCACCACCCGCAGCCCCCTGCCTCGCCCTGCGTCTGCCTTCCCTCGAGGAGCACCCGGAGGCCATTTCCGACCTCCTGGCCCACCTGGCCCAGGATGAGGGCGTGGCCCCGCCGCTGCCCTCGGCGCTGGCGGCCCTGCCCTGCCCCGGCAACCTGCGCGAGCTGCGCAACCGGCTGCTGCGCTGGAAGCTGCTGGGGCAGCTGCCCAGCCATGAGGCCGCCGGGCCGCCCCGCTTCGAGGCCGAGGACCTCGCCACCAACCTGCACGAGCTGGAGCGCTTCCTCCTGCACCGGGCCCTGCGGCGCGCCTACGGCAACCGCGTGGAGACGGCCCAGCGCCTGGGCGTGAGCCGCCGGCAGGTCTACCTGCTCATCAGCCGCCACGGGGATCCCGTCCGTGGCGAAGCCGCCTCCGGCGAGCTCCCCCGCCGGGTCCTCAAGCGCCGCAACGGTCAAAACTCCAGTCCGGATCCCAGCACCCGATAACGAAAAAAGCGGCCGCGCTGGCCGCCTGGGTGCTCAGACATGGCGACTCCTCTTCGGGTGCTGGTGGTGGACGACGATCCCGGGATGCGGGACGGGATGGCCATGAGTCTCAAGCGTTCCGGCTTTTTCGCGGAACAGGCCCGCGGTGGCGAGGAAGCCCTGCGCATGGTGCGTCCCGGTGCCTACGACGCGGTCGTGACCGATCTCCGCATGCCCGGCATGGACGGCCTGCAGCTCACCGCCCGCCTGAAGGCCGTGGACCCTGGTCTGCCCGTGCTGCTTATCACCGCCTTCGGCAGCCTCGAGTCCGCCCGCGAGGCCATGCGCCTCGGCGCCTTCGATTTCCTCTCCAAGCCCTTTAGTCCCGAAGAGCTCACCACCGCCCTCAACAAGGCCATGAAATCCGAAGGTCACCTGAAGGCCGAAGAGCCGGCCGAGGCCCCCGTGATCCTCACCCAGGACCCGGTTCTGGGCGAGACCCTGGCTCTGGCCCGCCGGGCGGCGGACAGCCGGGCCACCATCCTCATCCAGGCAGAGAGTGGCACGGGCAAGGAGCTGCTGGCCAAGCTCATCCACGGCTCGAGCCCCCGCCGCAACGCCGCCTTCGTGGCCATCAACTGCGCCGCGATCCCCGAGAACCTGCTGGAGTCCGAGCTGTTCGGCTACGAGAAGGGTGCCTTCACGGGCGCCAACGGCCTGAAGCCCGGCCGCTTCGAGCAGGCCGACGGCGGCACGCTGGTGCTGGACGAAGTGGGCGAGCTGCCCCTGGCCCTCCAGGGCAAGCTGCTCCGGGTCCTGCAGGAGCGCACCGTGGACCGCCTGGGCGGCAGCCGACCCATTCCGGTGGATGTGCGCCTCATCGCCCTGACCAACCGAGACCTGCTGACGGAAGTGAAGGCCGGCCGGTTCCGCGAGGATCTCTACTACCGCCTGAACGTCATCCCCCTGGACCTACCGCCCCTCCGCGACCGGCCCGGCGACCTGAGCCTATTGGCCGCCCACTTCGCCGAGCGCTATGCCCGCGAGAACGATCGCCCCATACCCGAGTTGGTGCCCAGCTTCTTCGCCGCGCTGGCCCGCCATCCCTGGGCCGGCAACATCCGGGAGCTGGAGAACGTCATCCAGCGCTGCGTGGTGCTCGGCCAGAGCCGGCGCCTCAGCCATCACGACCTCCACTGGCTGCTCCCCACCGAAGCCTTTGACGGTATGCCCGAGGATCCCCCGGAAAGCAGCCGCACCGAGAGCTGGAGCCCCCAGGAAACCCTGACCGCCGCCCTGCATCCGGAGGCTGGCTCCCTGCCCCCCGGGGCCGTGGTGGCCGATCCCCACAAGCCTCTGATCGGCCTGCCCATGGGCACCCCCGTGGTGCTGCCACTCGGCCTCAGCCTGCCGGAGCTGGAGCGCTTCTGGCTGCTCTCCTCCCTGAGCGCCCTCAAGGGTAACCGCACCCACTGCGCCGAAAAGCTGGATATCGCGCTGCGCACCGTGCGCAACAAGATCAACGAATACAAGGCGGACGGCTACGCCATCCCGAACAGCCTGCGCGGCCGCGACGACGAGTGAAACCTGGCGGTTTCACTCGGGGAACGGGGCCCTAGGGTTTCTGAGGCTCGCCCGCCCGGACACGCAGCCACGGGGGCACGGTGATCATGCCGGTCTCGTGGCGGTAGAAGGCGGCGGTGACCTCCGCGCCCAGCAGCAGGATGGCGCAGCTGTAGTAGAGGAACGTCAGGCCGGCCACGATGCCCAGCAGTGAGCCGTACATGATGCCCCAGGTCATGGTGTGCCGCAGGTAGACGCCGAAGCCCCACTTCGCCAGCCACCAGAGGGCCGTGGAGACCGCCGCACCCAGGAAGGCGTGGCGGAACTTCACGTGCAGCCGGGGCAGGTGCTGCAGCACCACGGTGACCACCACCACTCCCAGCAAGGGGGCCAGGTTGTGAAGCAGGTCCGACTGCCGCCCGGGCAGCACCTTCCGCAGCGCGCCCCCCACCAGCAGGGCCAGGAACAGCACGGAGGCCAGCAGCCCGCCCACCAGGAAGATCACCTGGCGCAGCAGGTTGTTCTTGCGGGTCTGGCGGTGCTTCTTGATGCGCAGGCCGAAGACGTGGGCGAGGCTCGTGTCCAGCTGGCTGATGCCCCAGTAGCTGCCGACGAGCAGCACGACCCAGGAGAAGCCCATGCCCCCGATCTTCTGGCTGTTCACCACCGCGTCCATCATGAACTCCCGGGGCAGGAAGGGCACGATCTCCTGCAGGGTCTTCAGGGTGGCGGGGCCATAGGCGCGGCTGCCGAGGATGGCGCCCAGCAGCTTGAAGAGCAGAGTGGACAGGGGCACTAGGCTCACGATGAGCCAGAAGCTCAGTCCCGCCGCGTAGCTCAGGCAGTCGTCCTTGTAGTACTTGCCCAGTACCTCGGCCACGAAGGCGCCCGCCCGGCCCAGGGGCGGCACCGCGAGGGCAAGCTCCTGCCAGAGGTGCTGGGCCGCCTTCCAGGTCTGCTCCCCTCTGTCCTTCAGAGTGGCCAGTCGGCCCAGAAGCGGCTCCAGCATCCTAGAACCGGACAGGGTGCCGGGGCAGCAGGTACATCACCCAGGCAAGGACCAGTCCGATGCCGATGAGCCCGGCCGCGTGCTTCGCTACCGAAGCCCAGGTGCGCTCGGGCCGCGTGGTCGGATGCAGCAACCCCAGCACCAGGGAGATGCCCATCCCCATGAGGATGAAGTGGAGGACATGGCTCGACAGGAAACGCATAGGTTAAGGCTATCAGCTATCAGCGGTCGGCTGTCACTGCGCCGTGGCTGGATTCTCGCGGGGGGGCGGGGCGGGCTGAGGCGCCGGGGGCTCGGGGCCCAAGGGTTCCGGCATGCGAGTCAGAGCCAGCTGGATGACTTCGTCCATGTGGCTGACCAGGTGGATGCTCAGCTGCTCGCGAACCTCTGCGGGGACGTCCTCCAGGTGCCGGGCGTTCTCGGCGGGGATGAGCACGGCCTTGCGGCCATGGCGGTGGGCCGCCAGCAGCTTCTCCTTGAGGCCGCCGATGGGCAGCACCCGACCCCGCAGGGTCAGCTCGCCAGTCATGGCCAAGTCCGCCCGGACGGGGATGCCCGTGAGCACGGAGATCAGGGCCGTGGCCAGGGTGATGCCGGCGCTGGGGCCGTCTTTGGGGATGCCGCCCTCGGGCACGTGGACGTGGAGGTCGATGCTCTCCAGGAAGTTCGCCTTCAGGCCCAGGCGCTCGCTGCGCGCGCGGACGTAGCTGAGCGCCAGGTTGGCGCTCTCCTGCATGACCTCGCCCAGCTTGCCGGTGAGCTTGAGGTTGCCCTTGCCCGGCAGCACCGCGACCTCGATGGTCAGCAGCTCGCCGCCCGTGGGCGTCCAGGCCAGGCCATTCACCACCCCCGGCGGTGCGGTGTCCTCGGCCCGGGACTCGAGGATCTTTTCGGGTCCCAGCAGCTTCGGCACGCGCTCGGCGGTGATGAGGGGATCGAAGGCCTCGCCCTTGCTGGGCTGCAGGGTGTGCCGCGCCAGCTTGCGCAGGATGTTGGCGATCTCGCGCTCCAGCTGCCGCACCCCAGCCTCGCGGGTGTAGGACTGGACCAGCTTCTCCAGGGCCGCTGGCTCGAAGTGCACGCCCAGGTCCTTCATGCCGTGGCCCTCGAGGGCCCGCGGCAGCAAGTGCTTCTCGGCGATGGCCAGCTTCTCCTTGGTGGTGTAGCCGCTCAGCTCGAGGATCTCGAGGCGGTCCTCCAGCGGTTCGGGGATGTGGTGCCGCACGTTGGCGGTGGCGAGGAAGAGCACCTGGCTGAGGTCGAAGCCCACATCCAGGTAGTGGTCCTGGAAGTTGGCGTTCTGCTCGGGATCCAGCACCTCCAGCAGGGCGCTACTGGGATCCCCGCGGAAGTCCGAGGCCATCTTGTCGATCTCGTCCAGCAGCATGAGCGGATTGCGGACCTTGGCCT
>CAIMQW010000135.1 GCA_903843705.1 uncultured Holophagaceae bacterium | reverse complement strand
GCCCAGCCCGGGCCCGACAACTCCGCCAAGCCATCCGCCTCATCCAGGACTGCGGAGGTGCCGTACAGATGCCCCCGAAGGACTCCATGTAGGGTGTATTTTCAGGGGAGAACACAAAGGTAAAAACACTGGGCCTCTGTCCCTTCGCGAAGGTTCGCTTTACTTCCTTTGGGGTTGATCCCTCGACGGAGTTCGGCGCGCTCAGGCTTGGACGCCGGGGCGCTGGTCGGCGGGGACGCGGGAGCGGAAGCCGCCTTCGTAGCTGTGCCAGTGGCCCAGTTCGGTCTCGGGGTAGGCCCAGCACCAGTAGCCGTCTCCGTTATACGCAAGATGTGTGTTAAGTTTGTGTGTGAGTGGATGAAAAAACACATGGTTAAGCCAAACAATGAATGCAAACAGTTAATTTTTTACCCAAAAGGGGCCAAAATTGGGCCTCAAAGTTAACATCGCCCAACGGTCGAAGAGGTGAAGGAAGCGCAAAGGACTATCATGAAGCAACGGAGGCAGCATGGGCCGCATTTTCACCCTGGAGGAAGCACAGGCCCTCATGCCCCAGGTGAAGGCCACCACGGAACCGGTTTACACGTTGGCCGCAAGTCTGGCTGAGGAATTGAGTGAAGCCGAGGAGGCCCAGGACGAGACCCGAGCCGAGGATTTGCGCGAGCGCCTACAGACCCTGGTGCAGAGCTGGCAGCAGAGCATGCAGGACCTGGAGGCTGAGGTGAAGGGACTTTGGCTGGTTGACTTCGACTCAGGGGACGGATTCTGGTGTTGGGCCTATCCCGAGACGGAGCTGGGCCACTGGCACAGCTACGAAGGGGGCTTCCGCTCCCGTGTCCCCGTCGAACAAAGGCCCCTGAAGGTCTAGATGTCTGAGGCGGTTTCCCAGGATAAGCCCAGACCTTCAACGTGCCGCCTGCGGGCAGCATCATAGACGGCTCACGGAATCGGCTCAGCTCTCCCTACCCGACTCCTGGTCCTCTGATCTCAGATAGAGAAAGACGACGGCCTCCATGATCCGGGCTGGCTTCACCTGCATCGTCTTCGCCATGTCCTCGATCCACTTGCACTCAGGCTTCCCCATGCGGGTGTGGACGGTCTTGCTGCGGTAGTGGCTGCGGTTCTTCTTCACGGCGGCGATGACCTGGGTGAGCTGGTCGATCGCTATGATCGGTTTGATCGCATGGACAGCCCGGTTGAAGAACCTGGGGTAACCGGTCCCACCTGTACGGAGCCTCAGTAGGTCATACGATTCCTGGTCCAGGCTACAGATCGGCGCACCCACCATCACTAGGCTCTCGGGATCATCGCCGTATTGATTCTTTAACCGCTGAAGAAGATTCGCGATGGCCGATTGGACCCGTTCTTGGTTCATGGTCTGCTCCCGTGATTTCTAGCGGCCCTGGAAGTTTCGGGCAGGGACCCTCTGGTAATGTCTGTCCATGGCCCAGGCCCGCCGAACTCCCCCAGTGCTGACCGGGGTGAGTGGTGGCAGGGATATAATATCGGATTCCGATATTATTGTCGGACTTGGGATGCGTCCATGACTACGGGTCGGGGGGCGTACCAGGCCAAGAAGCCAACGGGGCCGTTAGCCTCATTGGGACAACGAATCCGTGCCGTTCGTATCACTTGGGGCTGGACCCAAGGCACTCTCGCAAAGGCCCTTGGCAGTGTTCAAAGCCTTGTCAGCGAATGGGAACAGGACGTCGGCAGGCCCTCGGGGGCCGCACTCACCGCCCTGGCGAAGCTTTTCCACACAACGGCCTCAGCCCTGTCCACCGGCAAGGGGTTCAAAATCTCTGACCCCCCCGAGGCAAAGCCTGTGGGTGCTCAGATGAGCAAACGGAGCATCCAAGAGTTGAAGAGCCTGCTGCCGGTCCTTAACGAGGGGGAGATCCTCCAGGTGGACACGGGGAGCAAGGATTCCGAGCTGGTGGCTCTGAGGGATGCCCTGGCGGCGCTGCGGACGGCGAAGAAAGAGGGGCGACCTGTGTGGTTGGTGATTGGAAGTGCTGCTGGAAAGAAAAAGTAGTCGCTACAATCGGCCATCCAGAGGCAGGCCTTAGCCTGGATCCGTGAGGTTCTGATGAAGCCGAGCAATCGGCTACCAATTTGCCCGATGACATGAGCTTTTCGGCCGATCTGAATGTGCTCCTGGAACCCCGATCCACGAATCCACATCGGTAGTGCCAAACCACCATGTGGAGGTGCCAACCTCGCGGGAGGATATGGGCTTCCTCGGCTGCCTCGTTTTCAAGGCAGGCAAGATCCGCATCCGTGCAGAGCACCGTGCCTGCGAGATCCTTCGGGAGACGCCGAAGATCAAGGGAGCAAAGGGCATCGGG
>CAIMQW010000134.1 GCA_903843705.1 uncultured Holophagaceae bacterium | reverse complement strand
GCGCACGTCGAGGCGCACGGAGGCGTAGAACTTGAGGGCGTTGCCGCCGGTGGTGGTCTCGGGGCTGCCGAACATCACGCCGATCTTCATGCGGATCTGGTTGATGAAGACCACGCAGGTGTGGGTCTTGCTGATGGTGCCGGTCATCTTGCGCAGGGCCTGGCTCATGAGGCGGGCCTGCAGGCCCACGTGGCTGTCGCCCATCTCTCCGTCGATCTCGGCCTTGGGCACTAGGGCCGCCACGGAGTCGATGACGATGATGTCCAGGGCTCCGCTGCGCACCAGCTGATCGCAGATCTCCAGGGCCTGCTCGCCGCTGTCCGGCTGGCTGATGAAGAGGTTCTCGATGTCTACGCCGAGCTTCTTGGCGTACTCGGGGTCCAGGGCGTGCTCGGCATCGATGAAGGCGGCCAGGCCGCCCTTCTTCTGGGCTTGGGCCACCATGTGGAGGGCCAGGGTGGTCTTGCCGCTGGCCTCGGGGCCGTAGACCTCAACGACGCGGCCCTTGGGCACCCCGCCGACACCCAGGGCAGAGTCCAGGGCGATGGAGCCAGTGCTGATGACCTCGATGCCTTCGGCGGTGCCCATGCGGTCGCCCAGCTTCATGATGGAGCCCTTGCCGAAGGCCCGCTCGATGTCGGCCAGGGTGCGGGTCAGGGCTTTGAGGCGATCGTCTTGCTCGGACGCGGCCATGGGACCTCCAGAGGGATGTCTCAAGGGTGAGGCAAAAAGCGAAAAAAACAAGAAATCTTTTTCTTGGGGTCCGGCGGGTTTTGACCGATGAGGGGGAAATGGCTGCCGACCCCGCTCTGCCCACCCATCCGGTCACTCGAGCCTCCCTCGAGGCTCAGCTGGCCTCTGCCCGGGCGGAGGCGGACCGCTACCGGGCCCTGGTGGAGGACCTGAAGGAGGTGCTCTTCCAGATCGACCGGCAGGGGCAGTGGGCCTTCCTGAATCCGGCCTGGACCGACCTCACGGGCTTCCCGGTGGAGGAGAGCCTGGGGCAGCCCTTCCTGGGGTTCCTGCACCCCGCGGACAACCCCCGCTACCTGAACATGCTCACCTACGCGGTGGACACGGGGCAGGAGGTCTTTGAAGGGGAGTTCCGGGTGCCCACCCGGACGGGCGAGGTGAAGTGGGTGGACGCCCACCAGCGCATCACCTTCGATGAGGGCGGCGTGGTCCTCGGCGTGTCGGGCACGCTCAACGACATCACCGAGCGCAAGCGTACCGAGATCGTCCTGCGCATGGCCACCAGCCGCCTGCGGGCGCTGATCGAGAACATGCAGGCAGGCATCCTGGTGGAGACGGAGGGGCGCCGGATCGCCCTGCTGAACGAGACCTTCTGCCAGCTGTTCCAGGTGCCCGTGCCGGCCCACATGCTGGTGGAGAGCGAGACCCGCGACCTGCTGGACGAGTGCCTGCCACTGCTGGCGGAACCGGCGACCTTCCTGGCCCGCCAGGACGCGGTGGCCCTGGCGCGGGTGCCGGTGCTCGGCGAGGAGCTGGCCCTGGCGGATGGCCGCATTCTCTCCCGGGACTTCGTGCCGATCCTTGTGGGCGAGGAGTACCTGGGCCACCTCTGGCAGTATCACGACATCACCGAGCGACGCCGGGCGGAGATCAAGCTCGAAGAGGTGGCCATCGAGCTGGAAGTGGCACGGGACCGGGCCCTGGAGGTCTCGGGCCTCAAGAGCGAGTTCCTGGCCAACATGTCCCACGAGATCCGCACGCCCATGAACGGCATCATCGGGATGACCGGCCTGCTGCTGGACACGCCCCTGGGCGGGGAGCAGCGGCAGTACGCGGAGACCGTCCGCTCCTGCGGCGAGGCGTTACTCACGCTGATCAACGACATCCTCGACTTCTCCAAGATCGAGGCCGGAAAGCTGGCCTTCGAGACCCTGGACTTCGACCTGCTGTCTGTCATCGAGGACGTGCAGGCCGTGCTGGCAGTGAAGGCCCAGGGCAAGGGCGTGGAGCTGGGGCTGTTCGTGGATGCCGCCACGCCCCTGGCGGTGGCCGGGGACCCCACGCGCATTCGCCAGATCCTCACCAACCTCATGGACAACGCCCTGAAGTTCACCCATGAGGGCTCCGTGGAGGTGCGGGTGCAGCCCGAGTCGCAGGAGGGGGGCCAGGTCATTCTCCGGGTGGAGGTGCGGGACACCGGCATCGGCATGCGGCCCGACGTGGTGGACCGACTCTTCAGCTCGTTCTTCCAGGGCGACAACTCCACCACGCGTAAATACGGCGGCACGGGCCTCGGGCTGACCATCAGCAAGCGCCTGGCGGAGCTGATGGGCGGCAGCATCGGCGTCAGCAGCACCCTGGGTGCAGGCAGCACCTTCTGGTTCACCCTCCGGCTGCAGGTCAGGAGTCCGCAGGCGCCGCTGCGTCCCCGGACCCCCAGCGTGCTCCTGGCGGGACTGCCGCCCGTGGTGGCCCGGTTCATCGCCTCTCAGCTCGAGGCCTGGGGCCTGGAACCGGCGGTCTCTCCCGTGGGGGCGGACCTCTCCGCCTGGCTCACGCAGGTCCGGCGGCCGGGAGCCCTGGTGCTGGCGGCGCCCGGTACCCTCGACCTCGCCCTGGAGCAGGACCGGGAGGGGACTGTCGTCCTGGTGAGCCCGCTCTACCGCCCGGACTTCCGGGAGATCGCTGCCCGCAAGGGGGTCCAGGCCTTCCTCTCGGTGCCCGTGCGGCCCAGCCACCTGCGGGGCCTTCTCGAGCCCGATAGCCTGGCCGCGGGCAAGCTTGCCTCGGCAGTCCCGGTGCCAACGGCTGAGGGCCCCGTGAAGGTGCGGGTGCTGCTGGCCGAGGACAACCTCGTGAACCAGAAGGTGGCCCTCGTGATGCTACGGAAGCTGGGGATTGTGGCGGATGTGGTCGGCACCGGCGTCGAGGCCCTGGACGCGCTTGTCGGCGTGGCCTATGACCTGGTGCTGATGGACTGCCAGATGCCCGAGATGGACGGCTTCGAGGCCACCCGGCGCATCCGCGAGCGGGAGCGAGGCAGCCGCCGCCTGCCCGTGTTGGCCATGACCGCGAACGCCATGACGGGCGACCGGGAGCGCTGCATCGAGGCCGGCATGGATGATTACATTCCCAAGCCCGTCCGGGTGGAGGCCCTGCACCGGGCCCTGCTCCACTGGCTGCCGGCGGGCGCAGTGCCCCCGCTGGCCGGGGGGGCCTGAGATGGCAAGGGGGGCGGCCCTCCTGGAGGATGCCACGGCCATCCGCATGGCCCTGCAGCGCCTGTGCGTGGATGGCGCGCGCCTGGAGGTGGCCTATCGGTCTCAGCGCGCGGTGTTCCCCATTCTCACCGAAGACGGCGAGCGCATGGCCCTCCGCATGTCCTTCGAGACCATCGACGCCTGGGGGCTGAAGCCGGGCGAAAACCTGGCGGTGAAGCTGAAGGATCGCGGCCTGGAGTATGAGTGCGTGGTGGCCCACGCCGGGCAGGAGGTGCTGGAGGGCGTGGAGACCTGCCTTGCGATCATCCCGCGGGTGCTGCGTCGCTCGGACATGCACCGCCTCGCGGACTTCATTCCCGATCATGCCCACATGCCCGTGCGCGAGGCTACCTTCACCAACACCCGCAACGCCCTCATCGACGGCACCGTCCAGAGTTTCGGCGAAGATGGCCTGGAGCTGGTGCTGCGGAACAGCAAGCAGGACATCCGCGAGCTGCTGCGCATGGGGGAGGAGTCCCTGCTGGACCTGCCCCTAGACAACAACCTGCGCCTGCGGGCGCCAACCACCGTGGCCTACTTCGGCGACAACCTGGTGGGCCTGCGCTTCACGAAGCAGACGGACAGCCAACTGCTGGAGCAGTACCGCGGCTGGATCCAGGACCAGCAGGTGCTCCAGGAACAGCACGACCGGGAGGACTTCTCTCCCCGGGGCTTCCAGGAGGCCACCGCGCGGCTCAACCGCGCCGCAGCCATGCCGACGGCCAAAGTGCTGGTGGATCGGGACCCTCTGATCCTACTGCTGACCGAGAAGGAAGACTTCGCCCTGCGCCTCGGTGAGGCCTTGAGCCGCAAGTTCGGCCTGGCCATGCTGGACCACATCAAGGGGCCCGTGAAGGCGCAGCTCCCTGGCATCGCCGGTGCCGATGACTCCTGGGGCCGGGTGCGCATGGTCCTGATCCACAACCAGCTGCGCCTGGCCAGCCCGCTCGAGCTCTGCCGACAGCTGGTGGAGCAGGAGGGCTGTCCCATTCCGGTGATCCTCGTCGGCACGGAAGAGGACGAAGCCAAGAAGCGGCATCACGCCATCACCGCAGGCGCCGTGGACTACGTGGCCGTGGAGCCCTTCCGGATCCTCGCCATCCTGCGCCGACTGGACGACACCTTGAGGCTGTTCGAGGGGACGTGAGGGGGCTATCAGCTGTCAGCTTTCAGCTCTCGGTCAAGAAGGCCCCGGCATGCCCCGGCGCTGGGATGGATGCTTTAGCTGATAGCCCTCCGCTGTCAGCTGTCAGCTCTCGGTCAAGAAGGCCCCGGCATGCCCCGGCGCTGGGATGGATGCTTTAGCTGATAGCCGACAGCTCCCCTCACCGCAGCGCCACATCCCGTCCTCGCCAGTGGTTCACGCCCCGCAGGCGGTCCCAGAGGGCCCAGGCGGTGCCGAGGGCGAAGACCACGGCGGTCAGGGGCCATAGGGCCCAGAGCAGGTCCATGGGGCGCTTGGTGAGCCGCTGCTGGGCGTCCCCGGCCAGGGCCGGGACCAGCAGCCAGAGCAGGAGCGCCAGGCCAGGATGGCCGGCGAAGGGCAGCCAGGCCGGGGCCAGGCCCACGGCCAGCACCAGGGGCAGGGCCGGCGGCAGCAGTCCCCAGGCGGGCAGGGCGGCGGCGTTCTTCCGCATGGCGCGCACCAATGCACCGAGGCCGTGGTACATCCGCAGGTGCAGGTCGGGGCCACCCCGGGCCACGCGGTTCACGAACCCCGCGCGCTTGACGCGGCGGGCCAGCATCATGTCGTCGATGGCTTCCAGCGGCACGACGGCATGGCCGCCCACGGCGTCGTAGGCCGCGCGGCGCACCAGCGTGAAGGCGCCTACGCCACAGAAGGCCGGATGGCGGGGATTGGGCACCTGGTGGGGCGGCACAGCCAGCAGGAAGGCCGAGGCCGCCATGGGCAGGATGATGCGCTCGCCGGGGCTCACGGCGTCCACGGCGGGCACCAGGGCCAGGATGTCCGTGGGGGCCTGCCCCAGCGCGTGGGCCACGGCCCGGCTCAGGAGCGTGGGCGCCGCCTGCACATCCGCGTCCACGAAGAGCAGCCAGTCCGCGGCCATGGCCTCGGGCTGGCGGCTGGCCAGCGCCAGGGCGTGGTTCTTCCCCAGCCAGCCGGGCGGCAGGTGCTCATTGCGCAGCACCCGCAGACGCGCGGGCCGGGCCGCCGCGCGGGCCTGGAGGAGCTCCGTGCTGCCATCTGTGGAGCCGTCATCCACCACGAGGATGTGCAGGCGCGGATAGTCCTGGGCCAGCCAGGAGTCCAGGGCTGCACCGACCTCTGCCACCTCGTCCCGCACGGGGATGCAGAGGCACACCGAAGGGGGCTCGGTGGGCAGGGCGAAGTCCCGCGCCAGTGGCAGCAGGCGGGACCAGTGGCGGCGCAGGAGGGCCAGTGCCGCCAGGACCACGCCGGTCGAACCCCATGATGCCACTTCGAGCCATGTCATCCCCCAGCCTAGCGTGGGATTATCAGGGAACCGAGGTGACCGATGTTCCTGGCCTTCCTGGCCCATGATCCGCTGGCGGGGACGCTCATGCTGCTGGCGCTGCTCTGGCTCTCGGCGAAGGTGGGTGGGGAGCTGGCGGTGCGGTTGCGGCTGCCCGCGGTTACAGGCGAGCTGGCCGTGGGCCTGGCCCTCACGGCCCTGCATCGGACCTGGGCCTGGTTCCCGGCGGTAGGAGCCTCCCCCGAGGCGGAGCTCCTTGGCGGGCTGGGCGTGGTGGTGCTCATGTTTGCCGTGGGCCTGGAGTCCTCGGTGCCGCAGATGATGAAGGTGGGGCTGGCCTCCCTCCGCGTCGCGCTCCTCGGGGTGGTGGCGCCCATGGCCGCGGGGCTGGCGGGGGCCTGGCTGCTGCTGCCGGCGGGTTCGCCCTTCGTCCTGGATCTCTTCATCGGCGCCTGCCTCTGCGCCACCAGCATCGGCATCTCCGCGCAGGTGCTGCGGGAGAAGGGGGCCTCTGAGTCCATCGAGGGCCGCGTTATCGTTGGTGCCGCCGTAGTGGACGACGTGCTGGGCCTGCTGGTGCTGGTGGCCGTGTCAGGCATGGTGGGCTCCGCTGCGGGCGGGCTCGGCTCCGGCCTAGCGAGGACCCTGGCCTTGGCCCTGGGCTTCCTGGCCGCGGCGCTCACCCTGGGCCGCCTGGTCACACCCCGGCTCTTCCGGCTCGCCAGCCGCTTCCGGGGTGAGCAGGTGCTGCTGCCCCTGGGCCTGGGGTTTGCCTTCCTGCTGGCCTGGCTGGGCAGCCTCGCGGGGCTGGCTTCCATCGTGGGCGCCTATGCCGCCGGCCTCATTCTGGAACCCGCGCACATCGAGGACCTGGAGCGTCGGGAGCAGCACACCCTAGAGGAACTGGTGCACCCCCTGGTGACCGTCCTCTCGCCGCTCTTCTTCGTGCTCATGGGCGCGAAGGTAGATCTGGTTGCCCTCTTCAAGCCTGCGACCCTTGGCTTGGCCGCCGTGCTCGCGGTGCTTGGGGTCTGCGGAAAATACGTCGCCGGGTTTGGTGGGGGCCGCGGCACCCGGGCCGCTGTGATCGGCTGGGGCATGGTACCCCGGGGCGAGGTCGGCCTCATCTTCGTCGCGGCTGGCGCCCAACTGCATATGAATGGCGTGCCGCTGCTCAGCCCTGAGGTCCAGGCCGGCATCATCGGGGCCCTGCTGATCACCACCGTGGCAGGCCCCGTGGGGCTGGGCTGGGCGCTGCAGCGCGGCCAGCGGGTGCCGGCTGAAACCCCTCTATAAGTATGTAATAACACTTATTCAAGTAGGTGATCAAGCGTATGGAGCCTGGACCGGGCTCGCCTTAGCCTTCAGAGGTGGTCGCGAAGTCCGGAAGAACGTCTGGGTGGCCGCGAGCTGAGGAGGTAGTGGTCATGGGGGAATCGAGGCCTTTGGGCATCCTGGTGTTTGATGCTGCCGGTGCGCTGCTCCGGTACAGCAAAGAAGCGGCTGGGCTGACGGGCTACCCCTCCGATGAGGTGGCGAGCCAGGAGGCCTGGTGCGAGCGCCTGTTCCCCGACGCGGTGAACCGGGCGATCGTGAAGTCGGCGCTCCATGAGATGGCTGCCGAGATTCCTGAAGGCCAGTCCCGCTCCTTCGAGTTCTCGCTACCCTTCAGGACCGCCGCCGGCCAGATGAAGGATGGGCAGTTCACCATCGCCGTGACCTGGAACACTGGGGAGAACCCTGAGCCGCTCTTCCTGATCAGCATTCTCGAGAAGGTGACCGGGAAGCCCTCCCGTCCGGCCGCCGATACCCGGGACGTCCTCGGGCAGGCCCTTGGCATGATCCATCTGGCCCATGAGAACGTGGCGGCCATCGTGGAGGAAAGCCAGGACCGGGTCATCGCCGCGACCAACCGGATCCGCGGGGACCAGGTGGCCATGTCCCATCAGTGGGATGAGCTCTTCCAGGAGGCCTTCGCGCTGGCCCGGATCCGGGACCAGGTCGAGGTAATCCGGGAGTCGGTCAGCATCGCCTATGAGTCCTCCCGCTCCGACGTCCAGCAGGCGGATCCCGACCGCCCGCTCATGGGCGTGGCCGTCGGCAAGCCCGTGGCCCTTCCCTTGGGACTCAGCCTCCACAAGCTCGAACGCTTCTGGATCCTGAGCACCCTCCAGGCGCTCCACGGCAACCGCAGCGACTGCGCGCGCCACCTGGACATCGCCCTGCGCACGGTCCGCAATAAGCTCGGCGAGTACAAGACCGCTGGCTTCAAGATCCCCTCCTCCGCCCGGGGGCGCAGGGTAAAGGGCCAGGCTGTGGCCTGATTGGGAAGAAAAGAACAGCCAAGGTCCGCAGTCTTGCGTAAGTAAGTGGGGCTGAATATGGGTTATAGTCGTCCGATGAAGGAGTCTGGATGACCCCCAGTGCTGATCCAACGCCCTCAATGCCCGGGAAACACGGCGCCGACCTCCATGCGTGCATTCTCTTTGTGGATGACGATCCTCTGATCCTCAAGAGCATGCGGCGGTTGTTCAGCGAGCATTACCTGGTGCAGACCGCCCAGTCAGGCCAGGAAGCCTTGGCCCTTCTGGCCAAGGGCCCCCAGCCCGCGGTGGCCGTGGTGGATCACCAGATGCCGGGGATGTCGGGGATAGACGTGCTCCGGGGCCTTCGACAGGACTATCCCGACACGGTCAGGATCATGCTCACGGGGCAGGCGGATCTCCCCGTGGCCATGGATGCGGTCAACCGGGGCCAGGTCTTCCGTTTCCTCACCAAGCCCGTGGACGTCCCCAGCCTCCAGCAGATGGTGGCCGAGTCCATGGAAGCCTTCCAGCAACGGCACGAAGAGAACCGCCTCGTGGCCCAGGCCATGGCCCTGGGTCGGGCTGACGGACCTGGCCGGGAGGCCTCGGCGCTGCAGCAGTTGCTCGAAGCTAGGCTGACGGCCCGGGAGATGGATGTGCTCCGGCTCATCGGTCAGGGGCGGGCCTCCAAGGAGATCGGTCCCCGGCTCGGGATCAGTCCCCGGACGGTCGATGTGCACCGGAGTCACATTCTTGAGAAGCTCACCCTGCACAATTCGACCTCCCTGGTTCGCGTCGCGGTCAAGGCAGGCCTGGTCTGACAGGGGCGCCAGCGCTCTGGGTCCCTCTTGGTAACTACGCAATCAAGCGTATGAAGAGTAAGGCTGATTCGGACGATAGTAGCTGTAGCCCCTTCGCGGGGGTGCAGTCTGCTGCCTCCGGTGCTCCTACCGTGGGGCCTCCGGTTGTGGCCATCCTCAGACTCGTCTGGAACCGGCCGATAAATGTTCCGTGAGGTAGGATCGTGAAAACCATCACCCGCTGGCTCTCTGCACTCCTGATCGGCATGGCCGTGCCGATCGCCTCACTGCACGGGCAGTCTCCTGCGGAATCCTTCAAGGTGGGCGTCGCGCCGCACACCAGCGCGCGCTTCATCCTGGAGCAGTACCAGCCGCTGCGGACCTACCTGAGCAAGGCCCTGGGGGTCGAGGTGGAGATCGTGACGGCGCCGGACTTCACGGAGTTTGCGCGGCAGGCGGTCAGCCAGAAATACGATATCGCCATCACCACCGGCCACCAGGCGCGGATGCTGCAAATGGATGCCGGCTATCTGCCCCTCCTGACCTACAAGGCCGACTTCAAGGCGCTCGTCGTCGTGCATGCTGACTCGGGGATCCGGGAAGCCGCCGATCTGAAGAACAAGACGGTCATTGGGCTGAGTCCCTCCTCCCTGGTCACCCTCTGGGGCGAGTCCTGGCTCCGGCGCATGGGCCGCACCGACGTCACCCTGCGCTATGTCAGCGCCGCCGACAGCGTGGGCCAGCTGCTCCTGGTCGGCGAGGGCAGCGCCGGGCTCATGTCCCTGCCGAATTTCCAGAACCTAGCCCCGGAGGTGAAAGCCAAGCTGCGCGTGCTGGCCGAGAGTTCCGCCATGGCTGGCCGGGTCTACATGCTGAACGGCCGGCAGCGGAAGCTCCAGGCCGCCCTTGAGGCCGCCCTCTGGGCCTTCTCGAAGACGCCGGAGGGGATGAACTACCTCGAGAAGAACAACCTGGGCGGTTACCGGAAGCTGCGGCGCGGGGAACTCGAAGCCATGAGTCCCTACGCAATCGAAGTTCGTAAGATCCTGGGGCTTAAATGACGCGTTTCATGGGGCGGTCAATCCGCTCTCGCATGCTCCTGGGAGCGATCCTGGTTGAGGCGACCATGCTCACGCTCCTGGTGGTGAACAGCCTCCGGCTGCTCTCGGGGCAGATGACCGAGCAGGCGGCCCGGCATGCCTCGCAGATGACCCCGGTCCTGCACGCGGCCCTCATCGCGCCCCTGGCCCAGCGGGACTCCGCCACGGTGCAGGCCATCCTCGACGAGTGCGTGCGGACCCAGGGCATCGACTACCTGGCCGTGCGTGACTCACTGGGTCGGCTCGTGGCCATCAGCGGCTGGCCCCGGGACAAGGAACTGCCTCGGCCGGACCAGGGCTTCAAGCTCTTCGTCGCCAACGGGACCCCGCGCTACAACGTCGTCTCAGAGATCACTGTCGCCAAGCAGCGGCTCGGCGAGGTGCACTTCGGCCTGGACCTCTCCCAGATTCTGGCTGCCCACCGACAGCTGCTCAGTCAAGGGCTCGCCATCGCCCTTGGTGAGCTGCTGCTCTCAGCCGGGCTGCTCACGGTCCTCAGCTTCTGGCTCACGCGCCACCTCACGGCCCTGACGACGGCCAGCGAGGCCGTGGCCGAGGGGAACCTCACCCCGCCCCTGGTCTGGGAAGGGGAAGATGACATCGGCCGGCTTGGGACCGCGTTCAACGCCATGTCCCGGGCGGTCCGGGACCGGATCCGGGAGCTGACCGATGCGCGCGATGTGCAGGCCTCCCTGGTGCGGGACATCGCCGACGCCCACCAGCGCCTGGCAGAGATCACTGACACCATGGGCGACGGTCTCTACGTCCTGGATGACGAGGGGCGCATCACCTTCGCGAACCCGCGCGTCGAGGAGATCCTGGGCTGGACCAGCCAGGAACTGCTCGGCCACTCCGCCCACGATCTGTTCCACCGGCAGGATCTGGAGGGGAGCCAGATCCCCAGCGAGAACTGCCAGGTCATCCAGGTTCTGAAGGGCGGCGGGGTCTACCGCTCCAACGATGAGATCTTCGGCCGGAAGGACGGCCAGCTCCTGCATGTGTCCCTGGTGAGCACACCCATCATTCGGGACGGGCGCCGGACCGGAGCGGTGGTCTCCTTCCAGGACGTCACGGAACTCCGCCGCAGCGCCCAGGCCCTGAAGGAGAGCGAGGAACGCTTTGCCGCCGCCATCGACGGCAGCGGCGATGGCCTGTGGGACTGGAACATCCCTGCGGGAGCGGTCTTCTACTCCAACAACTGGAAGGCGATGATCGGCTATTCCCCCGAAGAGTTGACCTCGGACCTCGCAGAGTGGGAATCCCGCCTGCACCCGGAGGACCGGGATCGGACTTTCCAGGCCCTTCAGCGGCACCTGGATGGCGTCCTGCCCCGCTACCTCAGCGAGCACCGGATCCAGACCCGGCAGGGCAATTACATCTGGGTCCTGGACCGGGGCTCGGTGGTGGAGCGGGATGCCGCCGGCAAGCCGACCCGCATGATCGGGACCCACGCCAACATCACCCTGCGCAAGAGCATGGAGCGGGCGCTGGAACAGCGCGACCGCCTCCTCGAAGCGGTCAGCCGCGCCGTCGCGGGCCTCCTCAACTCGGAGACATGGGAGGGCGGCATCCCCGAATTCCTCTACACCCTGGGCATTGCCTCCGAGGCCAGCCGGGTCACGATTTTCCGGCGCCGGGACGACGCGGAAGGCGAGGACGAGGTCGGCATGGGCCTGGTCTTCGAGTGGTCCCGGGAGGGAATCGGCACCCTCAAGGACGATCCCGGCGCCCAGCAGTTCAACCTGCGGGCCGCAGGGTTCGGGCGCTGGATCGAGGAGCTGCAGCTGGATCGCGTCATCCACGGGCAGGTGGCATTCCTCCCCGACGCCGAGCGACCCCTCCTGGAAGCCCGGGGGGTTCAGTCCATCCTGGTGGTGCCCGTGCGGGTCCGGGGTGTCTGGTGGGGTTTCATCGGCTTCGACGAGTGCGAGGGCGGCCGCTCCTGGTCGACTTCGGAGCAGGGGGTCCTGCGCATCGCTGCACGGGCCCTGGGGTCCAAGGTGGAGCGGTCGGAGACGCGCCTGGAGCTGGAGTCGCTGGTCATCGCCCGCACCCGGGAGCTGGACCAGAAGAACCTCGACCTGATCGCCGAAATGGATGCCCGTCAGGAGATCGAAGCCTCCAACCGCGACGTGCTCATCGAGCTGGAGCAGTCCCGGAAGATGGAATCCATCGGTCGCCTGGCGGCAGGCATCGCCCATGAGATCAACACGCCCATCCAGTTCCTGGGCAACAACCTGGAGTTCCTCAAGAAGTCCTACAACCAGCTCCGCCGGCTGGTGGATGCCCACGAGTCCGTCCTCACTGAGCTGCCCGAGGAGAAGGCCACCGGGCTCAGCTCCCTGGCTAACGAAGTGAACCTCAACTACCTCCGGGAGGAGATCCCCCAGGCCATCAGCGAGTCCCTCGAAGGCATCCAGCGGGTGACAAAGATCGTCCGGGCCATGAAGGAGTTCTCGCATCCGGGCGGTACGGAAAAGGTCCCGGTGGACGTCAACGAGTGCCTGGTAACCACCTCCACGGTCGCCCGCAACGAGTGGAAGCATCTCGCGGATCTGGTGCTGGACCTGGACCCTGCCCTCCCCTACATCCAGGGCCTGCCGGCCGAGCTCAACCAGGTGTTCCTGAACCTCATCGTCAACGCCGCTGACGCCATTGGGGAGAAGGTCCCCAGCGACGCGGGGAAGGGCGTGATCACCCTCTCCACCCGACGCCATGCCCTGGGTGTGGAGGTCCGCATCGCGGACAACGGCGTCGGCATCGATGAGCAGGTCCAGAAGAAGATCTTCGACCCCTTCTTCACGACCAAGCGGGTTGGCAAGGGGACCGGTCAGGGGCTCACCGTCTGCTACCAGGTCATCGTCAACCGGCATGGGGGAACCATCCTCTGCCAGTCCGTGCTGGGCGCGGGCACCACCTTCATCCTCCGGCTACCCCTTGGCACACCCCAAGGCAGCCTCGCCGACGTCTGGGAGTAGCGCCATGAGGATGCTCGTCATTGATGATGATCCCCTGATCCTGCGGGCCCTCAACCGGACCTTCCACACCCAGCGCCCGGAGTGGGAGGTGGTCTTGGCCGATTCCGGCGAGGAGGCCGTTCGGAAGATGGCCGAGTCCCGCTTCGACATCGTGCTGACGGACATGCAGATGCCCGGAATGGATGGCTCCCAGGTGCTGCACTACGCGAGGCAGCTGCAGCCGGGTGCCGTGCGGGTGGTCCTCTCGGGTCATGCCCCCCTGCGGCGGATCCTCGAGGCCGAGGGCGACTACCACCGCTTTCTCGTCAAGCCCGTCGACCCGAATGACCTGGTCGTAATCCTGGACTCGTTCTGTCTGAATCCCGCCGAGGAGGATTCCCGGCTGGCCCGGTCCATTGTGGCTGGCCTGGAGCGGCTTCCCAGCCTGACCCGGCACCTGGTGGCCCTCAAGGAGCAGCTGGAGCAGCCCACGCCGAACCTGCAGCGTATCACCGCCATCATCGGGCAGGACATCGGCATGGCCTCGAAGGTCCTCAAGCTGGTGAACTCCGCCTACATGCCGTTCCGGCGGTCCATCACCAGCCTGACCCAGGCCGTGGAGTTCCTTGGGGTGGACCTGCTCCAGGAGATGGTCCTGAGCCGGGATCTGCTGGCCGGGGCGGTGGACGAGCATCCTGAGAGCCTCTCCCTCGAGGACGTCTGGGCCCACTCCGTGCGGGTGGGCCGCCTGGCCCGGGAGCTCGTCTACAAGGAGACCGGGGACCGGAAGGCTGCCGAGGAGAGCTACTCCGTGGGGCTGCTCCACGACATCGGGCTGGTTGCCATGGCGATCCACCCGGGCTGCGCCTACCACTCAGTCCTGGAGAAGGGCCGGGCGCAGGGGGACCTCCTGACAAAGATGGAGCGCCAGACCTTCGGGACCGACCACATCCAGGTGGGGGCCCAGCTCGTGAGCCTCTGGGGCCTGCCCACTCCGTTCGCATCGGCCATCCAGAAGCAGTTCCTGACCTCCCTGGACGACCACCCGACCCTCATCTCCCTGGCGCTGCATGCGGCCCACTCATGGCTGGACCAGCACATCTCCCCGGGCGAATTCACCGAGGGGACCGCCATGCTGGACTATCCCGAGGCGGATTTGGCGTCTGCGGACTCGCGGTGGAACGTTCTTGTGAAAAAATGGAAGGAGGGTCGTCCCCCGCGGGGCGCCTCTCCCGATGACGCGGTCCAGCGGAGCACCCCTTGACCGCCCCAGGCAATCCGAACGACCATTCCCCCATCGCCCCGCAGGTATCCCCGGGCAGGAGTCGACCATGAAACCTCGCGTGCTTCTTGTCGACGATGATGTGCTGCTGCTGAGGTCGCTGGGCCGGATCCTCCGGGACGAGTTCGAAATCGTCACAGCAGAATCGGGTGAAGCCGCCTTGCAGGTGCTCTTCGATGCGGCCCCCTTTGCCGTGGTCATCGCCGACATGATGATGCCCGGCATGGACGGCATCCACTTCCTGGACCAGTGGAAGTTCCTGTCCCCCAACACCACGAGGGTCATGCTCACGGGCCAGGCCGAGCTGGGGACCGCCATCGACGCGGTCAACCAGGGCCAGGTCTTCCGCTTCCTCACCAAGCCCATCAAGGGTGACGACCTACGGCTCGTGTTGGTGGACGCCGTGAACCAGTACGAACTGGTCATGGCCGAGCGCACCCTGCTGGAGCAGACCCTGACCGGCAGCGTCCAGACCCTGGTGGAGCTGCTCTCCCTCTTTGATCCCAAAGGGTTCGGCCGGACGAAGGAGATGCGGGACCTTGCCGTGGCCATCGCGGAGAAGTTCTCCCTCGATGTGGGCTGGGACATTGGCCTCGCCGCGCTGCTGGCCCGCATCGGCTGGCTGGCCATCCCGGTGGAGATCCAGGCCAAGATCACCCGGGGCGAGCGGCTCAGTGTCCAGGAGAACGAGATGTTCCTGCGGGCGCCGGAGATCGGCTCCAACATCATTGCCAACATTCCGAGGCTGCAGTCCGTGGCCCAGATCATCAAGTACAGCACCAAGAACTATGACGGTACGGGCTACCCCAACGAGCGGATCCAGCGGGAGGATCTGCCCCTCGGCTCCCGCATACTGAAGGTAGTGAGCGAATACGTCAACCGGCTCCAGATCCGGAAGTCCAAGATGGTGGTCTTCAGCGAGATCGAAACCGGCGCCGGGACGAAGTACGATCCAGATGTGCTGAAGGCGCTGGGTGAGATCATCCACGTGCCCGTCAGTGAAGCCGAGCGGCATGTGCTGCTGGCCCTGGACGAGCTCCAGCCGGGCATGATCCTGGCCGATGATGTCTACGTCAAAAATAACGAGGTCGCGGTGCTGCCCATGGGCACCCAGCTGAACCTGCTGCACATCGAGAAGCTGCGGAACTACTCGCTCGGCACCACCCTGGCCGGGCCGATCATGATCAACAAGATCGTCTGAAGGCTCAGTCCGGCGGCAGTTCGGGCACTAGGGACTCCACGAAGGTGGCCTCCACGCGGAAGACGGTCCGGATCAGGGGGGCGGTCAGCACCTCGTGGGGGCGGCCGTTGCCCACCAGACGCCCCTGGTCCAGGACCAGCACTCGGTCAAAGCGGTAGGCCGCGCGCAGGTCGTGGAGGCTGACCAGGATGGTGCCGCCCTCCGTCGCGAGGCGCCGGGCCAGACGCATGACCTCCAGGGCGTGGCGCACGTCCAGTTGGGCCACGGGCTCGTCCCACAGCTGGATGGGGGCCCGGGTGGCCAGGGCCCGGGCCAGGCCCACGCGGTGACGCTCGCCGCCGGAGAGCCGCGTCGCGGGGCGATCGGCCAGATGGGTGAGGTCCAGCTCCGCCAGGGCCTCGGCCACGCCCGAGGGATCGTCCTGCCAGGCGTAGCGGCCCTGGGCCACCACCTCCCGCACAGGGAAGGCGAACTCGAAGTGGGCCTCCTGGCCCACCCAGGCCAGGCGCCGGCCCCGGTCCGCCATGAGGATGCGCGACAGCGATTGTCCATTCCACAGGATGGTGCCCTGGGCCGGCAGGAGGCCCGCCAGGGCCTGGATCAGCGTCGACTTGCCCGCGCCGTTGGGACCCACCACGGCCACCAGCTCGCCGGGACCCAGGTCCAGGGCGACACCCTCCAGGCGGCCCGGGACGGAGAGGCCGGCGGCGCGGAGCGCCGCGGAATTCACTGGGGCCTCCGCAGGAGCCAGAGGAAGAAGGGCCCGCCGACCAGGGCCGTGACGACGCCCAGGCGCAGGCCCAGGGGGAAGGTGCGGGTGACCAGGTCGCAGGCCAACAGGAAGGTCGCGCCGCCGAGCATGGAGTAAGGCAGCAGTCGCCGGTGGTCCGGGCCGAATGCCAAGCGCATGACATGGGGCACCACCAGACCCACGAAGCCCACCATGCCCGCCACGGCTGTGGCCATGGCGGTGAGGATCGTGGACAGCAGGATCAGCTGGAAGCGGAGCCGCCGCACATCCACACCGAGGCTCTGGGCGCTCTGCTCGCCCAGGCTGAGGAGGTCCATGGGCCGCCCCAGGGGCAGCAGGAGCAGGCAGGCGGCCAGGATCGGGGGCCCGCCCATCCAGACGTGCTCCCAGCTGCGGCTCTCCAGGCCGCCCATGAGCCAGAAGAGGATCTGCGCGTTCACCTCGAAGTGGCCCGCGGTGGTGGTGAGGAGGAAGCTGGTGCCCGCCCCCAGGAGGGCGTTGAGGGCGACCCCCGAGAGCAGCAGGCGCTCGGTGCCCGCGCCTCGCTGGGCAAGCATGAGGACCGCGCCGGTGGCGGCGAAGGCGCCGGCCACCGAGGCCAGGGGCAGGGCCCAGAGGGTGGCCGAGGCGAAGCCCAGCAGAGGGCCCAGGGCCAGCACGGCCACGGCGCCGAGCGCCCCGCCGCTGCTCACGCCCAGCAGCCCCGGGCTGGCCAGCGGGTTGCGGAAGAAGGCCTGCATCACCACGCCGCTGGCACCCAGGGCCGCGCCCACGGCCATGCCCACCAGGGCCCGCGGCAGCCGGAAGTCCCGCACGACCGTGTGGGCGATCTCGTCGCCGCCACCCTGGAGGGCCGCCAGCACCTGGCTGAAGCTCAGCCGCATCTCGCCGAAGGCCAGCGAGGCCAGGAAGGCGATGGCGAGCAGGGCCAGCAGGGTGGGGATGGCGGCGCGGGACCTCACCGGAACCGCTCCGGATGCAGGGCCCGCGCCAGCACCTCGTAGGCGGCGATGCGGTGGTGGGAGATGCTCGACATCATGGGTCCCGGCACCGGAACCAGCCGCCCGGCCTTGAAGGCGGGGAGGGCGCGATAGTGGGGGATCTCACCCAGGCGAGCCTGGATGCCCGGGTCGTCGGAGACGACGAGCGCCTCGGCGTTCCACAGGAGGAGGCGCTCCGAGGGCGTGGGTGCGTGGCCCCGGAGGCCCGCTTCCGCCGCGACGTTCAGGGCGCCTGTGTGGTCGCAGAGGTCCTGGAAGGTGGTGCCGGTGCCAGAGGTGAAGGGATAGACCGTGGCGCTGAGCACGCGTACGGGCTTGACGCCCCGCAGCCGCGCCGCCAGGGCCTCCACGCGGCTCCGGCACTGAGAGATCAGCGCCTGGGCCCGCGCCTCCTGGCCCAGCTCCCGCCCCAGCAGGTGGATGCTGGCGTAGACATCTTCCAGGGTGTCGAAGCGGTCTAGCACCACCAGGTGGACTCCGGCCCGCCGCAGCAGGCTCAGCGTCTCGGGCCGGGTGAAGCTGGTGGCGAGGACCAGGTCCGGTCGGAACCGCAGGACGCTCTCCGCGTCGCTCTCGCGGATCAAGGGATAGCGCTTGGCCTCGGCGGCCACGGGGCTGAACCGGGCCTCCTGGGCGATGTGGCTGAGGGCTGCGATCTGGCCGGGATCCGCCAGGGCCAGCAGCAGCTCGTCGGTGCCCACGGCCTGGCTCACCACGCGCTGCGGTCGGGCGGCCCCGAGGGGCAGCGCCAGGACCAGCAGCAGCGCGAGGAGCCGCCGGGTCATCACCACCTCCAGGTCGCGCTGAGGGACCAGCGGGGTCCCTGGGCCGGGAAGCCGTAGACCAGAGCCGCGTCACCGTTGTGGTTCTGCCGCCCGGCCAGCCAGTCCGGCACCGTCTGGCGGGGCTGCAGCAGGTGCTCGCCGCGGAGGGCGAGGAGCAGGCCCTTCACGGGTTCGTACGACAGGCCCAGGCTCAGGTCCCGGGTGGGGCTACCGATGGAGAGCACTTCGTACGTGGTGTCGCTCAGGTCGTAGCGGGGGCCGATGCGGTCGAGGCGCAGGTCTGCCCGCCAGGCCTTGGTCTGGGCGAAGACGGCCACCCCGCAGGTGAAGAAGGGGTGCCGCAGGATGGCGCTGTTCTGCTGGCCGTAGCGCTGGCCGTCCGTGTCGTGATCCAGGTCCCGGGTGTCCTGGCTGCGGGCCATTAGGTCGGCCCCGAAGGCCACGTCGCCGCCGCCGCGCCAGCCCAGGGCGCCCTCCAGGCTCTGGGCCTGGATGCTGCCGCTGTTCAGGTAGTGGGAGGTAAAGAGCGGGGGCCAGGCGAAGCTGGTGTCGTAGACGTAGGCCAGCAGGTCACTGACGCGGGTACGCTGGGCTTCGAGCCGGTATTCCCAGTGGCCCGCGATTAGGCCGGTGGCGCCGAACTGGAGGGTCTGGCTCCGCTCCGGCTGCAGCGGATAGGCCTTGGCATCCTGGCTCTGGGCCTGGGCGTTGAGGGTGAACTCCGTGGTGTTGGGCATGCGGAAGCCCTGCCCGGCGCTGGCGTAGAGCCGCAGTTCCGGCGCCAGGACCCAGTTCAAGCCCGAGCGCCAGGTGGTGGCTTCGGCGCTGCCGGCCCGCTCCCGGGCGCCGCTGTCGGCGCGGCTGAGGTCGCGGTGGCCGCCATCCCGGCGCAGGCCCGCGACCCAGTCCAGGCCCGGGGCCAGGGTCCAGCGCTCCTCCAGGGCACCCGCGAGGTCCCGGCCTTCGCCCCGATAGGGCACCGCCGCGTAGGTCCCCGGGTCGTAGTAGTTCTTCGCGTGGCTGGTGTCCTCGCGGCCCTCGAGGCGGGCCGAGAGGCGGAGGGTGCTGAGGGGTGTCCAGTGCAGGGTCAGCTGGTCCTCCACCCGCTTGAAGTCCCGGTCCGTCTGGTGCCGCTGGGTTCCGTCGGGATCACTGGTGAGGCCGGAGACGGCCTGCAGCCGGTTCTCCAGCACGAAGCCTGGCGCCAGGGTCCAGCGCAGGCTGGCGCCCCAGCTCTCCTGGCGGGCGCGGGTCTCGCGGCCCGGATCGTAGCTGCGCACCGTGGGCCAGCCGCCGGCGGCGAAGGGCACCGAGGCGGTCTGCCCCGAGTTGCGGTAGGTGGCGGTGAGGTCCAGCCCGCTCAGGGTGACGCCCAGACGGAGGAAGCCGCCGGCCTGCCGGAAGTTGTCCCCGGGGAAGGGGCTCTCCTGCCGCTGCGCGTCTGCGCCCGCGGCAAGCCAGCGCCGGTCGCTGCTGAGCTGCACCTGGGCGGAGCCGCCCCGCTGGCCGTCGCTGCCCAGCTTCAGGGCTGTCTGGCCATGGAACCCCGTCTCACCCCGGCCCAGGCTGGTGAGGGCGATGACGCCGCCGATGGCGTCGCTGCCGTAGAGCACCGAGGCGGGCCCCAGGATCAGTTCCACCCGGGCGATGCCCACCAGGCTGAGGGCGCCGAGGTCCGGGCTGATGGCGGTGGGGTCGTTGAGCCGCAGGCCGTCCAGCAGCACCACGACATTGCGACTCAGGGTGCCATTGAGGAAGGCCGAGGCCTGCTTGCCGGTGCTGCCGGCGGGCATCACGGCCCCGGGCTGGAGCACCTCCAGCAGCTCGGCGAGGGTGCGGCTGCCCAGGCGGGCCAGCTCGTCCGCCTCCACGATGCGAACCGGGGCTGGCGTCCGGGTGACCTCCACGGGCTGGGTCTCGGCGTTGACTGTGACTGTGGCCTCGCCGGGCTTCCGCTCGAGGGCATCGGAAGCGCCCCAGGCACCGGGGACGAGGGCGGACACGGCCGCCAGGGTGAAGATAGCTCGGGAATGGCCCATCATGCCTCCACGCATGAAGTCGCGGAGACTGGGCGGATCCGCGAGGGACCATGGCCCGGCCCGTGCCCGCGACGGGGGGTGAGGTGCAGGACCGGTCTCCGGGCTCACACGCGACAGGGGCTTGGCAGCTCCCCCCGAGCCTTCCCGGGATTCCTCCCAGTGACTCGGGCTTCAGCTTCAGGGGCGTCCCGCGCATGGCTCCGGGGGCTTCCAGAAGGTCTCAGGTCTCACGCGGATCAGGCTGCAAGGCGCGTGGTGCATACCGTTGCGGGGCAGCGCAGGATTCGAACCTGCTTCCCGAACATCCAACACAGATTGTCAGGACTCCAAGAGAACCACGGGCCGGAGCCCGGGGCAAGTAGAATGGACGGATGCGAGCACCCATCGGCATCATTGGCGGCAGCGGCCTCTACCAAATGGAGGGCCTGGTCCTGGACCGGGACGTGACCGTCGTCACGCCCTTCGGCGCGCCTTCGGGCCCCGTGGCCCTGGGCCACCTGGATGGCGCGCCCGTGGCCTTCCTGGCGCGCCACGGCGAGGGGCACCGCTTCACCCCCAGTGAGGTGAACTACCGCGCCAACATCTGGGCCCTGAAGTCTCTGGGCGTCGAGCGCCTGATCTCCGTGTCCGCCGTAGGCAGCCTCCAGGAGGCCCACGAACCCGGCCAGCTGCGGCTCGCGAAGCAGTTCATCGACAAGACCCGGCACCGCCAGGACACCTTCTTCGGCGAGGGGCTGGTGGCGCACGTCAGCTTTGCCGAGCCCACCTGTCTCCACCTCTCGGAAACCCTCCTGGCCGAGGGTCGGGAGCTGGACCTGCCTATCGAGGGCGGCGCGACATACGTGTGCATGGAGGGCCCGGCCTTCTCCACCCGGGCTGAGAGCCGCCTGCACCAGAGCTGGGGCGCGGACCTCATCGGCATGACCCAGGTGACCGAGGCCCGTTTGGCCCGGGAAGCGGAGCTCTGCTACGCCTGCATTGCCCTGGTGACCGACTACGATGCCTGGCGCGAGGAGGCCGAGGGCGTGGATGCCGCCTCGGTGCTGGAGGTCATGCACGCCAACGTGGACAAGGCCCAGCGCCTGCTGCGCGCCGTGGTGCCCCTGCTGAGCCACGCCGCCCGGCCCTGTGCCTGCGGGCAATCCCTAAAGGCGGCCCTCTTCACTGCCCCGGCGGTGGTGCCCCGGGAGGCCCGCGAGCGCCTGGCCCTGCTGGTGGCGAAGTACGGCTACGGGGTGGGCTGATGGCCCTGGCGCCACCCAGCCCCAAGCTGCAGGCTCTGCTGAAGGACTTTCAGCAGATCGCCAGCATGTCGGGCTACCTGAACCACGCCTTCGACGCGCCACAGCTGCGCCTCTTCTTCACGCTCTATGGGAGGGTGATGGTGGCCTCGCCCGAGGAGGCGCTTGCCGTGACACCCCGCCTGCAGGCCTGGTGCGACCTCCAGTCCGTGCGCCTGCGGGAGGGCAGCAGCTCGGCTATCATGCCGCCCCAGGTCCAGGTGAGCGCCCCCCAGACCCTGCCGGACGGCCGCGACTACCTGGTGGCCACCCTCACCTTCAACACCAAGGTCACCGAGACCTCGTATCTGCGGGTCCGCACCGCCGTCCTCGCCGCCTACCAGGAGGCCGTGAAGATGCGCGAGGCCGGACTCAAGGGGATGCTCGACGAGGGCGAAGCCGACGCCAGCCCCGATGCCACACCTGTTCCTGGGAGAGAACCATGATCCGACGAAGCGCCGAAGTGCCCCTGGAGACCAAGCTCAATGTCCGGGGCGGCCTGGGCGTGACCCGGGGCATGGAGCTGCTGAAGCTCGGCGAGATGGCGGGCATCCTCAGCCTCGGCACCACGACGCTGGAGCCCGGCGCCACCATCGGCGAGCACCCCCATCCCAACACGGAGGACCTCTACCTGATCCTGGCGGGCAAGGGCGTGGGGGTCCTCAATGGTGAGCGCTTTCCCGTGGGGGCCGGGGACCTGTTCCTGGTGAAGGCCGGCGGCAGCCACGGGCTGATCAACGACTCGGCTGCGCCCCTCACCTTCCTGGGGGTGCTCACCCGGTCCCCGGAGCCCGGGGCGCCCGAATGAGCCTCCGCGGCTGGGCGCTGCTGGCCGTCCTGGGGGCGGCCCTGCCGAGCCCAGCCAAGGCCGCGAAGGACACCGCCCTCAAGGCCTCGCCGGTGCCCGGCGGCGTCGCCCTCATCGCCCTCCAGGGCGGGGCGAAGGCCCCCCAGGTGAGCTACCACGGCGAGCCGGTGCTGACCCGGCGCAGCGGTGGCGGCTGGCAGGCTGTGGTGGGCCTGCCGCTGAGCGCGAAATCCGGCCCGGATGCAATCGAGGTGGACGGCCTTGCGGTCTCCTTCACCATCCAGCCCAAGCACTACCCGGAGCAGCGCCTGCGCCTGGAGAGCAAGCGCCTGGTGACCCCGGACCCCGAGGATGAGGTCCGCATCGCGAAGGAGCAGACCCTCACGGCCCCGGCCTGGAAGGCCTGGCCCGAAGGGTTCGTCCCCTCGCTGAGCTTCCGGCAGCCCACGCCGGGTGGCCTCACGGGCTCCTTCGGCCTGCGCCGGGTCTTCAACGGCGAGCCGCGGGCCCCCCACTCGGGGCTCGACATCAAGGCGCCCGCGGGCCAGGTGGTGCGCGCACCGGCGGCGGGCGTGGTGGTCCTGACCGGGGACTTCTTCTTCAGCGGCAACGCGGTGTTCCTGGCCCACGGCGAGGGCGTGGTGAGCCTCTTCGCGCACCTCTCGAAGGTCACCGTCAAGCAGGGCCAGGTACTCCGGGCCGGAGATCCGCTGGGCCTGGTGGGCCGGACGGGTCGCGCCACGGGCCCGCACCTGCACTGGTCCCTGAGCCTGAACAACGCCCGCGTGGACCCCCGGCTCTTCCTGCAGAAGCCTTAAAGGCCGATCTGAACTGAACGGAAAAGGATCACCTCCAAGAAAAACTCTCGCAGAGGGACGCGGAGACAGCGGAGGGTCGCAGAGAAGGGACAAGAAAGCGGAGGAGCGTAGAGGGGGATACTGCTTTCCTCCGCAGCCTCGGCCGTCTCCGCGCCCCTCTGCGAGAGTTCTTGTCTCTAGGCATCCCCGTGGCGGGCCGCGGCGGGGCGCTGGCCTCGGGTCTGCACCAGGATCACGCCGAGGATGGCGAGGGCGCCGCCCGCTACCGTGAGCAGGCTGGGCACCTCGCCCAGCCAGACCCAGGCGATGAGGCTGGCCAGGACCGGCGACAGATAGAGGAAGCTGGACAGCAGCGAGGCCGGCAGGCGGGCCAGGGCGTAGTTCCAGAGCAGGTAGGCGATGGCCGCGGGGAAGATGCCCAGGTAGACCACGGCCACGGTCGCCGAGGACGCCGCGTGCCGGACCTGACGCAGCAGCCCCGGCAGAAAGGCCAGCAGGGGCAGGGTCCCGGCCCAGATGGAGTAGCAGGTGAACTCCAGGGCCGCGTGGCGCTGGAGCCCGCGCTTCGAGAGGATCGAGAAGAGGGCCGCCGCCGCGGCCGCCAGGAGGATTAGCAGGGCCCCGGGTGTGAACCGCAGACCCTTGCCGCCGCTCAGGGCGATGAGAAGCACCCCCGCGAAGGCCGTCAGCATGCCCAGCCAGCCCAGGCCCGTGAGGCGCTCCCGCAGCACCGTCACCGAGAGGATCGCGGTGAAGACGGGCGCGGCGGCGATGAGGAGGGAGGCCGCCCCGGACTGGACCGTGAGCTCCCCGAAGTTGAGTGCCACGTGGTAGACGCTGATGCCCAGAAACCCCGAGAAGGCGATGAGCGGCAGGTCCGCCAGGGCTGGCAGCCGCATCCGCCGGATCAGGGCATAGAGGGCCAGCACCGCCGAGGCGGTGCCGAAGCGAAGCAGGGCCAGTTCGCCGGGGCCGTAGCCGTCGGGGCCGGGCGTTCCCGCGGGCGTCAGCCGCATGCCCGCCCGGATGCCGGCGAAGGCCGAGGCCCAGAGCAGGAGGAGGACGGCGATGGCAAGTCCGGTCCGGAGCTCCTTCCGCCCGGTCACCGGCGGAGCTTCTGCAGCAGCGCTGTGCAGGCCCGGGCCCGGTGGCTGAGGGTGTGCTTGATCTCGGAGGAGAGCTCGCCGAAGGTCTGGTCGTAGCCGTCGGGGAGGAAGATTGGGTCATAGCCGAAGCCGTGGCTGCCTCGATGCTCGGTGGCCAGGGTTCCCTCTACGGCGCCGCTGATGGTGAAGGGCTCGCCGGGCAGGCGGCCGGGCAGGGGCACGCAGGCCAGCACGCACACGAACCGGGCGGTTCGTGCGGCGCCCTCGGGCATCATGGCCAGCAGGCGGCGGTTTCGGTCGGTGTAGGAGGCCAAGTCTTGGGCGAAGCGGGCGCTCAGCACGCCGGGTCCCCCCCAGAGGGCGTCCACGCAGAGGCCCGAATCGTCTGCCATAACCACGTCCACGGGCTCCGTGCCATGCTCGAGCCACCAGGCCCGCGCCCCCTCGGCCTTCTGCAGGGCGTTGTCCTGGAAGAAGGCCCCGGTCTCCGGCAGCTCCGGCGCCTCGGCGGGCCAAGGCACCAGGGTGAAGCCTGGCAGCAGCTCCGCGAACTCCCGGAGCTTCCCAGCATTACGCGAGGCGAGCAGCAGCGTCAGCATCCGATCACCTCGGTGTACCAGCTGCGGGCGCGCTCGGGGGTCATGGGGCCGTGGACCAGGGCGCGGCCATCGGCGAAGAGGGTGATCTCGTCGGCGCCCTCGCGGCCCCGCAGCAGCATCCCGGCCAGCTTCCAGGAGCTGTGGGTGCGGGCTTCCAGGCGGTTTTTCAAGGTGGCAAGGTTGAGCTTCCCGGGCGGATTTACGCGGATCTGCACGCCCTCCAAGCCGCAGAGGAGGCTGGCCTTCAGGGACCACCGCGCGTCCAGGAACTCGGTGACGTGGTCCGTGCAGAAGCGGCAGCGGGTCTTGGGGGGCTTCAGGAACTGGCGCTCGTCCTGCCAGAAGTCGAAGCGGGCGAGGTCCTCGTGGGGTGCCTTCCCCGTGAGCACCTTCATGGCCTCCAGGGCCGCCCAGCTGCCGATGATGCCCACAGTGGGGCCCAGTACCCCGGCGCTGTCGCAGGTGTCCACGTCGCCGCCGGCGGGAGGCTCCTCCAGGAGGCAGCGGAGGCAGGGCGTGTGGGGTGGGTGCAGGGGCCAGACCACGCCCTCGCCGCCGATGGCGCCCGCGTAGACCCAGGGCGTGCCGGTTAGGATCGCCACATCGTTGATGAGGAACCGGGCCTCGAAGTTGTCGGTGCCGTCGCAGATGAGGTCGAAGCCCGAGAGCAGCTCCCGGGCGTTGCCGCTGGTGAGGTCGGCCACCACTGCCTTCAGGTCGACGGTGGAGTTGGCCTCCGCCAGCCGCCGGGCGGCCACCTCGGCCTTGGCCTGGCCCAGGTCAGTCTCGCCGTAGAGCAGCTGCCGCTGTAGGTTGCTCTCATCGACCAGATCCCGGTCGATGAGGGTGAGGTGCCCCACGCCGGCCCGGGCCAGCCAAGGAGCGATGACTGAGCCCAGCGCGCCCAGTCCCAGCACCGCCACCCGCTTCGCACGCAGACCCGCGTCCGCTTCGCGGCCGAGAAAAATGCGCTGCTTCGAGTAGCGGTCGGACATGGGTTCAGGATATCCGACCAGGTGACAAAGTTACGGCGCCCTGCAGGGCGCCGTAACCATTCGCCGATGGCTAAAAGCTAGTTCCCCGCCTGACCGGATTCGGCCAGGGACTTCTCGTACTCGGCCTGGAGGCGGCTGGCGTCGGAGATGGCGAACTTGTAAACGTACTCGAAGCGGTCGGCACCCTTGGTCAGGGCGATGATCACTTCGTAGATGCCCTCGCCGCTCACCTCGAAGGGGCTGGCGATGACGTTGAAGGTGCCTTCCTTGGCGCCGTCG
>CAIMQW010000133.1 GCA_903843705.1 uncultured Holophagaceae bacterium | reverse complement strand
TCGGTTCATCCAACGGTAGGCGTACGGCCTAACCTGGCGCTCAACTCGGACCCCGCCTGCATTGTCTTTCGCTCTCTCTTTTTCAATTCGCTAGCTCGTCTCCGCTCTGCGCCTCGGTGCAGGCGGGTTCCGGTTAGCTTGGTTCGTTAGGTTGCCTTCAATGATTCGTATTTCCTTGAGTCCAACCATTCTGATGCTTCTCACAACGGCGGCTTGTGCAATTGCACAAGAAGGAAAACCCAAACCTGATCAGATTGTCCACCTTGAAGCAGGTAATAAAGGGACATTGAAGCGAACAGTGACGCTAGAGGTCCTTCAGAAATTGATTACCCGGGCCGAGAAAACTTCGAGGGCCAGGGTGGACAAGTTCCAAAAGGAAAACCCGGACAAAGGCTCGTTTGTTCCAGATCGGATGATTCTAACTGATTCGTGCATGGGCTCAGATCAATACGAACACGACCAAATCGCAGAAGGTTCAATAATTTGCCTACTAGGAATAGCGGTCAATGCCGCTGAGCTACCCTTCGCAAAAGTATATTTTGAAGGAAAGGACGGTAAGAATTTCGACCTGCTGCAACTCGCAACTCTCCCACCCAAAGCACTCAAAATGCTTAAGACAGACGGGAGTATTGGGAACAATTTATGGGCTGCACTTTATTGGATCCCAAAAGTTCGAACCCTTCGTGGCCAGCTTCTAGTCGATTTCAAGGCGAATCGAATGCGGTTCCGTCCAGGTATTGACTTTCCCTTTCCATCTACTTGGGGGAAAGACCTCGTAGATAAGGGTTCCAAGGAACTCACTGTGAACTTTGGTACTATGAAAGAAATCATCGAACGTGAATATCCCGGCATGGAAATCAATCCAGAAATACTTGAAACAATTTCAGCCCTTAAAAAACCGTGACTTCTTCCCGGGGCAACCTAACCCTGCGCTGCACTCGGACCCCGCCTGCATTGCCTTCCGTTCTCTCTCATCATTTTTCTACCTCGGCTTCGTTCAGCGTCTCGGTACAGGCGTGGCCGGTGAGCTTCATTCGTTAGGGCTCTGCTCCATGACCATTGCAAGAAAGTGGAAGTTTCTCCTAATTGTTTTGGTTCCATTTGCCCTGTACATCACTTATACGGTGATCGACTACTATCAACCAAAGCTGACCACCCCTGAGCAAATCCGGGCACAAGCCACCCAACGGCACGGGGATTTGGATTTGCTTTCAAATGGCCTTTATTACCAAGGAAGCGATGACTCTTTTCACTACTTCACTGAGGATAGGGTCCCCGGAACTTCCGAATTTTTCAAAGTAAGGAAGGAGAGCCTGGCACTGCCATTAGAATTCCGTCGCACGAAAAGCCGGAGACAATGGGTGAGATGCAACATTTGGTTCTCCAAAACCCCGAGTAAATAGTGTTCAGCTCCTTGATCGCCCTAACCCCTAGCTCAACTCGGACCCCGCCTGCATTGCCTTCCGCTCTCTCTCAGCAGTTCGCTTCCTCGGCTCCGCTCAGCGCCTCGGTGCAGGCGGGGCCGGTTGACTTCATCCGTCAGGCGCTTCCAACGAGGTTGTTGCCTGGTCTGGCATAATGGAGGGAAGCATCTCGGCCGAGGTAACCAAATGCCAATTATTTCTATGTTTTACGGCATCATCATCCGCTTGTTTTTACTCGACAACAAGCACCATAACTTACCCCACATCCACGCCAAGTATGGGGAGTTCGAAGCCTCCATTGGCATCAACGATGGCGAAATCCTGGCCGGCGAACTCCCTCGGAAGCAACTCAGACTTGTACAGGCCTGGATTGAGCTTCATCAAGACGAGTTGCGTGCTGATTGGGAATTGGCCGTGAACGGCGAGAACCCCTACAAAATCGATCCACTTTGAGGCCCACCATGTACTGGGATGTCAAAACGGTCAGAGCACTTCCTGATTACCAGCTCTTCCTTGAATTTGAGAATGGTCGCACTGGCACATTTGATGTGAAGCCCTATCTCCATATGGGAGTCTTCCGCGAACTCCAAGACACCCATTATTTCAATCAGGTCAGCATAATTCTTGGCGCTGTCACTTGGCCGCATGAGCAAGACATTGCACCGGAAACCCTGTTGGCAGAGTTAAAGCCCGCAACCCGAAGCGCCTAACCTCTCGCTCAAGTCAGACCCCGTCTGCATTACCTTTCGCGCTCTCAAAATGTTTGGTTCTTCGCGCTTTGGCGGGGTGCTCGCCGAAGGCCGGGCAGGTCTAGGCAGGACTCCCCAACCTGGAGAGGCCCATCCCCTTCATCCCCTGCATCCCTGTGAATAAAGCAATAAGAAACAGGGATTAAGGGGATGAAGGGGATAGCCACCCCGAGGGTGAGAAGGGTTCCCTTAGCCTGATGTTCTTACGCTGCGGCGCAGGCGCAGGTGCTCCGCAGATACGGTCCATGTCGTGGCGCCTGGGTGACGATTTGTTTCTGGTGCTTAGCCAGGATTTGCATAGGTAGGCCCTCGCGGGCTTTCCCTGCTACACCACCGTGCGTACGGGTCCGTACACGGCGGTTCGTCTGGATTGAGTTGTCACCGATTTAGGGTTGGCAGTCCGAGAGCCTTGAAGTAGACATTGGGCATGGCCTTCCTTGGGCCTGGACTGTTGCTCAGCCGCCAGGGTCCGTGGCCACTGCCTGCCGTCTGAGCGGCAGTCTTGGGGTCCACGCCCCTCTTGGTGAGCTCCTGGAATTTCTTGGGTCCGTGCCGCCATTGCTTCCACTGGAAGCTACGGAGGCGATGGCGGATCCAGGAATCCAGGCTTGCCAGTTGCCAGGGAGTTTCGCAGAAGGCGAAGTAGCCTCGCCAGCCCCGAAGGTACCGGCTGAGGTCTTCGACCATCCGCTCCATGCTGATCCCGCGATTCCGCCCCGACAGTTCTCGGATCCGTTCCTTGAACCGGAGAAGGGCCTTGGGCGCAATGTAGCGCCTGACCACCCCTTTCCGTTCAATGAACGTGAACCCGAGGAACTTCCGGTCACTGGGCCTTGCCACTGCACTCTTGGACTCATTGACTTTGAGCTTGAGCACCTGGGTCAGAAAAGCCTTTAGGCTCGCCATGACCCGCTGGCCCGCCCGTTCGCTGCGGACGTAGATATTACAGTCGTCCGCGTACCTCACGAACCGGTGACCGCGTTGCTCCAACTTCTTGTCAAGTTCGTCCAGTAGCAGGTTACTCAGGAGGGGGGAAAGTGGACCGCCCTGAGGCGTACCTTCGTCGGTAGGCCCGACGAGGCCGTTCTCCATCACTCCGGCTTTCAGGTACGTCCGAATCAGCTTGAGCAAACGCTTGTCGCCAACCCGGCGGGCTATTCGTCCCATCAGGACATCGTGGTTCACCCGATCAAAGAACTTCTCCAAGTCGAGATCCACAACCCACGTGAACCCTTCCTTGACGTAATCCTCTGCGCGAGCGACCGCCTGGTGGGCCGAGCGACCCGGCCTGAATCCATAGCTATGGTCAGAGAATGTCCGGTCCCACCGCTTCTGAAGCACCTGCAGCGTCGCCTGTTGGATGAATCGGTCGAGGGCCGAAGGAATACCGAGATTCCTCGATCCTCCATCGGGCTTCGCTATAACGACCCGTCTCACAGGCTGGGGCTGGTAGATACCCTTCAGCAGTTCCTCCTTGAGGCGTGGCCAGTGTTGCCGCAGAAAATCGGGCAGTTCCTGAACGGTCATCCCGTCCACGCCCGGCGCTCCTGCGTTGGCTTTCACGCGGTGTAATGCCTTGAACAGGTTCTCTCGGTTGACCACCTCCTCCATGAGTTCGGTTTCAACTGGGCTTTCGGGGCGGGAGTTCGCCGGAATGGCTTTGGTCCCTCGCTGGACGGGGTTCGGGGTTTCACCCTTCGCCACCGCCTTCGAGGCCAGGTCTACCTGGTTCTTCTGCCACATGGCCATCCCGAGAACTCCCTCCTACTTGCCACTTCCTGACGTTCGGGCCTTCCGGGGTTGCCCCCGTACTATGCCCTCTGCTGACTTCTGCTCGGCGATCAGGTCCCCTCTCGGGTTCCTCAGTCCCTTGCGGGACACCGGGCAGATCTCCTGGGGTAAGTTCAACCACCTTCAGCGCACAACCGCCGGATCTACACCCCAGGCCTTTGATGGATATGGACTTCGCGATCACAAGCCCGCTCGTCCGACCTGACATGCCTCATATCCGGTTTCTGTTCGTCGGCTCGCGCCTTTGCTCCGCGCTTCCTTCAGACGGTCCCTCGCGGTTCCGCCCTTGCGCTTCGCTATCCTTCACCTCCATCAGGTTGGATGAGGAACTTGCATCCTCAGGGTTGTTGAACATGCCCAGCACACTTGAACGAAGCCGCTACGCGGCGGGGGACGGTCGTCCAGGCAGCCCGGTCGAAAAAGACGGCTAGCGCGGAAGGGTAAAAGCAGGCTCCTTGGTCATCGCGGTGTAGACGCACCGCCCATGACCAAGGAGGTACTGCATGAAGGCAGTCAGTCTATCTTTGTCCCGGCTGGAGGGCGATCTGCAAATGGCAGGTCGCGCCAAAGGGACCATCCAGCAATACCTTGCGTCGATCCGACGCTTCGAGGAGTTCCTCGGTTCGGAGGTGGGGGAGGCGAATCAGGAGGCCATCCGGCACTGGGTGGACCACCTGCGGACCCAGCCCATCGGCCCCGAGCGGCTGCGGTGCCACTACTCGGCGCTGAAGTTCCTCTACGGGCGGACACTGGGTCAGCCGGAGAAGGTGGCGTTTATTTCGATGCCGCGGAAGGACTCGCCCCTGCCCACGGTGCTGAGTCCTGCCGAGATCCAGCGGGTGCTGGATGCATTTCTCGTAGCCAAGTACCGCGTCTTCTTTGTCCTGATCTACGCCACGGGCCTACGAATCCGGGAG
>CAIMQW010000132.1 GCA_903843705.1 uncultured Holophagaceae bacterium | reverse complement strand
TTGGCCACCACGCCAAGGCTGATGTAGTCCGTGATACGACTCCCCTCCGGGAGCTTTGCCTCGGTTCTCGCCACGGTCGCCTCCTCTTGAAAAATAAGCGACTCTGGCCATTAGTCAAGGCCTAAACTAACAGTATTGCCGTGCATCCCCGTTCATCCCCGGCTAATGCTTTTAAAAATCTGTGTAATCTGTGAAATCTGTGGATAAGCCCTTTTGCTTTTTTGTGTTCTTTGTGCCCTTTGTGGTTAATTCCTTTTGCTTTTCACTCGGTCGTCCTCTGCGGTAGCCCGCTGCCTGGATGCGGCAGGCCTTGGCCTCAGTGATAGGCCTTGTCGTGGTCAGCTTCCACATAGCGCAGGGTCAGGGTGTCGCCGCGAACCGTGGCCAGGGCCCGGGCAGCACGGGTGACCCGCAGGGAATACAGGGCGGTTTCGTCCGGCCCCTTCAGGTTGCTCAGCTTCTCCAGATGCACGCCCTGGTGCCTGAGCAGCTCGGCCAGGCTGAGCAGTCCTGCCACCTCGAGCATCTTCAGGACACCGCGCCGCACGGGCAGCTCCTGGGTCAGGGCTGACGCCAGGAAGCTGGGGGTGATCTCCAGCTTCACTTCGCCAGCTTCTTCAGGAAGGCCTTTCCTTCGGCACTGTCCAGGCTGATGGGCGTCTCCGGGAAGGACTGGGCCACGGCCGCCTGGACTTCGGGACGCCAGGCCCAGAGCTGATGCTCAGGCACAGCCACCATGGGCACCAGGCGGAAGGTGCCATCCTCCTGGGGCTCCAGGTTGACGGGCTGCCCGGCCTTGAACGAGGCAGGCAGGGTGACGCGGCGACGGGCATCGGGGATCAGGAGCATGGGACAACCTCTGCCACAAGCATACCCTTTTACCCTTTTGGGGCAAGAGGGCATTCCCAACCAACCAGCGCCGCCGCCTCGAAGCCCTCTGGACCCTGCGCACCCGGGCTGCGGCGGAATAGCTTCGCCGCAGATGAAGAACTGAAATTTTAACCACAAAGAACACAAAGGGTACAGAGGCGAACACCCATGGTGCCCTTTACCGTTTTGCGGTTATCCCCTTCATCCCCTTCATCCCTGTTGCAAAAGCTTTTGACGGGGATAAAAGGGATGAACGGGGATAACTGCCATTAAAGATCAACAGCGGATCCACAGATTGCACAGATGACACAGATTGGGCGCCGACCCACTCCCCGCAAGGGCGCCCCAGGCTGGAGCCCATGCTGGATGCGCCCTTTGCCCTATCCCCGTTCTCCCCGTGCATCCCCGGCTAAGAAGCTTTTCCGACCCAAGCACCCAGGCCGTTCTCCGCTCTCCTCAGCGCCTCGGTTGTCCTCTGCGTTCCTCCCTTTCTTTTCAGCTACTAACCAGGAAAAACTGATTAACCACGAAGACACGAAGACACGAAGAACTCAAGGGGAGGTAGCTGGTCCGTCCCTGCCCATGGCAGATCGGCTTGCCCCCAAAAACAACCAGCAGCCAACCATCCCCTCGTTGCTCAGCTTTTCTTCGTGTCTTCGTGTCTTCGTGGTGATCTTTTTTGCTTTATCCGGGAATTCCTTTCTTTTCAGCCACCCCTTGCCTGTTTTCCTTTGTGTTCTTTGTGTTCTTTGTGTTCTTTGTGTTCTTTGTGGTTAATTCGCTCTTCTTGCCGAGCCAGTCTTTCTCTGTGGATTAGGCGTTCCGCAAAGCCCCTTCGCAGCAGATTTCGGGGTACAAGCTGAAGGCCTGTTCCAGGCGGGTCAGGCGGAGGCTCTGCAGGACCGGTGCGGAGGGGTTATGCACTTCCAGCTTGCGGCCCAGGTGCGCGGCCTGGAGCTGCAAGTCCAGCAGGGCCGACAGGCCGCTGGAGTCCAGGTAGGACACCCCGGCCAGGTCCAGCCGCAAGGGACTGCCGGTGTCCCCCCGCAGCAGGGCCACGCCCGCCCGCACCAGCGCCTGGGCCTCCGCAAAGTCCACCGGCCCCCGCACCCGCAGCCAGGTCCCCTCCGCATCCTCCACCACCTGCACCTGCATCCCGCCTCCCAATCCAGCGGCCCGCCCAGTCACCCGGGTCGGGCCGCTTGAAACAATCACCGTGCTACTTCTTCAGCAGCGCCTTGATCTCCGCCAGCTCCGCCTTGAGGGTGTCCAGCTCCGAGCGCAGCTGATCGTTCTCGGCCTTGAGTTCCTTGGTGGCGTTGATGAGGGGCATGACCAGGTTGGTATAGGTGAGGCTGTAGAAGCCCTCCGGCGTGGTTGGCGCATGGAGGGCGTGGAACGTTGTCCCCACGGACTGGGCTGCGGCTTCCACTTCCTGAGCGATCAGTCCTTCATGCGTGACCGTGGGCTGGGCGGTGAAGCTGTAGGTCACAGGACGCAGTTTCTGGATGAACGCCAGGCCTAGGGAGGAATCAGCAATATTCTGCTTCAGGCGCAGATCGGAGGGATTCGTCCAGCCGACCGCGCCCTCGATGACTGTTACAGACGCATTCCCGATCCGAACCGTGTTGTTGGCGGCGATGGGCCGCGCCCCAATTTCCTGGACCACCAGGAGGGGGTAATCAATGGCAAGGAAGGAAGCAAGCCGCTGCGAAGCAGTCGGCGAAAGGTGGCAACTCATTTCATGCTGCTGCTCCAATCGTCAGCGGGTCGTGTGGGGA
>CAIMQW010000131.1 GCA_903843705.1 uncultured Holophagaceae bacterium | reverse complement strand
GGAGCCAAAGCAGGAGGTTGACCTCGGAGTCCTTGGCATTCCCAATCACGCGCTGGCATCCCGTCCACTGGGCCAGGGTTATGGCCAGTCGTGGTTTCGGGTAGCAACGTGTTCGGAGGCCAATCTGCACTACATTCTCCTGGCTACATTATCGGGCCGAGAATTGGACAAATCCTGACCATTTCGAAGTTGCCCGATTGCGCAAAGATCAAAGACACCACCTAACCCCTCCCTACGGAGTTGAGGAAGGGGATTGCGGTGGCAACTTGTTCACAAGCCCTCCCGCTCTGTCTTGCTCTTGCGGACACGGGTGCGGGGTGCTCGCTGTCGCAAGAGGGCCATGGGATCGACCGAAGGGCGAGGGGCCAGGAGAGCGATTCCATCGAGGGACTCAAGCGCCTTCAGCACCCTCAGGAGTGATTCGACGGTGGAACCCTTCCCCCGCTCCAGGTCTCGAATGGTCCGGATGGAGAGTCCCGCGCGGGCAGCCAGTTCATCCTGGCTGAAGCGGCGACGGACTCGGATGTCCCGGAGCCTTTTGCCGAGTTCGGTGGCCAGTTCGATGAGGGTGTTGTATTCAAGTACCATTTAGGGCAACCTTTCGCCGATTATATTCAATCTTAATAATTACAGGTAGGATCTCACCGGTAATTAGAATTTATACGATTTATGAGCTCTGTCAATAACCAGCAGGATTCTTCCTCTTCTGAAAAATAATGATGGTGATAGGTGTACTTGTTCCGCTTACGTAATGTCAAGTAACTCAAAAAAGGCTCCCCTACTGCCCTCACGGGTTCGGTAAGGGTGATCCTCCCAATCCCCTAAAGGGGATGGGGAGGATCACAGATGGCCCACGTTTCACGGTTCGACGCTCCTTTCGGTCAGATGGCGAGGTTCTCCCCATCCCATGACATGACCACCTGGTGGTGATGTTTGAGGTCACACACGGTCTCAGGGCGGAAACCGACCACACAGGTTCCCCTCGCGGCGCGCAGGCTCAGATAGGCTAGGCCCCGGTCAGCAAGACGATGACTCCGAGCAAAAGCCTGGGACGCGCTGTAGCTGTTCGGATCAAGTTCCGCCTGGAACTTGGCACCACGGAGGTCCAGGAACTCTCCTTCTAAAGTGCCTGACAGCATCCGAAAATCCAGGCGGGTAGCGGGTGCCCGATCCCCCTTGAGGTAGCGAGCCTGCCAGAAGCGCACTTCTTCGAGCGCCGTTTCTGGCTCCAGGCCAACGTAGATGGTGCCCCAGGTGCCATCGTTGAAACGGCTGGGGGTGCCGCCGAGGCTATAGGCAAAGGCCGCAGCCACATAAAGATTGGCGTGACCATAGGCCTGGATGCGCCGGTTAGTCTGGGCGTCCAGCGCATTCAATAGGTCGTAATCGGCCGGGTTGGCGACCCGCGCCAAGAGGTCAGCGGAAGGCACCCTGGTTGGAATGAGCCGCCAAGCCTGGGCTCCCGACAGATCGACCGATAGCAAGCTCATCCCCAGCCACCCCGACGGGCATCGAGATGGCGACGGACCTGAGCCAGTCCTTCCATCGAGAACTGCATCAGGGTGAGAGGTGCTTCCCCAAGGAAGGGGAAGTTGTCATTGGGCAGATGAACCCAGCGGTCCGCGACCTCCTCTTGGGGCATGAGGATCGCGAGGGCCTTCCAGATGCCCACCAGGTTCCCGAGCCGTTCAAGGGTGTCCGGGCCAAGTTTGACTGGGCCCTTGACGGCCTTGCTCTTCCAGGCAAATAGGGTGCTGCGCCCAGTCAGGCCAAGCAGACGGATTTGCTGCTCTTCCGTGAGTTTCCAGTGTTTGGCGATGTTGAAGAAGGCACGAAGTCCTGCGCCACCAACCTCGCTGGGAGATGGGGGCGTGGTTTCTGTGGGCAGATTGTTAAGGTGCGGCATGGAAGCCTCCCTGATCTGAGTATAGTCCTTTTTGGGACATTATTAAAAAAATTGTCCATTTATGGACTACCGACCACGTCGAGATATCTTACAGGGGGGCCCAGAAGCCATGTCCCAGGTGGACCCCCAAATAGCTGCCCAACCAGTTCGTAAGTTCGGCAAGGCCAAGCAAGGTCGCAGAGTGAAGTTACCCTTTCCGATCCCCCCTATTGTGCTGTGATGGAGGGATCCACACTGCAGCCCGGGGGACTCCCATGGCTGGTATCTACTGGAGCGATGCATGCGACGAAATCCTTGGGCGACCCTCTTGACGACCGCCAGCCTCTGGCTGAGCGGCTCGGGCTTCCTCGCCGCGCAGGCTCCGCCGCCCTACAGCCGCACTCTGGAGACCTACACGGTGCCTGAGGTCGTGCTGGTCAACCAGGACGGCGCCAAGGTGAAGCTCAAGACCCTGCTGGACTCCGGCGAGCCCGTCATCCTGGACTTCATCTTCGGCACCTGCACCACCATCTGTCCGGTGCTGTCCGCGGGCTACGCCAACCTCCAGACGAAGCTGGCCGCAACCCCCTCGAAGGTTCACCTCGTGTCCGTTTCCATCGATCCGGAGAACGACACCCCGAAGGTGATGCGCGACTACCTCAAGCGCTACCGGGCCAAGCCGGGCTGGGACTTCCTCACGGGCCGCCGGGAGGACATCGACAAGGTGATGAATGCCTTCAATGCCTACATCCCGAACAAGATGTCGCACTACCCCCTGACGCTGATCCGGGATCCCAAGACCGGGAAGTGGATCCGCATCTACGGGATGATGAGTTCCTCCGAGTTCGTAGCTGAGTGCCGGAAGGCAGGGATCCTATGAGCGGCTGGCGAGCGGTCCCCCTGCTCTCACGGGCCCTGGCCGGTGCCCTCGGGCTCCTGCTCCTGGCCGCACCCGCCGTGGCCGCCCCCCCGGGCAAGCCGAAACCGGCCGGAACTGTCGCGGGCCTGCCCGTGGACAATGCCCTCGCTCTGGGCGAGCGTATGTACCGCCTGGGTCTCTTGCCCTCGGGTGAGCCCATGTCCTCCGTGGTGAACGGCGACGTGCCCGTGGCGGGGACCGCCTTCTCCTGCAGCAGCTGCCACCTGCGCGCCGGGCTTGGCTCCTGGGAAGGGGGCATCGTCACCCTGCCCACCAACGGGGCCCGGCTGGCCATTCCCCGCTACTGGAAGTTCCCGAACCTCAGCCCCGAGGAACGCCGCGAGCTCAAGCTGCAGAACCCCGCGGCCCGTCCCGCCTACACCGATGAGACCCTGGCCCACCTGCTGCGCACCGGGCGGGATCCCAGCGGCTACGACATGCACTCCGTCATGCCCCGCTACGACCTCAGCGACCCGGACATGGCGCTGCTCATCAACTACCTGCGCAACCTCTCGGTGCGCCCCTCCCCGGGCGTCGTGGGCGACACCCTGCGCTTCGCCACCGTCATCGCGCCGGGGGTAAGCGAGGAGGACCAGCAGGCCATGCTGGTGCCCCTGAACAACTACGTCGCCCGCCACAACCAGTTCTCGGCAGGGTTCGGCAACCGTATGTATCTGGGGGTTGGCGGCAACGAGATGAGCGGCGCCTACCGGAAGCTCGCCCTGTCCGTGTGGCGCCTCTCGGGCCCCCCGGAAACCTGGCCCGCGCAGCTGGACGCCTTCCTAGCCAAGGAGCCAGCTTTTGCGCTGCTGGGAGGGATCGCCCCGGGTGAGTGGAAGCCCATCCACGACTTCTGCGAGCGGGCGAAGCTGCCCTGCCTCTTCCCGATCACCGATCTGCCCGCAGTCTCGGACACCGACTGGTACACCCAATACTTCTCCAAGGGCTACTACCAGGAGGGGCAGGCCGCCGCTCGCTATCTGCATGGGCTGGATGATCCGAACCCGACGCGAAAGGTCCTTCAGCTCGTTCAGGACAGTCCCGAGGGGAAGGCCCTGGCCCAGGGATTTCGCGAGACGTGGGCCGAGCTGGGCCGGGCCGCCGTGCCGGAGACCCTGCTGCCCGAGGGCAAGCCCCTCGCCCTCGCAGCTCTGGAAGAGCTGCTGGCTCGCGAGAAGCCCAGCACGGTGCTCCTCTGGACGGGGTCCAGTGCCTTCCCGGCCCTGGCGGCACTGACCCAGGGTGCCACGGGTGCCTTCCTGTCGGCCCGCCTGCTTGGCGGCCAGCTGACCAATCTGCCTGAACCGGTCCGGTCCCAGGTCTGGATCACCTATCCCTACCGGGAGCCCAAGCTGGAAGCCAAGTATTCCCTCTATGCCGACACGCTCCTGGGCGGCCTGAAGCAGCGCAACCCGGAGACCCGGATATCGACCCGCACCTATGCCCTGGTCCAGATCCTCCGGCAGGCACTCATGGACATGGATCGGCACTTCTACCGGGACAACCTCCTCGACCGCATCGGCATGCAGCGGGACCAGATCCTCCCGGACTACCTCCGCCTGAGCTTCGGCCCCGGCCAGCGTTACGCCTCCAAGGGCTGCTTCATCATGCAGGTGGGCCCTGGCCCCTCCCCGTCGCTCCTCCGGAAGAGCGAGTGGGTGATCCATTAGTATGTTGAACGGGAAGAGGTGACTATGCGTGCGATGAGATGGGGATGGTCACGGCTGACTCTCGGGGTGGCGGTCCTCGCCATGGCCTTGGTGGGCCTCGGCTGCAAGGACGTGGTGGAGGCCCCAACCTCCCTCGTCTATGCCGCCAGTTCAGTCACCTATATCGCCGGTACCGCCATCACGCCGAACACTCCTACGGCTGCTGGCGGAGTCATTGATTCCTATGCCGTGAGCCCCTCGTTGCCTGCGGGCCTGAGCCTGGACACCAAGACCGGGATCATTTCGGGCACCCCGACCACGGTCACCGCCGCAGCCAGCTACACCGTGACCGCCACCAATGCCACGGGCAGCACCACCGCCAGCCTCAGCATCACCGTGGCGGGTCCCTCGCTGACCATCACCACCCAGCCCGCCAGCCAGTCCATCCTGGTGGGCGCCACCGCCACCTTCACCGTGGTGGCCTCGGGTACTGGCACGCTGACCTACCAGTGGCTGAAGGCCGGCGCGGCCATTGCCGGGGAGACTGCTGCCTCCTACAAGACCCCGGCGGCCATCCTGGCCGACAGTGGCAGCTCCTTCAGTGTCCAGATCTCCGATGGCTACGGCGACAGTGTCACCAGCAGCGCCGCCTTGCTTACGGTGACCTCCAACTCGGCCGGTCCCGGCACCTCCATCGCCACCGACAGCCTGGCCGCCGCCCGGGCCTTCCACACCGCGACCTTGCTCAACACCGGGAATGTGCTCATCACCGGAGGCAAGGACGCCTCCAGCTCGCTCTCCTCTGCCGAGCTCTACAACCCCACCGCAGGCACCTTCAGCGCCACCGGCAGCCTCAGCGTGGCCCGCTACAACCACTCCGCGACCACCTTGGCCGACGGCCGGGTCCTCATCATCGGTGGCGTCAGCTTCGCCGCGACGCTGGCCAGCGCCGAGATCTACGACCCGGCCACGGGACTCTTCACGGCCACGGGCAGCCTGCTGGCGGCGCGCTCGGACCACACCGCCACCCTGCTGAACAACGGCAAGGTGCTGGTGGTCGGTGGCCGGGATCTCACCGCCTACCCCACCACCGCCGAGCTCTGGAACCCCGCCACCGGCACCTTCACTGCCACCGCCAGTGCACCCTTGGCCGCCCGGGCCACCCACACGGCCACCCTGCTGGCCAGCGGCAAGGTCCTCCTCGCCGGCGGCTATCGCGCCAGCGCCTTGGCCACGGCCGAGCTCTACGACCCCCTCGCCACCGTGACGTCATTCACCGCCACTGGCAGCCTGAACACCGCCCGGGCCTACCAGACCGCCTCGACCCTCGCCAACGGCAAGGTGCTCGTGGTGGGCGGCGCTGCCACGGCCACGGCGGAACTCTACGATCCGACCGCGGGGACCTTCACCAACACCGGAAGCCTGCTCATCGCCCGGGCCACCTGGCACGCAGCCGCCCTCCTGCCCTCAGGCAAGGTCTTGATCGCGGGTGGGCTCGGCACGGGCACTCCCGGGACCCTGCTGTCCGAGGCTGAGCTCTTCGATCCCGCCACGGGGCTCTTCACCGCCACCGGCAACCTGACCACAGGCCGGGAGGCCCCCACTGCCACGGTCCTGCCGAATGGCAAGACCCTCCTTGTCGGCGGCGCAGGCGCGGGCTACCTCAGCAGCGCCGAGCTCTACTACTGATCCCGCAACCCTAGCTCCTGAGAACCCCCCGAGGCCCGGAATC
>CAIMQW010000130.1 GCA_903843705.1 uncultured Holophagaceae bacterium | reverse complement strand
GCCTGGAGGGCCTCCGGCCCGAAGGCTAGGGCCACCTCCCGGAGTCCCTCGCTGCCCGGGGCCACGGCCTCCCGGGCCAGGGCGTCCGCATCAATCACCACCCAGCCCAGGTCCGCCAGGCACCGAGCGACGAAGCTCTTGCCGGCGGCGATGCCGCCGCTGAGACCGAGGAGGGGGAAGGGAATGGCATGCACGGGTGAGACCTCACTGGGGAATTGTGCCAACAGCGCTTGCCCCATGGGGTGATTGTTGCGGCCGGGGCGGGTTTGGGGGGTGGACTACCCCGGGTCAGGGGTCCCTGGTCATTCGTTCCCTGGCCTCCTACACTGAACCTTCGAACATAACGCCTCGAGGTTCCATGAAAGACACATCCCCCGAACAGGCCATGGATCTCTCGCAGCTGGAAAAGCCGGTGCTCGAGATGGAGGCCCAGATCCGGGCCATGGAGATGGACCCCTCCCAGAACAAGGAGCGGGAGAAGCTGATCAAGAAGCTCGACAAGCTCAAGGCCGACCTGTTCACGAACCTCACGGACTGGCAGAGGGCCCAGCTGGCGCGCCATCCCAAGCGGCCCTACACCCTCGACTACCTGGAGCGCATCTGCGAGCGCTTCGACGAATTGCACGGGGACCGCCGCTTCGGCGACGACGCCGCCATCGTGGCCGGCATGGGCTGGATCGAGGGCAATCCCGTTATGGTCATCGGCCAGCAGAAGGGCCGCGACACGAAGATGAAGATCCTGCGCAACTTCGGGATGCCCAAGCCCGAGGGCTACCGGAAGGCCCTGCGCCTCATGAAGCTGGCCGAGAAGTTCCAGCGCCCCATCCTCTGCCTCATCGACACCCCGGGTGCCTACCCCGGCGTGGACGCGGAAGAGCGCGGCCAGGCCGAAGCCATTGCCCGGAACCTGCTGGAGATGGCCAAGCTCCAGGTGCCCGTGGTGGCGGTGGTGCTGGGCGAAGGCGGCAGCGGCGGGGCCTTGGCCCTGGGCGTGGCCGATCGCGTGCTCATGATGGAGAACGCCATCTATTCTGTGATCTCGCCCGAGGGCTGTGCCTCCATCCTGTGGAAAGACTCCACCCAGGCCCCCAAGGCCGCGGCGGCCCTGAAGCTCACAGCCCCGCACCTGCTGGAGCTGGGCATCATCGACGGCATCATCAAGGAGCCCCTTGGCGGCGCCCACTCGGACTACGACGCCGCGGCGATCGCGCTGAAGGATGCCATCATCGAGGCCTTCTCCGAGCTCTCGGAGCTCACGGCCGAGCAGCTGGTGGAGGAGCGCTACCAGAAGTTCGCCCGCATGGGCAGCGTGGGCTGAGATGGACGCGAAGCTCTGGCGCCTTCGCCGGGAGCTTCCGGCGGGAGTGGCGCCCTGGAAAGCCCTGGCCGAGGCATGCGGCCTGGACCCCCGTCTGGCGCGGCTGGCCTGGCTGCGGGGTGTCGATCGGCCGGAGGCCCTGGCCTGGCGGCTGGATCCCGCCTGGTCCCGCAGCACCGATCCCCACCTGCTGCCGGGCGTGGACGCGGCCGTGGCGCGCATCCGCCGGGCCCTCGCGGCCCGGGAGCGCATCGTGGTCTACGGCGACTACGACGTGGACGGCGTCACCGCCACGGCCTTGCTGGTGCGGACCCTGGAGAAGCTGGGGGCGGAGGCCTCGTTCTTCATCCCCAACCGTTTCTCGGACGGCTACGGCCTGCACCTGGACTGCATCCAGGAGCTGAAGGCCAGCCGCGACCCGGGGCTGCTCATCTCCGTGGACTGCGGCGTGCGCAGCGTCGAGGAGGTCCGGGCCAGCGCGGAGCTGGGCCTGGACTGGGTCATCACGGATCACCACGCTCTGGGGCCTGAGCTGCCGCCGGCCTGCGCCGTGGTGCATCCCCACCTGGATGGTTATGCGAACCCCCACCTCGCGGGGGTGGGCGTGGCCTTCAAGCTGGCCCAAGCCCTGCTTGGGGCCGTGCCCCAGCCCGAGGGCGCCGACGCGGCCTTCCTGGACGGCCTGCTCAAGCTGGTGGCCATCGGCACGGTGTCCGACATGATGCCGCTGGTGGAGGAGAACGCCCTGCTGGTACGCCGGGGCCTGGATGCCCTGGCCCAGCGGAACGGCCCCGGCCTGGCGGCGCTGCTGCGAGCCGCGAAGAAGGAGGGCGCCCTCGGCGCCCAGGACATCGCCTTCGGCCTGGGGCCGCGGCTCAACGCCGTGGGCCGCATGGGCGGGGCCGAGGATGCGGTGCGCCTGCTGCTCACCCGGGATGCCGATGAAGCCACAACCCTGATGGTGCGGGTGGAAGCCCTGAACGCCGAGCGCCGCGCCACCCAGCAGGCCCTGACCCGCCAGATGCCGCCCCCGGGCGACGAGCCCTTCGACCTGATTCTGGAGCCCACGGCCCACAAGGGCGTCATCGGCATCGTGGCGGGCCACCGCATGCGCGCCAGTGGCCGGCCCGCCGGGGTCTGCACGGTGGTGGACGGCGTGGCCCACTGCAGCCTCCGGGCCCCGGAAGGATATGACCTGGGCGCCCTGCTGGCCCTGGCGCAGCCCTTCACCCTGGGTGGCGGCGGCCACAAGGTGGCGGCGGGACTCAGCTTCGAGGCGGCCCGGTTCCCCTTCGTGCGCTCAGCCCTCCAGCGGGGTGCCGCCGAGCAGGCCGTGGGCCGAGAGCTGCCACCCCTGCTGCTGGATGGGGATCCCTCGGAGCTGGCGGCGGACGGCTCCCTGGCCCGGCTGGAACCCTTCGGCCAGGGCTTCGCCCCGGTGCTGGCGCGGCTGGAAGGCGTCATCGAAAAGTCTGTGGTGTTCAGCGCGGATCACTGGCGGCTGGGGCTGTCTGGCGTGAAGGGTTCCGTCACCTGGTTCGCGGGCGAAGGCCGCCCCGCGCAGCCTCGTCCGGGCGACCGCCTGTGCCTGGCCGCCACGCCCCAGGACAGTGACCGCTGGGGTCGCTCCTGGCTGGTGGACGCAGCCCTGGCGGAGGCGGCGCCGTGAGCCTCTACAGCCTGCTCCAGGCGGTCCCGCCCGCGCGGCATCCCCTGTGGCGGGGGCTGGGCTGGGCCTTGGTCGCGGGCACCCTGGTCCTCACCGCCCGGTTCCTGGTGCAGGGCGTGGACGGCATGCCGGGTCGCACCAGCGGCGGCGATCCACTCTTTGGCGAGGGCACCCTGGGCAGCATCGGCACCCTCACGGAGCAGCTCGGGCCGAACCGCATGGTGCTCTCCTACAAGACCATCACGGGCACGGAGGATGATCTGCGCCTGGATCAGGTGAGGGGCAGCCTCGACGAGCCGGCGGGCCAGTGGCGCCTGCTCTCGCCCAAGGCCCGACGCCAGGCGGGGGTCTGGACGCTCCAGGCCCCCATGGACCTGGGGGTGGCCCAGCCTGGGACCACCACTCCTCTTGGCAAGGGCCGCATCGAGGGCCAGGGTCCGGCACTGCGGTGGACCGGCGGCGAGTGGGAGGGGCTGGCGCCCCTGCGCTGGCAGTCGCTCGAGGGCTCCGCCCAGGGCGTCTGGGACCTGCCTACGGGCTGGCGGCGCGAAGTCGATGGCCGGCTCCGGGTGGAGCACGGTCCCGTGCGCTGGCAGGCACCCCCGGACCGGGTCACCCCGGCTACCCTCCGCCGCATGGACGCCGATCGCCTCTGGGCCGCGCCCGGCTTTCTCACGGGTCACCTGGAGGGCGTCAAGGCGTCCCTGAGTGAAGGCTCCCTGCAGGCCAGCGTGGCGGATTTGAAGCCGGACCAGGTGAGCTGGCCCGGGCCCCTGGCCTTCCAGCGCAGCGATGGCTGGCATGGGGACGCCCAGGGCGGCGTGGCGCCTCGACCCGCGCCCGGCGCCACGTTCCAGCAGGTGGAGTTCCGGCACTTCCGGGCCCGCCGGGCGGTGCCCACCGGCGAGGAACAGCTCAGCACCGAAGGGGCGCGTTGGACGCCCGCCGGACTGCGCCTCGAAGGGAGCGTCCTCTGGGACCAGCCCATGGATGGCCAGCGTCTGGTCCTGCGGGCCCCCCGGGTGCTGATGCGCGAGGCGCCGGGCCGGGACCTGCCGGACAACCTAGCGGTGGGGCATGCCGTGGCCGAGGGCCAGGCCCTCCTCAGCTGGGGGCGCCGCAGCCTCTCCTCACCGCGCATCGAAGTCGAGCGTGCCACCCGTCGCTGGAAGCTCCAGGGCCCCGTGCTTGGGCGCGGCGAGGACGGCACCTTCACCGGGGGCGCCGGGCAGGGCGATCCCCGCGGCTGGACCATCGAGGGACCCGTGCAGGTGAACCTGTTCACCGGGGGCAGCGTGCGGGGCGCCCGGCTGGTTTGGGAGGACGCTCTCTGGACGCTGACGGGCCGCCCGGCGGCATGGAGCCGCCTGCGGGAGCGGCTTTCGGGTCCGCGCATCGTTCGCCGGGGCGAGGTGGTCACTTTCCCCGAGGGCCTCAGCGGCACCCTGGCCGCGCCTGATGGTGACCTGGTCCTGCGGGCCGAGCGGGGCCAGAGCGAGGCTCAGAAGATCGTCCTCAGCGGCAACGTGGAGTGCCAGGGGCAGGGCTGGCGGCTGGCGGCGGACACGGTGACGGTCACCGTCGGCGCGGACCGCTCCGTGAAGTTCGTGCAGGCCCAGGGCGCGGTGACACTGCGCGGTCGGCTGGGCGAAGGGCAGGGAGAGGCGCTGGAGCTGGAACCCGGCCCTCAGAGTGTGAAGTGGCAGGGGCGGGTGCGCGGCAAGGGCACCGGTTCTGGTTGGTGATGTCTTCCGCACTTCGGGCATGATGGTGGTTCCATCGTAATAGGAGGCACTATGTCCCGGTTCCGCTCGCTCCCGCTCCTGGCCCTGCTCCTGGCTGTCCCGCCCCTGGTGGCCGCAGCGCCGGGCGACAAGGACGAGGCCGCGGTCAAGGGCTCGCCCCTGGCAGCGCTGCCCCTGCGCGCCATCGGCCCGGCCGTCACCTCGGGTCGGGTGGGGGACATCGCCGTGGATCCGCGAAATACCGACACCTGGTTCGTCGCGGCGGCCTCGGGCGGCCTCTGGAAGACCGTAAACGCAGGCACCACCTGGAAGCCCATCTTCGACAAGGAGACCTCCTTCTCCATCGGCTGCGTCACTGTCGATCCCCGGGATTCCAACGTGGTGTGGGTGGGCACCGGCGAGAACAACAGCCAGCGCTCCGTGGCCTACGGTGACGGCGTCTACCGCAGCATGGACGGCGGCCAGCACTGGGAGAACCTGGGCCTGAAGGCCAGCGAGCACATCGCCAAGATCCTGGTGGATCCCCGGGACAGCAAGGTGGTCTTCGTGGCCGCCCAGGGACCGCTCTGGAAGGAGGGTGGCGACCGGGGGCTCTACAAGACCACCGACGGGGGCAAGTTCTGGAAGGGCGTGCTCACCGTCGATGCCCACACCGGCGTCACGGATGTGGTGCTGGATCCTCGCCATCCTGATGTGCTCTATGCCGCCACCTACCAGCGCCGCCGCCACGTGTGGGGCATGGTGGATGGCGGTCCCAGCTCTGGCATCCACAAGAGCACCGACGGCGGCCAGACCTGGACCCGCCTGAAGGAAGGGCTGCCCAAGGAGGACCTGGGCCGCATCGGTCTGGCCATCCCCGAGGGCGCGCCGGACACGGTCTACGCCACCATCGAGGCCGCCAACAAGGCCGGCGGCTTCTTCCGCAGCCTGGATGGCGGCCGGAACTGGGAGCGGCGCAGCGAGCAGGTGAGCGGCAGCGCCCAGTATTATCAGGAGATCATCTGCGATCCGAAGGAGCCCCTGCGGGTCTATTCCATGGACACCTGGATGCAGGTAACCGAGGACGGCGGCAAGACCTGGCGGCGGGTGGGTGAGAAGTACAAGCACGTGGACAACCACGCCCTGTGGATCGACCCCGCCAACACCGATCGCCTGGTCTCGGGCTGCGACGGCGGCGTCTACGAGAGCCACGACCGGGGCGCCACCTGGGAGTACAAGGCCAACCTCCCGATCATCCAGTACTACCGCGTGGCGGTGGACGAGTCCCGGCCTTTCTACACCATCTACGGCGGCACCCAGGACAACTTCACCATGGGTGGCCCCAGCCGCACCCGGAACCTGCACGGCGCCACCGGCTTCGACTGGTTCGTGACCCGGGGCGGGGACGGCTTCTACACCCAGGTGGATCCCACGGACCCGAACACGGTCTACTCCGAGAGCCAGTACGGCGGCCTGGTCCGCTTCGACCGGCGCACCGGTGAAGGCGTGTCGATCGTGCCCCAGCCGG
>CAIMQW010000129.1 GCA_903843705.1 uncultured Holophagaceae bacterium | reverse complement strand
TCCCCACACGACCCGCTGACGATTGGAGCAGCAGCATGAAATGAGTTGCCACCTTTCGCCGACTGCTTCGCAGCGGCTTGCTTCCTTCCTTGCCATTGATTACCCCCTCCTGGTGGTCCAGGAAATTGGGGCGCGGCCCATTAGAACATGCCATTCTTAAAAATCGGGCCATGCTTCGTGATATCAAACGCGAAATCCAATCCAACCGGGAACTCCTCTCCCACCCCGTTCGGATTGGGTGGCAGAATCGGGCCAGGTACCTCCTGATACAACTGAGTCCGTTGCTCGGCGCGGTGGTAACGCGGGGGTGGTTTTTGGTCCGGGGCGTCAAGAGTGACCGCCCACAAATGGCTTGATAAGAAAAGTTTAAGGACCTTCTCCAGTTCCCCTGCGCCCCCGGAACGAGTAAGACAAGCCGTCGTGATGAATCTTAAGAGGGTGCCGTGAAAAAAGTCGTCGCCACCAAAAAAAAGATCCTATTCGTCATCAACTCACTGGAGTGTGGCGGTGCCGAGAAAAGCCTCGTCTCGCTCCTGCCGCTGCTCGACCCCGGCCGTTACGACATCGACATCATGGTGTTCAAGAAGGGGGGGGAGTTCGAAATCTTCCTCCCTGGGAACTGCAGGATACTGACTCCCGGGGGGTACCTCGACCGCGACCTCGCCCTCGGCGCCATGCTGCGGCAAGGGCGGCTAGGCGACCTCTGGATCCGCCTCAGCGCCGCCCTCCGGCTGAAGCTCAATACCTGGCGCGGCAGCAGGAGGGCGCATGAGGCTGAGATCCTCTGGCCCATCGTGACCAGCGCAGTACCCAGGGCGGTAGGCCGCTACGATACGGCGGTAGCCTTCGGACAGGGGGCCCCTACCTACTACGTGGCCGACAAGGTGGACGCCCCCAATAAGGTCGCCTGGATCAACATCGATACCGTGAAGGCGCGTTACAGCAAGCGGTTCAACACACCGTACTACGACCGGTACCAGACCATCGTGCCGGTCTCGGATGGGCTGGCCGTCATCCTGGAGCGGGAATACCGGTTTGAGCAGCAACGGTTGCGGACGATTTACGACATCATCAACCCCGACTTCATCAGGGAGATGAGTCGACAGGGAGGGGGCCTCCCTCCCGGGAACGGTTGCCGCATCCTGACTATCGGACGGCTGGTCGAGCAGAAGGGGTACGATATTGCCCTCGCGGCTGCTGCCATCCTCAAGGGGCGCGGCATTGACTTTCACTGGTACGTCATCGGCGAGGGCGCACTGCGGGGGGAGCTTGAGAGGGGGATCGCGGCCAGCGAGCTGACGGAGTGCTTCACACTCCTAGGGGTGCAGGTAAACCCGTACGGCCAGCTCAAGGAGTGCGACATCTACGCACAAACCTCCCGTTTTGAGGGGTTCTGCCTCACCCTCGCTGAGGCGCGGATATTTCAGAAACCGTTGGTGAGCACCAATTTCACCGTCGTCACGAATCAGATCCGCCATGGTGAGAACGGACTTATCGCCGAGATGAACGGCGCGTCGGTTGCCGACGCCCTGGAACGGCTGATCCGCGATGCGGGGTTGCGCGACCGTCTCATCGAGGCGACCGGAAGAGATCGCATCGACAACGTCGAGACGGAACTTCCCAAAATCGAGGCGCTCCTCTCAGCATAGAGGCGCCGCTGGCTGTGTGGTTTGCGCGTGAATACACTCAACCCGCTGTCCAAGAAATACCTGGCGGCTCACACCCCAGCACTGCAGTGAGTCCAGGACGGACAGGATTCTCTTAGACACGCTGGCTTTCCCCTAAGGCTGCTCGAAGGTAGTTGGCCGATTCTTCAATGAGTGGGAGCAGAACCCTGGAAACCGCCTCGAATTCGATCGGCGTGGTTGAAGAGTCTCCCTGGGACTGAAGGGTGCGGTCACCGACCTGCAGGGTGGCAAGGAGGTTGGTGATCCTGGAATTCAGGCCATCGCTCCTCAATAGTGTGTAGAACGGTTTTTGGAAGATGATCGAGAAGGCAATGGCGTGAAAGGAACTTGAAACCACGGCCTTCGCATTGAAGACCAGGTCCAGGAAGGCTCCGGGGCCGATGTATGGGAGGCGTTTGCTTGCAGCCCCGCAGTGGCCTGGCCCAACGGATACGATCTCGCAGCCGAGGTGGGAGGCCAGTTCCCTGAGCTGGCCGTCCACGCTCCGAGTGTTTTCGAAGGTGTAGACCAGCAGGTAGTCGTTGCTTGCATGCAAGGTCAGGTTGAAGTGGTTCGTCCACTCCTCTGCACCCAGCAGAAAGACGGGGTCCATGACATGATGCAGGGGGCCGGCCCCAATCTTGCGAAGGTACGGAATGGCTGACTCCTCCCGGAGCGAGACGCTGCCTATTCGTTGAAGGCGTTGCAGGAAGTGCGGGATCTCCGACTCCGGCAAGTCATCCTCGCCAAGGCTTGCGGCATAGGCAATTCTTCGCTTTCCTGCTGGCGCGAAATCCAGGAAAAAGGCAGGGTCTTGCCCGTTTGGAAAGTGGGCATTCCAGATCTGGTCGCTCCCGCAAATGTAGGCGTCCGCCTGGGGAGGTGAGGCCCTAAGTTCATTATTTGAGGTATAGCGATGGGGCGTCAGGTGGAGCCGCGACCGGGTGAACCGATCGAAGGCCCGCTTTTGTTTCAGCGATCGAAGGCGGCCCGGCAACTTCGCACCCAGGTAGATGGTCCGGAGTAACAAATTCCGGTCCCAGATCGGATTGGCTACACAAGATAGGTTGAAGTGCTGGGAGAGGTAGTCGGGCTTATAGTCGATGATTTCAACGGCATGGCCCGCATTATTGAGATGCGTCTGAAGGGCAAAAGCCTGCAGGGAAGCGCCGAAGTTGTAAACGTCATGGCAGGTGATCGTGCAGACCTTCATGGGACCCATTCCTGATCGGCCCCATGGAATCTTGGGACGGTTGCAATCTTTGTCAGGCGGGGGATGGACTGCATTGGCTTCCCTGGGTTTGTGGTGAGGTTGACGAGATGGTTGCTGTAGGTGGTTCATCCATGGCAAGGCGATGATTAGGCATTGATGAGGGTTTCTGGGATAAGTCGCGCTGAGATAGGCCCCCGGTCCGTCTGGGCGAGGGACTCCGCTGCGTTGCGCGCGAGGCTAGTGCGTAAAGCGGAATCCCCTGCCAGCACCCTGATGCCTTCAGCGATCTGCTCCGGCGCAGGACCACAGATCCAGCCATCCACCGCATGCGTGACCTGATCACAGGCCGTAGGGTAATTTGTCACCAAGACGGGTTTGCCAAGAATCTGCGCTTCAGTAACAGCCACAGCTTTACCCTCATACCGGGAGGGTTGGGCGTAGAGATCGCAATTCCGGATGTAGGGATACGGATTCGATCGACGCCCCAGCACCACAACCACTTGGCCCATCCCGAACTCACGAATACGCTGCTGAATGAGCCCTTCATCCATGCCGTAGCCAATAAGATACCAACGAACGGGAACCCCCATGTTGATTAAGCTGAGGCAGACTTCTGGGATGGAGTCGAAGTTCTTGGCATGGCTGAAACGCCCCACAGAACAGATTTTGAACACTCCGGGTTCATTCGGCATATCAGCAGGCACCCCAAGTTCCGCCTGCCTCTGAATTGCAGCGGGCGAAAGGAGGTTCTCCAAAACCATGACTTTCCCGGCGAGCGAAGGGAAGGTCCTGAGGAATGCATCCTGCACGGCCCCGGAGACGGCCACCAACAGGTCAAAACAGGACCAGGTTTTCACTTCGAAGGCATGATCTACGCCGGTCTCCACGGACCCATAGTCGGTGTGAATCCAGGCGACCCGCCAGGTCGCCTTGGCCCGATGCAGGGCCACATGGTGGGGCGCCAGGAAACTGAAGGCAGCGTCATAAGTCCCAGGTATGGGCGGGAGGAACGGTAGGGCGTAGGCCAGGCTTCGGGGAAGGAGGAAGCCCCGGATACCAAGGACTCGTGCACGCAAGGCGGTGGCTAATTTGGCGCCCAGGCGCGCCAGGGCTATGCCCCAGAATCCATCGGCCAGGGCCCGCACGATGGGGCGCTCCAGCCTGGCATAGGCGGGGATCTCTGGCAGGAGGTTAATGCCAGCAGGAAGTAGCGGCATGAAATCGCCATCGTGGGCCCAGAGGAACAAGTCCACCCGATGCCCCTCCTGCAGCAGCTGCTCCAGCAGGCCGATCAAGGCCCGCTCCACCCCGCCGATGCGCATGGCATGGGCGACCACAAGTACCCGAATACCTGGGACGGAATGCACGGAAGTCACGAATTTCCCTCCCGCCTGAGCTTGCTCAGCAAGTTCCGCCCCCCAAGGGCCAGGACCCACCGTTTGAGCATGCGGCGGAGTTGGCCCATGGGTGTAAGCCAGGTCTGGGCATAGTGATGGATGGCTACCGTCTCCTTGGTGCGATGGTCCAGATGGTTCGCATAGTCATAGGGTGAGAAGTAGGCCTGGGGGTAGCAGGTGATGCCATCCGGGAGGTGTTGGGTGGCCCCATCCCGGCGAAGGCCACGGGCCTCCAGAAGCGCCGTGAGCACCTGCACATTGGTGGTGAGGTCCAGCTTGCCTGAAGCATCCTGAAACGCTCGCCGGTGGTATTGCTCCAGGTAGACCTGGAAGATCTCCTGCCCGGACTGGGCGCCCATGGTGCTGGTGGCCACATACCATCCATGCTCGAACCCGAAGAAGGCCCGGTGGTGCAGGTAGGCATCGAAGGAACCCAGCAGCTCCACATCCGTGTCCAGGTAGATGCCACCCTGGGTGAGCAGGGCGAGACCCCGGGCGTAGTCGCTCACGAAGGCGAACTTCCGCTGGTCGTAGGCCTGCCGGACATAGGCGCAGCAGTCCAGATCGAAGTTGGTTTCGTTCCATTCCCGGATTGCGTAGCCCGGGCAGGCCCGCCGCCAGCCCGCGAGGTAGGTTGCCATCGCCTTGGGGTGAGGGGCACCGCCGAACCAGCAGTAGTGGAGGATCCTGGGGATCATGACTTGACCACCATGAAGTAGGTGAAGAGGTAGTAGGTGAGCAGGAAGACCCCGATCAGCCTATAGCGCCCAGGGAGCACCTTGTCTGCCAGCAAGGGGTAGATGAAGACCCAGGGCATGAGGAACCAGGAGAGGTAGGCAAAGCGGTTGGAGTAACTGGCCCGGATGACCAGCACCCAAAAGGCGTTGCAGCCCACATAGGTGTTCACGAGCTGGGTATAGAACGGATCCTCCAGCCGGCGGCGGAACAACTGCCAGGCGGCGAACAGGATGGGGCTCAGGCTGTAGAGCACGAAGTCCCAACGGAAGCCGGTGGCGCTGAAGAGACGGGCCTCTGTCGTATCCAGCAGGTAACTTGAAAAGCGGGCATCGCCGAACAGGCCCAGGGAGGCGAACCACGACTCCCACCACCCGCCCATGATGAGGGAGAGGGGGATGGCCAGCGCGTACCCGATGAGGTAGAACCAGGGACTCCGGATCACGAATCCCAGCAGGAAGATCGAGACCGGCAGGGCGACGCTGGCGTGGGTGCCCAGGGCCAGACCAAAGAGAACAAACATGATCGCCTTGCGGTCGCGGTAGGCCATGCCCAGCAAGACCAGGGAGGTGGCCAACCCATTCCGAATGCCGTTTACCCCGTAGCCCCAGAAACTGTAGCTGGCCACCATCACGAGCAGGGCCAGATAGGCCTGGGGCCCGTGCACCCGGTGCACGGCCCAGGCCATGAGGCCCACATAGAGCGCTGCGCAGAGCAGAAACCAGGTGTCGACCGATAGAAAAGCCGCCGAGAGTTCCAAAAACAGGAGAAAGAGAGAATCGGATCGATTGAGTTCAAGAGTCCCCAGCGCAAATCGCGCGCGCTCGAAATCCCGGGCGTAGGTGCCCATGTCCCCAAAGTAGATGCCACTGATGGGCCTCAAACCCATGTAGAAAATCACAGCCAGGAGCAGGGCCCAGAACGAGGTCTTGAAGACCCCCTGCGGGAGGGATTCTTCCCGAAGGAAGGCCAGGGCCCCCACCGTCAGGAGCACGATGGCCAGCAGCGTGTGATTGAAGACGGCCGTGTAGTAGGGCAGCGGGATCATGGCGGCACACTGCCCGGGGGCCTCGTGGCCAGGTGGAGCCGCTGCCTCGCCCACAGCAGGTAGGCATAGCAGGCAAGCCCCAGCGGAAGCGTGACCAAGGTGAGCCAGGGCCGTGGTGATTCCTGCAGCCAAGCCTTATTGCGGAGCATCAGGCTCTTGGCCCCGTAGTGGATGGCGGCCTTGGTGCGGACTTGCCAGGTGCAGCCATGCACCATGTCCACCTTCCGCAGGAAGGCAAAGCCCCTGGGGTTCCGCCAATACTGCCGAAGCATGTTCAGGCTGGAGCCATCGGCCTGGTAGTCCACCACACAGAGCACCGCGTTCAGCACCAGCAGGGGGCACTCCTGGTCAACCAGGGTGTATTTGTAGATGAGGCCCACATAGGTCTCGCCGGGGAACTCGGGGTAGGGCGGGGTACGCCTTATGAGGTCCGTGCGATAGACGAGCTTCTTGTCGCCCCGGCCCCCTATTGCATAGAACTCACCCAGGCAAATGGTGGCGCGATCTGCGGGCAGGGCCGTCCCGATCAGCTTCCCCCCGGCATCAGCGTCCAGGCCGATGATGCCGGCGACCTGTTGGCTCCCGAACTCTTTCCAGCAAGCCGTGATGCGTTCGACAGCGTCATCGGGCATCCAGTCGTCGGAGTCGATGCAGACATTCAATTCAGTGGTAATCCGCTCGTAGGCGGCGTTATGGGCCGTGTGCATGCCGCCGTTGGGTTTCCAGTGGTAGGTGATGGGAATCCGGCCTTCCAGAATCCAGGCCAGCACCAGGGCCCCCGTCCCATCCGTGGAGCCGTCGTCGATGATCAGCCAGCAGAAAGCCTGGGCGGTCTGGCGGAGCAGGGATGCATAGAGCCGGGGGAGCAGGTGGACCCGATTGAAGGTGGGCGTGAAGACCGTGAGCAGCGGCGGGGTCATTGGCTGCCCCCATCTGCCGACGCGGAGGCATGGGCTGCTTCATACCAGTCCAGGAGCCACTGGGCGCCCTGCTCGATGTCGAAGCCAGCGGCCGCCACCAGGCGGTCTGCCTCCTGGGCTCTCCCCTGCTGGGCCGCAGCGAGCACAGCCTTGGCCCAGATTTCATCTGGGGTCGCGAGGGGCAAGAAGGCCAGAGCCCCGGTCAGATCGCACTCCCGGCTGATGCTACTAGACAGAACGATGGGGAGCCCTGAGGCCTGGGCCTCAATGACTGTGACTGGCAAGCCTTCATACCTGGAGGGGAAGAGGAAGGCGTCCATGGCATCGAGCAGAGCAGGCGTATCGTCCCGGGTGCCGAGGAAGCGGACCTTGTCTACCAGGCCCAGGGCTTCGGCCCGGGCCTCCATGGCTGGGCGCAAAGCCCCGCTGCCCACCAGCAGCAGGATGGAATCCGGGTGCATGGCTGAGAAGGAGTCAAAGATGCTGAGCAGGCGCTCATGGTTCTTTTGGGGATCAAAGCGGCCGATGTGTCCCAGGACGGCTGTGGTGGGCGCGATGTCCAAGGCAGACCTGGTCCGCAGACGCCGTTCTGGATCATGGCGAAAGAGCCGGGTGTCGATGGCATTGGCCATGGGCTGATAGGCGTGACCAGGGCCGAACAACCAGGCGGCGGCCACCTCGGAACACGCGAAGGCATGGGTGCTCCAGCGGTTCCCCAGCTTCTTCAGGAACCATCTTGGAAGGCTCTTCCAGTCCAGGCCCGCCGGGGCCGAGTGGGCATGGGCGATGCGGACCCGAACGCCCGCACGGGCAGCCTCCCGGTAGGCGAAGCAGCCCACTTCGGAGCAGTGCCCGTGGACGATGGGATAGCCGGGGTGACCCTGAAAAAAGGCACGCAGCTGGGCCTGATGCTCCAGGAAGGAACTCGGGGCCAAGGGGGGCACCCGGAAGATGTGTCCCCCCAAGGCTTCGATCTCATCCTCGTAGGCCCCCCGGTGGGCGCGCTGCACCAGGAAGTCGAACTGCACCCGGCTCCGGTCCAGGTGCCGGTAGTGATTCATCACCAGGGTCTCGGCGCCCCCTCGGTCCATGTTCACGAAGAGGTTCAGGACCCGGAGGGGGGGGTCAGGCATGCCCATGGGCCTCCTTGCTTGGGTAGAGCCGCGTCAGGGCCGCTTGCACCTTGGCGAGGGAGTAGGAGGCTTCCAGCCGCGCCCGTCCCTCCGCTCCGAAGGTGTGGCGCAGCTCCGGCGAGAGGAGGAGGGGTTCCAGGGCCCGGGCGAAGGCGGCTCCCTGGGGCTGGGACGCCAGGAACCCCGTCTGGCCGGCCGCCACCAGCTCCCGGTGGCCGCGGTTGTCCGTGGCCACCACGGGCAGCCCGCAGGCCATGGCCTCCAGGACGTTCACCGGCAGGCCCTCCCGTAGGCTGGAGGCCACGGCGATGTCGCAGAGGGGAAGCAGGTCCGGCAGATCCTGGCGCTCCCCCAGGAAGCTGATGGCGGGGCTGACCCCGAGCTGCTGGGCCAGGGTCTCGCAGGCCCCGCGCAGGGGGCCGTCGCCCGCCAGGAGGAGGTGGCACTTCGGCTCGATCATCAGCAGGTCAGGCATGGCCCGCACCAGGAGCTGCTGGTTCTTGTTCCGGTTGAACTCGGCGGCGTAGATGAGCAGCAGGGCCTCGGGGTCGAGGCCAAGGGCCTGGCGGCGTGCAGGGCGCTCCCCTGCAGGGCAGGGACGGAAGCGGTCTGCATCCACCCCCACGCCGGGGACATGGGCCACCTGCCCCGCCTTAAAGGACCGGGCCCGCTGGAAGTCCTCCTGGGTGATGGTGATGAGGCAATCCGTCAGGTGGGCCAGAAGGCGCTCAACGGGGTAGAAGAGCAGCCAGTTCAGCAGGGGGGCGCCCCGGTAGAAGTGGAAGCCGTGGGCCGTGTAGAACACCCGGGTGCCCTGCCGGCGGGCTGACCGGGCGGCCAGGCGGGCGAGGGCGCCCCCCACGGGTGTGTGCCCATGGACCAGGGTGAAGCCCTCGCGGTCCAACAGGCACTTCAGGGCCCGGTAAGTCTGGAGGGTCTGCCACGAGAATGGGGACCGGGTGAAGGGGATGCTGTGATGGCGGTCGATGCAGGGCAGGTCCAGGCTGCCGCTGGTGGCCACGTGCACCTCCCAGCCCTCCCCCTGGAACCACCGGAGGGTGGGCTGGTGGAAGGCAGTGAAGTGGTCCGGGATGTTGGCCACGCAGAGGACCTTGGGCCTCGGGGTCGCGCCAGCCCCTTCGGGGTATCCTCCCATGGCTACTTCTTCCCGTAGGCGTAGTGGTAGGCGTAGCGGTAGTATCGGTAGCTGCCCCGGCGCTCGGGCACGTCGTTCAGGATGAAGCCCCGCACCATCACGCCGCTTACCTCCAGGCGCTGGAGGGTGGTGCGGAGCTCGTCGATGGAGTGCTTGCCGGCCTTGACCAGGAGGAGCACGGCGCCCACCCGCTTGCCGATGAGGGCGGCGTCCGTGACGGCCAGCACCGGCGGGGCGTCGATGATGATGTGGTCATACTCGGCGGTTGCTTCCTGGAGGAAGGTGTCGAAGTGGCTGGACATGAGCAGCTCCGCGGGGTTGGGGGGGATGGTGCCGGAGGACAGGACCTCCACCCCGCTGACGGTATGGAGGGCCTGGCGCCATGGCAGCTGCCCTGCGAGGACCTCTGAGAGGCCGCCTTGCCGGGAGGGTAGGCCGAAGCTGGCGTGCAGGGTGCCGCGGCGCATGTCCGCGTCCACCAGCAGCACCCGCTTGCCGGTCTGGGCCAGCACCGCCGCGAAGTTAGTGCTGATGAAGGATTTCCCGATGCTTGGGGAGGGGCCTGTGATCAGCACCGCGTTGTTTGTGGCATCGAAGAGGGTGAAGTACAGGCTGGTGCGCAGGCTCCGGAGGCTCTCGATGGCCATGTCCTCGGGGGAGGAGAGGGCCAGCAGGTGGGCGCCGGGCACCTTCAGGGTGAGCCTGCGATGGATCTGTTCCTGGGGGCTGCTGTGGGGGATGGTCACCAGCACCGGCAGGTTCAGGTGGGTCTCCAGGAGGTGGGGGTCATGGATGCCGGGGCTCAGGAGCCGCCGGACGAAGGCCAGGCCTGCGCCGATGGCCAGGCCCAGCAGGGCGCTGACCAGCGCAATCTGCTGCCGCCGGGGCAGAATGGGGTAGAGCGAGGGGATGGCCTGGTCGACGATGCGGGCGTTGCCGATCTCTCCGGCCTTGGCCACCTGCAGGCGCTGGGAGCTGTTGTGGAGGGAGGTGTGGAGCTCCTGGTTCACCTGCACGTCCCGCATGAGGCGGAGGATCTCCTGCTGGGTGTGGGGCAGGCGGGTGGCCTCCCGTTCCACGCGGCTGCCCTCCTCCTGGAGTTGCAGGATCTGACGGTTTAGGTTGGCCACGGGGTCCGCAGTTTCCTGGTAGCTGCGGAGGAGCTCCTCCCGCTTTTGGCGCATGGCCATCACCTGGGCCTCGATGGTGGTGCCCTGCTGGAGGAGCAGCTTGGTCTCCTCGCCCAGGTCCACGGACCCGGTCCGGACCCGGAAGCTGTTGAGCCGCTCCTCGGCCACGTCCAGGCGACCCTTCACCAGGGGCATCTGCTCATTCAGGAAGGCCAGGGTCTTGCTGGCCTCCTCGGCCTTCCGCTCGATATTCTGTCGGACATACTGAGCTAGGATGGTGTTGAGGATCTCCGCCCCGCGGGCCGGGTCCGTGTGGTTGAGGCTGAGCCCGATGATGTTGGTATGGGCCCCTTTCTCCAGCATGGTGAGGGAGGCGCGCAGGGTCTGGATGGCCATGAGGTATTGGGTGGACTGGAGGGTAAACGCCTGGCCCGGGGAGGCACTCAGGCTGCGGACCTTGAGGCGGAGGGGCGCTCCCCGCAGGCTCCCCTGGAACTCCTGACCCACCTGCCCCACCCCCAGGGCTTCCTCCTTGGGGCCGAGCAACCGGTAGCTTCCGTGCTCCTGGGCGACGAGGGTCAGTAGTTGGCCCCGCGTGCCGGATGCTGCCTCGAAGAACTCCACCTCGATGCGGGCGGGGCTGGCCTGCCTGATGCGGGTCCAGGCTTCGCTGAATAGGGAGGCGTGCCGAGGCACGGCTAGGGTCTGGAGGCTTAGGGCATCCACAGTGCGGCCCAGCACCAGGTTGCTACTGATGATCTCGATCTCGGCGGCGGCCTCACCGCTGGTCTCGAAGACCCCTTGGGTCAACATGGCCATCGCGTTGTTGCTGCTCTTCTTGCCCTCGATCTGGAGCATGGCGTCCAGGCGGTAGATGATGGGGGAGCGCCAGGCGTAGATGCGGCCCACCAGCATGGTCACCAGGAATGCGCCGAGGATAAGCCAGCGCCCACCCCAGGCCACCACCATGACCTCCCCGAGGAGGTAGGACTCCTCCAAGTGCGAGGCATTAGGGGTTTGGCGGGGCGGGGCATCGGTCATGGCGGCTCTCTCGGGATCAGCCACGCCCAGGGGGCGCGTAGCCAGGATGGGGCTGGTCAGGCAGGGTGCTTGCTCGGGGAGGTCCGTGGGGGGGGGGTGCGCCATTCAAGCCGTGCTGGCTCCGGCCAAGGCTCCGTCTGGGTTCAGGTCCCTGGGCCAATGCGGTGGACCCAGGCCTCTACGGCCTCCTGGATGTGGCGGTGGGAGGCTGCCATGGCGGGCGGACCTAGCTGGTAGGGATCCAAGACGGCCTTGCGGCCTGCAGGCAGCCAGTGCCCCAGCAGGAAGGCCCGGCCCCGGGCGGCGGGCGCGAAGCTTGTCACCTGCTCCGCTTGCCCTTCCTCCATCACCAGGATGAGGTCCGCGGCCAGCAGCATGGCGGCGTTCACCTGCTGCCCCCGGTGCTCTGCGAGGCTGAGGCCCGCCTCCGCCACGACGGTCTGGGCCAGTTCGTCGGCAGGGTGGCCCTCCAGGGCATGGAGGCCGGCACTGGCTACGCGGATTCCCGGCCCCAGGGCCCGCCTCAGGAGTAATTCGGCGATAGGGGAACGACAGTGGTTCCCCTCACAAAGGACCAGCACGCTGCGGATAGGGCTTGGCATGGGATGACTACTTTGCGAGGTACTTCCATTCGGTGGCCGTGGAGGCGAGAGCGTTCACGGTGGGCAGGAGCATGCTCAGCACGCGGTTCCAGCGCGACAGGGGGCCGCCGTCCACGTAGACCATGTCCCGGGCCTGGAGTTGAAAGCGGTCAGCTAGTACCATGGCCACGGGGTTGTAGACATCTAGGTGGAAGACCTCCACCTCGTTCTCCCCGGCGCCCCGCCTGATCACATAGAGCGACTTCGCATCGGCGCTGGCCGTGTTCAGGCCGCCGGCGTCGGAGATGGCCTGGGCAAGGGTGAGCCGGCCATTGTAGAGGGTCACTGACCTGGGGTTGCGGAGCTCTCCCATCATGTATACGGGCGCCTCGTCCCGGCTGGGCACATGGAGGGTGTCCTCGTCCTTGAGGAGCAACTGTCCCAGGCGGCCCCCCGAAGCCACGAGCTGGGGCCAGTTCAGGGTCCAGTTGCGGCTCCCCCGCACCAACTGCACCCGGCTGAGGTCCGCGGTGGGCAGGAAGCCGCCGGCCCGGTTGGCGGCTTCGGCGAGGGTGAAGGGCACGTCCGTGATGGCGTGGGTGGCCGGCGTACGTACTTCGCCATCGATGTAGACCTTCTGGGAGCGATAGATCATGACCTTTACGTCCACCTGGGGCTTGCGGAGGCTGGTCTCCAGCACGGTGGTGAGCCTAGTGCGCACCTCAGGGAGGGTGAGCCCGGCCACCAAGAGCCTGCCAACAAAGGGGAAGAAGATGGAGCCGTCCTCTTCCACGAGGGTGCCGGTGGCGGCGTCATTGCGGAACTGGCCCAGGGGGGTGGTGAGCTCCGGGTGGTCCCACACGGTGACCAGCAGCACGTCCTGAGGGCCGACGCGGTAGGGCGCGGGCCGGGCGACAAGGAGCTCCCTGAGGTCCTGGGAGCCGGAGGCCCCGGCCTCCTGGGCCTTCACTAGCTCCGGCGTCAGGGGACGCAGCACCACGTGGGCCCCGGCCATCTGCTCGCGGGTCTCGGCGTGGGGGAAGGCGTCCAGCTTTTGGCCCGGAGCCCGGCAGCCTAGGGCGGCGACCGTCAGCGCCGCGGCAAGGAGGGCGTTCCAGGACCTGCGGCGGGAGCGGCTGGAGGAAGGGGGGACAGGGGCAGGCATGGGTGGCACTCCGATCGCGCAAGTGAGCCAGATCCTTCCTTCGCGGATGCGGTTCCCGGCACTCCAAATGGGTCATGTTCAGTCGGTGGAGAAGAACCCCACCAGGGTGTAGAGCACGTAGAATCCGATCAGGGCGAGGGCAACCTTGGTGGCCCAGTGGGAGGCGAGGCGGGCCCAGCGCCCGGCGCGGCTCACGGTCCGGCCCATGGCAGTGAACTTAAGGCCTTTGCCCAGGCAGGCGCGGCAGATGTATTCGTCGTAGCGGTTGTGGTGACAGTCCCGGCGCATGACCTCCGCGCCGCAGGTGGCGCAGGCTCGCATGCTCGACCCCCGGTCGATGCCTCGGTCCATGGGGTCAGCGCCTTCCATTAAGGACGGGTCGCGTGACTTGCCGGACCACTGAACCACGGCAGGCAGGTCGACGCGTTGCCCCAGGGAGGTGGTGCGCAGTCTTCGAGGTCAGTTGCATCGCATTTGCCCTTCCTGGTAGGAGGGCCTCATGCTCGCGCAGGAGGCGTTAAAACTGCCAGCAGTGCCAGGCTGAGATCCCGCAGGATCTTCACGAACTGGCGGGTGAAGCGGCTGAGCCAGCCTCCGTCGTTGACCTGGATCTCGTCATAAGGAGGCAGATGGGGAGGCCAGGTAGGCATCAAAGGCCTCGGGGGTGAATTAAATCAACCTTCACCGACCCCAAGTCCAAAAGATATACGCAACATTACTTACTGGACAGTGCCAAGTTCTCCAGACGATTCAAGCACGATTTCGGACCAGGCGGAGGTTGGATAGTTCAGTGGCGAGATCAATCCAGCGGTCTACGAGTTCCTTCATTCGTTCGTAGCTCTGCAACTGCTTCTCGATGGCAG
>CAIMQW010000128.1 GCA_903843705.1 uncultured Holophagaceae bacterium | reverse complement strand
TTGAGCAGGAAGTGTAAGGAGCCCCCATGCGTCACAACGTTTCCGGCAAGCGCCTGGGCCGCACCACGAACCAGCGCAAGGCCCTCATGAAGAACCTCGCGACCGCCCTCATCGAGAGCGAGCGCATTGAGACCACTCTGGTGAAGGCCAAGGAGCTTCGCAGCTTCGTGGAACCCTTCATCACCCTCGCGAAGTCCGACACGATCGCCAATCGCCGCCTGGCGATGGCCCGTCTCGGGAGCAAGGTCGCCGTCCAGAAGATCTTCGACGCCGACTTCCGCAAGCGCTTCGAGAGCCGTCCCGGCGGTTACACTCGCATCCTCAAGATGGGCCATCGCCTCGGCGACGCGGCCGACATGGCCCTCATCGAGTTCGTGGACTACACCCTCCCCGAGCCCAAGGCCGAGGACGCCGAGTAGGCTGTCACAACCCCAGTGGAAACGCCCCGGCTTGCCGGGGCGTTTTGCTGTCAGAGCGTGTTATTTAGAGCACACGCTCAGCCCACGGTCCAGGAGTCGGAGTCTTCGTCTTTGCTGGCGGGGAGCTCAGCAGTGCGCATGCGGCGCGAGCGCACCACGGTCACCGTGCAGGGCGCCTGGGCGGCCACCTGGCTCGACACGCTGCCCAGCAGGGTGCGACGCAGCGAACTGGCGCGGGCGCCGAGGACCAGGTGATCGACATGGTTGGAGCTGGTGTAGTGGAGAATCGCCGAGGCGGGGTCCGTTGACTCGAGGACATGGAAGCTGATGCGACCCTCGTCCAGCTCAAGCGGGATCGCCCAGTTCCGCAGCTCCACCAGGCGCTGATGGTGGATGTTCCGCCCCTGTTCATCCAGGGTCTGGTCCAGGGTGATGCGTCCCTGTTTGAGGACGTTCAGGCAGGCGACCCGAGCGCCCGGCAGGGTGGTCAGCATGCGCGCGACCATGGTGCGCAGGGTCTCGGCGATGGGGGCGGCGGCCAGGGAGAGGTCAATTGCCACAGCCAGGATGGGCGCGTCCCCGTCATGCCGCACGGGCGCCTTGGCCATGGCCGAGACCTGGGGCTGTTCCCGGAACCGGCGGCGCAGGACCGTGGTGAAGGGATCCTGCTTCAGCTTCTCGGAGCGGGCCGTCAGCTTGACCTGGTCCGGGTGCTGCAGGGCCATGGCCAGGTGGGCGGCGGTGGGGTAGCGCCAGGCCGGGTGCACTTCCAGGCACCGGAGGATCACCTCCTGTAGCCAGGGCGGGCACTCGGGCTTCAAACGCCGGGGCGGGACCGGATCGCGCCAGAGTCGGCGCTTGAGGCCCGCCAGCCGCTGGGGGTCGCCGAAGGGCCGAACACCGGTCAGGAAGAAGTACAGCAGGACACCCAGCGCGAACTGGTCACTGCGGGGATCGCGGCGCTGGCCCAGGATCTGCTCCGGAGCCATGTAGGGCGCGGTGCCGTAGGGTAGGCGGAACTCCTCGCCCATCAGGTCCGGGAGCTCATCATGGTGGGAGAGCCCATAGTCCACGAGCACGATCTCGCCCGTGGGTCGCGCGAGCAGGTTGGAGGGCTTCACATCCAGGTGCACGACGTGCTGGCGGTGCAGATCATCCAGAGCCAGGGCGATGCGGGTGCCCAGCTTGGCCACGGCCTGCCAGGGCAGGGGGAGCTCATTCAGCAGCGGCAGCAGGGAGGGGCCGGGGATGCGCTCCATGACCAGGTAGGGCTGGACATCGAAGTCGCCCTGGGCGGCGAACCGGGGGACATGGGGTCCCGAGAGGCGAGGCAGGATCATCTGCTCCATCTCGAAGCCGACGATGGCCGCGGGATCCACGCCCTCGGACATGACGGGCACCTTCATCAGGAGCGGAAAGATGTGGTCCGGGTGGGTCACCGACCAGATGGAAGCCATGCCGCCGCGGTGGATCCTCTCCCCGATAAGGAAGCCGTCCAGCGTGCCTCCGGTCTCGATGCGCGGTCCCGTCATGGCTCAAGATCCCTTTCGGAGTCGCGCCGCGAGGGAGGCTGGCAGTCCGGCGCGGAGGATGGCCACCGCCGTGGCCTCCACATCGTAGGGCACCCGGTAGTGCGTGATCTCAGACTTGTCGGTATCCAGCAGGGCGTAGGCCGCTGCAGGATCTCCGCCGCGGGCTTGGCCCACGGCGCCCACCACGGTCAGCCAGCGGCGGTGTCGGGGCAAGGGAATCGGCACCGAGGGCACCGGCTGGAAGGACACCAGCTGCCCCGTGGCGGTGATCCCATGCAGCGCGGCGATGTGCGTGTGCCCGCAGAAGACGGTCTGGGCGCGGCTGGCCTCCAGGGCCCGCTTGGCGGCGGGACCATCGTTCACGTAGATCCACTCGGGGTAGGTCTGGGGGCTCGCATGCACGTAGAGGCGGGGGCCATCCTCGTAGCGCAGGGGCAGACTGGCGAGGAACTCCCGCGCCTCGGTGCCCAGCTGGCCTCGGGTCCAGGCCATGGCAAACTCCGCATCGGAGGTCATGGATTCGCGCTCCTGCGAGACGGCCTGGTCATGGTTCCCGGCCACGGCGAGGGCACCCTTCGCGGTCTCTGCCATGACCCTCTCCAGAGTCTCGCTGGGTTCGGGGCCGTAGCCGACGAAATCACCCAGGAAGACCAAACGGTCAGCCGCGTGGGCATGGGCATGGTCCAGGCAAGCGTCCAGCGCGCGCCGGTTGGCGTGGAGGTCGGCCATGAGGGCAATGCGCATGAGGTGTCCTGGGGCGTTGGGAGTCTTGACCATGATAGGGGGTCGGAGGGTTTCGGACCCCTGGACAACCGGTTCTCACCAATGCCTGGGGGCTAAAGGCAAGCCGCTATGACATTTCCGTGACGTGAAAATACAAGCTGATGTATGGATTTGATTGGGAAAAAATTGGATTGATATTTGGACAACGAGGTCGTAGATGATCTGAACATCCTTTTAAATCAAGTTTTGTGACTTTGTTCGCAACCTAAAAAAATAACGCGAAGGCGTCGAATCCCTCTTGACCTTACCCGGAGGAAGGCGTTACCTAGGGGACAGCTTACCCAACCAACTCGATCCATACGATGGCTCGCCCATCGTGGTTCTCATAACGCTTTAGATCTCGTTGCCTCCTGTTCCGGGGAATTCTGGACAGCCGGCAGGAGACTTTGTCGACCCTGGCCGAGTCGGCACCCAGAAAGGGGATTCTGAGGGAGGACATGACATCTGGGGCCTTGGCCGGCCTGACCCGATTCCACTACCGTTCGCAGTCAAGATCCAAACCCATCTTCACCCCAAGGAGGCAACACCACATGGCAATCGCAACCGAGAAAGTCGCCGAAAGGACGCCACTCACCAAGGAAGAACGGATGGTGATCATCGCATCGTCCGTGGGGACGGTGTTCGAGTGGTACGACTTCTACCTCTACGCCACCCTGGCGCCCTTCTTCGCCACCCTCTTCTTCCCCAAGGGGAACGAGACGGCCGCCCTGCTGTCCGCCTTCGCCGCCTACGCCGCCGGCTTCCTGGTCCGCCCCTTCGGCGCCCTGGTGTTCGGTCGCATCGGCGATCTGATCGGCCGCAAGTACACCTTCCTCGTGACCATCGTGGTCATGGGCCTTTCGACCTTCGGCGTCGGCCTCCTGCCGACCTTCTCATCCATCGGCTGGTGGGCCCCCATCATCATGGTCACCCTGCGCCTGTTCCAGGGCCTGGCCCTTGGCGGTGAGTACGGTGGCGCCGCCACCTACGTGGCCGAGCACTCTGCCCATGACCGCCGCGGCTACAACACCAGCTGGATCCAGACCACGGCCACCGTGGGCTTCTTCCTCTGCCTTGGCATCATCCTGACCTGCCGCTCCACCATGACCAAGGAAGCCTTCGCCACCTGGGGCTGGCGCATTCCCTTCTGGATGTCCATCTTCCTGCTGGCCGTCTCCGTCTGGATCCGCCTCAAGCTGCATGAGTCCCCCGTCTTCACCAAGATGAAGGCCGAGGGCAAGACCTCCAAGGCCCCCCTCTCCGACAGCTTCCTCAAGTACCCCAACAACAAGTACGCGCTGCTGGCGCTCCTCGGCGCCACCGCGGGCCAGGGTGTGGTCTGGTATACCGGCCAGTTCTACGCGCTGTTCTTCATCCAGATCACCCTGAAGCTGGACTTCGCCACCACCTACATCCTCATCGGCACCTCCCTGCTCCTGGGCACGCCCTTCTTCATCTTCTTCGGCTGGCTGTCGGACAAGATCGGCCGCCTGAAGATCATCCTCGCCGGCTGCCTCATCGCCGCCCTCACCTTCTTCCCCCTCTTCAAGGCCCTCACCCACTACGTGAACCCGGCCCTTGAGACGTTCCAGAACACCACCGTCATCACCGTGGCCGGGAACCCTGCCGACGAGACCTTCAACCTGTTCGTGGGCCCCTGGAGCAAGTTCTCTGAGCTCGACCGTGTGAACGACTTCTTCGGCAAGCAGGGCCTCAACTTCAACAAGGTCGCCCCCATTCCGGGCAAGAAGGTCGTTGCGACCCTCCAGGGCAAGAACCCCACCACCGGCCAGGTCACCACCACCACGGTCGAGGGCTGGAGCGCCGCCTCGGAAGCCTCCCTCAAGAAGGCACTGGTGGACTTGGGCTATCCCAAGGAAGCCGACAAGTCCAAGGTCAACTACCCCATGACCCTGCTGATCCTGTTCATCATGCTCATCTACGTGACCATGGTCTACGGGCCCATCGCGGCCTTCCTGGTGGAGCTCTTCCCCACCAACATCCGCTATACCTCCATGTCGCTGCCCTACCACATCGGCAACGGCTGGTTCGGCGGCATGCTGCCCCTCATTGCCACGGCCATCGTGGCCCTCAAGGGCAACATCTACTACGGCCTCTGGTATCCCATCATCGTGGCACTCATCACCGTGGTGGTCGGCTTCCTGTTCCTGAAGGAAACCAAGGACCGGGACATCACCACCTACCAGCACGAGTAGCTTGAGCTCCAGCGGCCCAGCCGCTGGAGGTCTGAAGGGGAGCCGGGTGAGCGGAGGAATCCATCGCCCGGCTCTCCCACTTCCCGGGGCGTCCCCCTGGCATGCGGGTGGAACCTGACCCGCGAGGCGCGCACTGGACAAGGGCCCCCCCTGGCCGGACAATGATCGCCACCATCCCCCCCATCTTCCTCATCCACCGCAGCGACGCGTGGAACCAGAACCCTGGCCCTATGGGCTGGGCGCCAACCACCCTTTCCTCCCCCGCATCAACCCTGGCACGGAGCTGAACCATGTCCCAAGACCTCTATCCCGTGAAGCCGCACATCCGGGAGCGGGCCCACATCAAGACCATGGAGGAGTACCAGCGGCTCTACCGCCTCTCCCTCGACAACCCCGAGTGGTTCTGGGGCGAGCAGGCCAAGACCCTGACCTGGTTCCACCCCTGGCAGTCGGTCTTCGACGCCGACTACAAGGAGGTTGATTTCTCCTGGTTCCTGGGCGGGCGCGTCAACGCTTGCTTCAACTGCGTGGACCGGCATCTGCCCCACCTGGGGGACAAGACCGCGATCATCTGGGCCCAGGACGAGCCCGGGCAGTACACCCACATCAGCTACCGGGACCTCAAGCACCACGTGGCCCGGGTGGCCAATGTCCTCCTGCACAACGGGGTGAAGAAGGGCGATCGGGTCTGCCTCTACCTGACCATGATCCCCGAGCTGGTCTACACCATGCTGGCCTGCGCCCGCATCGGTGCCGTGCACTCGGTCGTGTTTGGCGGGTTCTCGGCGGAGTCCCTGCGGGACCGCATCGTGGACGCCAAGTGCAAGGTGGTGGTTACCGCCAACGAGGGTCTTCGGGGCGGCAAGAAGGTGCCTCTCAAGCGCACGGTGGACCGGGCCATCGAGGGCATGTCCCTGGTGGAGACGGTGCTGGTGGCTCGGCGCACCGACAGCGATGTTCCCATGCAGCCCGGCCGCGACCTGTGGCTGGATGAGGAGACGGCCAAGCAGCGCTCCACCTGCACCAACGAGTGGATGGGCGCGGAAGATCCGCTCTTCATCCTCTACACCTCCGGCAGCACCGGGAAGCCCAAGGGCCTGCTGCACACCACCGGCGGCTACCTGACCTATGCGGCCTACACCCACAAGCTGGTCTTCGACTACCATCCCGACGACATCTACTTCTGCGCGGCAGACATCGGCTGGGTGACCGGGCACAGCTACATCGTCTACGGCCCGCTGGCCAACGGTGCCACCTCCGTGATCTTCGAGTCCACACCGCTCTATCCGGACGCGGGCCGGTACTGGCAGATTATCGATGACCTGGGCGTGAACATCTTCTACACCGCGCCCACGGCCCTCCGGGCCTTGGCCCAGTGCGGCGACGAATGGATCAAGAAGTACAAGCGGACTTCCCTGCGGGTGCTGGGCACCGTGGGTGAGCCCATCAACCCGGAAGTCTGGCGCTGGTATCACGACGTGGTCGGCGACGGCCGCTGCACCGTGGTGGACACCTGGTGGCAGACGGAGACGGGCGGCATCCTCATCACCCCGCTTCCCGGCGTCACGCCCACGAAGCCCGGTTCGGCCACCCTCCCCTTCTTCGGGATCAAGCCGGTGATCGTGGACGCGGCCACCGGTGTCCCCCTCGAGGGCAACGGGGTCTCCGGGGCCCTTTGCCTGGGCGCCCCTTGGCCCGGCCAGGCCCGCACGGTCCATGGCGACCACCAGCGGTTCCGGGAGACATACTTCACCCAGTATCCTGGCTACTACTTCACCGGGGACGGGGCCCGGCGGGATGAGGACGGCTACTACTGGATCACCGGCCGCATCGATGACGTGATCAACGTGAGCGGCCACCGGTTGGGCACGGCTGAGGTGGAGAGCGCCCTCGTGGCGCACGAAGCCGTGGCCGAGGCGGCCGTGGTTGGCTACCCGCACCCGATCAAGGGCCAGGGCATCTACTGCTACGTGCTGCTCAACAACGGCTACAGCGAGAATGGGAGCCAGCAGCTCATCGGCGCCCTCAAGGAGCAGGTCCGCCAGGTTATCGGCGCCTTCGCTGCCCCGGATGTAATCCACATCGCCTCGGGACTGCCGAAGACCCGCAGCGGCAAGATCATGCGCCGTATCCTGCGCAAGATTGCCTCGGCCGAATACGATGGCATGGGCGACATCTCGACCCTGGCCGAGCCGGATGTGGTCAATCGGCTGATCGAGGAGCACCAGGAGAACAACGGGTAGCCCTTTACCCATTTCCGTCTAACAGCAAGAAGCCCGGCGTTGCCGGGCTTCTTGCTGTGCGGCCCCCAAGGGCCCCAAAAAACTACCTAGGCAGTCTGCTGACGAAGGCCCTGACCAAGGCGCCGAAGCGGTCGGCGGCGGCGGCTCCGGCTTCGAGGACTTCCTTGTGGGTCAGGGGCTGGGGGAGGAGGCCGGCGGCCATGTTGCAGAGACACGAGATCCCGGCCACGCGCATACCCTCCTGGCGGGCCACGATGGCTTCGGGCACCGTGCTCATGCCCACGGCATCGGCCCCCAGCACGCGGAAGGCGCGGATCTCGGCGGGCGTCTCGTAGCTGGGGCCGGTGAGGCCCAGATAGACACCCTCGCGGAGGGTCTGGCCAAGCTGTCCCGCGCAGGCCTGCAGCAGGCTGCGGAAGGCGGGGTCGTAGATGGCGGTCATGTCCGGGAAGCGCGGACCCGGCTCGACGTTCGGCCCGATGAGCGGGTTGGTGCCGAAGAAGTTGATGTGGTCTGTGAGGGCCATGAGCTCCCCGACCCCGAAGGCGGGGTTGAGGGCTCCGGCGGCGTTGGTCAGCAGCACAGACTTGACGCCGAGCCGCCCATAGAGGCGCATGGGGGAGACTACGAGACCCATGGGATGCCCCTCGTAGAAGTGGAACCGACCGGCCTGCAGCACCACCCCGCGGCCTTCGAACTCACAGAAGACCAGCTTCCCGCCGTGGCCCGCGACCGTGGGGGCGGGGAAGCCCGGCAGCTCCATGAAGGGAATGGTGAGGCCCGCCTTGGCCTCCGGGCCATCCGCCAGCGCGCCGAGGCCGGAGCCCAGGACAATGGCGAGCTCGGGCACGAAAGGGGCCCGCGCCTTCAGAGTCTGAAGTGCGTCAAGGGCGGTCATGGGAGCCTCCAGTGCCGGGGGATCAGGGGGCGGGAACGAAGGCGATGGTCACCGCTACCGCGGGCTGAGCTGTTGCAGGACTCTTGAGCCGCAGCCGGACAGTGTGGTAGACGGGCGCAGTGGTATAGACGGGAATGACCACCGCATCAAGGGTCTGCCCGGAGCCGGTGAAGTTGAAGGTGCGGCCCATCATGGGCAGGTCCACGTCCAGACTGGCCCCGCTGGCCAGCGCGGGCGAGATGGTGGCCTTGAGGGTGTAGCGCTTGTCTACCGTCAAGCTGAAGCCGGCGTAGAAGACCTCCCCCGAGGAGAGGTTCGGGTAGCTGCCGTTCACCTGGACGAGAGGCGTGGGCATGCTGATGGTCACGGGAGCCAGGGGCGTGGTGGTGGCATTGGGGTCCGTCCCCCAGTCCTTGACGTAGGGAGCGGTGAGGACGCCAACGCTGGTGGTGGGGCGGGGCCAGGTGAGGCCAAAGGGGGCCGAGAGGGCGGTCAGCGCGGTGTCATTGAAGATCGCCGCCAGATCGATGGGTTCGGTAGAGAGCTGGGTCTCTTTGAGCCGGGTGAGCTGGGAGTAGATGTTCAGGGGCTCGATGTCCCGGGCCGTGGTGTCGGTGGCGCCATTGGTCAAACCGGCGGGTGCCTGGAAGAAGCGGGCCGCCGCCAGCGGGTTCATCTTGGCCCAGTCGGCGGCCAGCCCCGGGGCGGTGAGGTTGTTGGCCTTGAGGACCACCCCCCAGGCGAGGGCGCGCAGCGCGGTCGAGGAGGTGGGACCCTGGACCGTGACGGTGCGAATGTCCTTTACAGGGGAGGCGAGCCCCGTGCCCTTGGTGTCCGCCAGATACGGGGACATCAGGAGGTTCGCGGCCATGGCCTCGGCAAGGCCTTCGATCCGGGCCATGTCGGGGCTGAGGTCGTCGAGGGGAGTGCTGGCTGGATAGAGCGGGTTCAGGAGGGTAGAGAAGGTTCGGCCCTGATTCCCGGCATAGAGGGCGTTCCGGGCCAGCAGGGGCATAATGACCCCCTCGTCCCAGGCGTCATCATTGAGCGGGCCGGCCCTGAGGGCGCCCCGGAAGTGGTAGGAGCCGGTGGAAGGGTCATAGAGCTGATCGTGGAACGTCACCAGATCCCGGGCGTATTCGACGAAGGAACCCTGACTCTCATTGCCGCGCCAGTAGTGGATGTCCAGCGTGCCCCCTGGAGTGGCGTTGGCGTAGTTGGCTACGAAGGAGGCGATGGTATCCCCGATCCCGAGGACGCGGCTGCCCGTGCCCTGGGTGTGGCCCGAAATGGTGGTCTCCAGCACGGCCAACGGCAGCGCGGGAGCCTCGGAGGTGCTGAGGCTGATGGCGGGGTTTACGAGATACCAGGCGTCGTCGAGCCCAACGGTGAAGTTCACGGTGGAATTGGTGCTGAGCACCGAGGCGGGCACGTTGTTGGTGCTGGTCGAGGCGGTCCCGTCAGCGGCCTTGCGCATGCCGTAGCGGAGGCGGTTGTAGTTCAAGGTGGTGCTGCTGATGCCACCGGGCTCCGCGATCACGTTGATGAGGCTGGAGCCGCCGCCCGCAAAAGAGCTCTGGAGTTCCACCAGGGTGGGCCGATCCTTGGTGGCGCTCAGCGTATAGTTGCCGGAGGTGTCCGTGTAGGAGCTGCCGGTGAGCTGCCAGATCAGGGCCTTCGTGCCATCCGGCTTGGTCTGCTCAACCTGCTGATAGATCCTGACGATGGCGCCTCGGGCCGGAAGGCTCTTGAGGTTGGCCGCGACGGTTGAGTCCACCAGCCCCGTGGGGATGCCGTTGGCATCCTTGGCCAGGGGAACCCGCATATAGGTGACAGATCCCGAGATCACGGCAACCGTATCGGTGGCGGACGAGCTGCCCCCACTTCCCTTGCAGGCCAGGGCCAAGGCCAGAAGCACAACGGCCCCCAGGGTCTGGAGGGAAGCTCGGTACAGCAGCATGACCACCTCGGAACGGCGAAAGGACCAAGTCTATCACGCCCTTCTGAAGCGATCCCGCGTAAGGATCAGAAGGCACGCTCCCTACCAGTGCTTCCGGCGGCGGGGAAGTTCAGTGCGCCGTGCCGGTTCCCAGGAGGGCGTTGTGAGCGGCCACTTCCGCCGGGATCTCTTCCTCGTCGTTGAGGACGGGCAGGGGGTTGCGCTGGATGCCGTCGACCTTTAGTTCGAAGTGGAGGTGGGGGCCCGTGGCGTTGCCGGTGCGCCCAACCTCGGCAATCTTCTGGCCGCGCCGGACGATGTCGCCCTCCCGCACCAGGTTCAACTTGTGGTGGGCATAGAGGGTGATGACCCCGTTGCCGTGCTCCACCACGACGTAGTTGCCATACTGCTTATGGCGTCCCGCCGTTACCACCTGGCCGTCGAGGGCCGCAAAGACCGAGGTGCCGGTGGGTGCATTGAAGTCGATGCCCCTGTGCCGACCCTTATAGCGCACCTTCTTCTTGCGCTGGTCCTTCACGCGGACCGTCTTGGTGCGCATCCGGGGGCCCCAGGCCGAGCTGATGGTCCGGGTCTCGACGGGCCAGAGGAGGTCTAAGCGTGCCGGATCGGCCTGAGCATAGGTCGGCAGCAGGGCGTTCAACTCGGCTTCTGTGATGAGAGGCATCACCGGCTGCAGGCGGGCCAGCAGCTGGGCGGTGGTGGCTGGGGACTGATGGGCGTCCAGGTCGGCGGTGCCGAGGGGGCCGCTGGCGGGTGGGGTGGCGCGCACCTGGTAGGGCAGCAGCCGCTCCAGGTGGGGCATGGGTGTGGCGGTGACCGCGGGGCTGGCAGGCAGGGCGGCCAGAGGCAGCCGGGGGCTCGTGGTGGGCTCCCCACTGGCAAGGGTGCTCTGCGAGGCGGGGATCCGGGGAATGTTGAGCTTGGCGCCCACGCCGAGCTTGGCGAGGGACTTGCCCGGATTCAGCTTGGCGAGCTCGCCCAGGCTCAAGCCGTGCTCACGGGCGACCGCAGCAGCGGTCTCGCCCTTCTTGACGACATGAACCGAGACATCCGCGGAGGCAGGGGCGGGCCGGGAAACCGTCTTCCTGGGGGTTCGCTTGGGGGCGGCCTGGAGGCCAGGACTCAATGACGCGATAACGAATGTCAGGATGGCAAGACGCATGGGTAAACTCCGGCTGGAACGGAAAAGCCTGCTTCGCTAGGCCTCCAAATGGGGGTGGTCGCCCCGGTTGAGCGTTGGTGGGAACAGTCGAACGTTCATCTTATCGGCAGGATGGGAGATTGCATATGCAAAAGTTTTCCATTAAGCCCAGGGAGCTTAGGAGTTGGAACGGGATAACCGTAACTACCGCTGGCTAGGGCTCCCAAGGGCAGTCCGCCCAGGGCAGAATCACTTGCCCCCGGCGGCCCCCCTCTTTGCGGAGCAGCCGGGCTGGGCCCAGGGCCATGCCGTGGCTCACGGCCTTGAGCATGTCGTAGAGCACCAGCAGGCCGATGGTCACCCCCGCCAGGGCCTCCATTTCGATGCCCGTTCGGCCCTCGCAGGTCACTTCGACCCGGAGCCAGGCCCGCCGTCCGGAGGGGTCCCAGTGGTGGGTGACCTCCACGGCCTCGATGGCCAGGGGGTGGGCCAGGGGGATTAAGTCCGCCGCCCGCTTGACGCCGCCGATTGCCCCGATGCGGGCCACGGACCAGGGATCGCCCTTGGGGCCACCGCCCTTGGCGAGGGCCTCGGCGGCCGGGGCATCCAGCTCCAGGTAGCCGGCAGCGACGGCGGTGCGCCGGGTCACGGCTTTGGCGGAGACATCCACCATGCGGGGGCGTCCTTCGGAGTCGAGGTGGGTGAGTTCAGCCATGGGGGATTCCTTTCAGGCGCTCCAGGCCAGGAGGATGTCCCGCAGCGCAGCGGCATCCGGGGCGTAGGCCCGGGGCCCGCAGGCCGCCAGGGCCTCCTGGGTTGCGAAGCCGTGGCCAACGGCGAGGCTGGGCACCCCGGCGGCCCGGGCCATGTCCAGGTCAAAGGAGGTGTCGCCGACCATGACCATCTCGGAGGCCGGGATGCCCGTGCGGGCCTGCATGAGCTCCAGGGACTCCGGGTGGGGCTTGGCGTGGGTGACCTCGTCCGGCGTGATGATGGGGTCGAAGAGGGTCTCCCACCCGAAGAGGGCCAGTTGCCGGACCACGGGGACCCTTCGCTTGGAGGTGGCCAGTCCCATGCGCATGCCCCGCCCCTGCAGCTCCCGCAGGAGCTCCGGGATGCCCGGGAAGGGCTTCAGCAGGTGCTCCTCCTCGGCGTGGGCGTAGCTGCGGTAGGCCTTGAGCACAACGGCGTATTCCAGGTCCAGATGGCCGAAGGTGTGGCGGATGCCCTCTTCCAGGGGCAGGCCCACGCAGCCCAGCCAGGTCTCCATGAGCGAACGGGGCTGGCCCAGGGCCTTCAGCGTGTGGACCATGCCGGCCTCGATGAGGGGGCGGCTGTCCACCAGGGTGCCGTCGAAGTCCCATGCGATGAGCTTCAAGGGGGCTCCCGGGTCAGGCCGACGGCAGGTGCAGGGCCTGGATGAAGGTGGCCTCTGTGGCCTGCTGCAGCTCGGCAACCACGGGGGCTGGGACGGGGGAGTCCACGGACAGGATCACCATGGCCTCGCCCTTCTTCTCGCGGCGGCCCAGGTTCATGCAGGCGATGTTGATGTCGTGCTGGCCCAGCACTGTGCCGATGCGGCCGATCATGCCCGGGCGGTCCAGGTAGCTCAGTAGCAGCATGTGGGGCTCCGGCAGGAAGTCCATGGCGAAGTCCCGGAGCCGGACGATGCGGGGCGAGCCTTCGAAGAGGGTGCCCGAGACGACGCGGGAGCCGCCCGGACCCTCCAGGGTGAGGGTCACCAGGTTGGAGAAGGCGCCGCCCTGGCTGGACTTGTGCTCCTCGACCACCAGGCCCATGCGCTCGGCCACCAGGCCGGCGTTGACCATGTTCACGGGCTGGTCCGTTGCCCGGTCCAGCAGGGCCGCGAGGCCGCTCACAGTGAGGGGCGAGCAGTCGTGGTGGGCGATGGCGCCACTGAAGCCGAAGGTCACCCGGTCCAGGTTGCCCTTCAGCAGCTGGAGGCCGAACTCGGCGAGGACGGCCATGAGCTTGAAGTAGGG
>CAIMQW010000127.1 GCA_903843705.1 uncultured Holophagaceae bacterium | reverse complement strand
TGCTCGTCCCGGCAGATCTCCGCCTCCAGCAGCCGCAGCTCGCCCTCGATGTCGTGGCCGTAGTCCACGGTGATCCGTCGGCAGCGGTTGGACTCGCCCCGGGCCATGGCCGCCAGCAGGGTCTTCAGCTCCGTGATGCCCTGCTCCCGGTTGCCCACCGTGGGGATGACCGGTCCTCCCAGCAGCGTCTCCAAGGCCGGCACATCGATGTGGATGCCCCGGTTCTCGGCATCGTCCACCATGTTCAGCACGAAGGCCACGGGCTTGCCAAGTTCCAGCAGCTGGGTGCTGAGGTAGAGGTTGCGCTCCAGGTTGGAGGCGTCGAGCACGTTCAGCACCAGGTCCACGTCGGGGGAGGCCAGATACTGGGAGGCCACCCGTTCGTCCTCGCTGCGCGCCGACAGCGAATAGGTTCCCGGCAGGTCAACCACCTCCAGCGTGCTGCCCTCGTGCTCGAAGGTGCCACTGCGCCGCTCCACCGTGACCCCGGGCCAGTTGCCCACATGGTGCCGGGAGCCCGTCAGGGCGTTGAACAGGGTAGTCTTCCCACAGTTGGGATTGCCCGCCAGGGCGATGGTAAGAGCCATCAAACCACCCGTTGCACGAGGATGCAGGAGCTCTCGTCCCGCCGCAGGGACAGGTGGTAGCCCTTGATGACCAGTTCCATGGGGTCCCCCAATGGCGCGAGCTTCTCGACCCGCAGAAGCGCCCCCCGGATGAAGCCCATCTCCAACAGGCGCTGACGCACCTGGCCCTGGGCATGCACCTGAACGACCTCTCCCTGATCTCCAGGTTGGAGAAGGCTCAGGGGGACGGGTAGATTTTGAGTCATTGTCTCAACTCCTGACCTAAGTGTAGCCCAGAAGCCAGGCTTAACAAGGGCCGGACAGTCCGGTGTGATCTGCGTCTAAACTAAAGGGAATGAACCCCTCCAGCCCCCTGACCCTGCCCAACGCACTCACTCTGCTGAGGATTCTTGCGGTCCCGTTTTTCGCCATCGCGCTGTGGTACGGCCACCACTGGCAGGCCTTTATCATCTTCGCCGCCGCGGGCCTGACAGACCTGCTGGACGGCTACATCGCCCGGACCTTCGACCAGCGCTCCGACCTGGGGGCCATCCTGGATCCGGCTGCGGACAAGTTCTTGATGACCACGGCGTTCGTCCTCTTGGCCTGGCGCACCCAGGGCATGACCGCGCCCATCCCAGTCTGGGTGGCGATCCTGGCCATCACCCGGGACCTGGTCATCTCGTTCTATGCCTTTGCCTCCGTGGACCGCCTGAGCGACAGTAAGTTCCATCCGAGCTTCCTTGGTAAGCTCAGTACTGCCATGCAGTTGATCGCCGTCTCGCTCGGGCTCTTCTTCAACGCGCTGGGCTACCGGCCCTGGATGGACCCCTTCCTGCCGGAGATGTATTGGGTGGTGGCCGGCCTGGTGCTGGCCTCAGGCATCCACTACTTCCTGCGGGCGACGCGACCGACGCTCGCCTGATAGACTGGGATATCCGCGTCGGGAGACGCCGAAGGAGACGCCATGAGAACACCCGCCCCGAAGGGGCCCAGGACTGCGCCCACCACCAAGCGATCTATTACCAGCCGGCCTGCGGCCCGTCCCAGCACACGACGCGCCGCCCCCGCTGACGC
>CAIMQW010000126.1 GCA_903843705.1 uncultured Holophagaceae bacterium | reverse complement strand
TGGGTGGGCTACACGAAGTTGGCGGAGCACTTCCTGGCCCAGGCCTACCTGGAGGCGCTGCCCATCCGCCTCAGCGTGCAGCGGGATGAGAAGGGCGCGGTGGTGCGCTGGCAGGACAAGGTGGCCCTGCAGGCCGGAGTCTCGGTGGGCATCACCGCCAGCAACCGGGCCCAGCCGATTCTGATTGAGGTGGTCGAGGAGCCGGCCCCTGCGATGCACTCGGCCACCGGGAGCACGGGCATTCCCCTGGCCGCCAACGAGCGCACCGAGGATGTCCGCCTGGACCGGGCCAACCGCTACCTCTACGCCCGGGTGTTCGCGACCTCCACCATTCCCGACAAGGAAACGACCTGGCTCTACAAGTACGACCTCCAGAAGCGTCAGATCGTGCGCCGGACCTCGGTCAATCCGATCCTGCTGCCGGCCCCCTTCCGGCCCTGATTTCCAGGTTTCCGGCCTAGGATGGTGCTTACCATGCCTCGGATGCGTCCCCTCCTCCAGCTCAGGGCCAGGATCACCCTCCTGGTGAGCCTGATTCTGGGCCTGGCCCTGCTGGTGACGGGCATCCTGGTGGACTGGAAGATGGAGCAGCAGGCCCGGGATGCCTTGGGCGAGAAGGTGGTCCTGCTCTCGCGCATCGTGGCCGAGTCGGAGGTGGTGCGGGATGGGCTCTCGGGCCGCCGCCCCCAGGGCCAGGTCCAGGAGCTGGCGGAGCAGGTCCGCCTCGCCGCCGGCGCGGACTATGTCGTGGTCATGGACATGAGCGGCATCCGGCTCTCCCACCCGACCCTATCGCAGATCGGCGCCCGGTTCGCCGGCGGCGACGACGCCGAGGTCTACCGGGGGCAGTCCTATCTCTCCGTCGCCACGGGCACGCTCGGCGTCTCTCTGCGGGCCTTCACGCCCGTGTGGCAGGGCGACCGGCAGGTGGGCGCGGTGGCCGTGGGCCTGCTCAAGTCCGGCGTGGACCGTGCCATCCTGAGCGTGCAGAAGCGCATCCTGTTCGGGGGGATCTTCGGGTTTGCCGCAGGCATCCTGGGCGCCATGTACCTGGCCGGGCGCATCAAGGGGATCCTCATGGGCATGGAGCCCCAGGAGATCTCGACCCTGCTGCAGGAGCGCAACGCCATGCTGCACTCGGTGCGCGAGGGGATCATCGGGGTGAACCAGGATCTGGTGGTCACCATCGTCAACGAGGAGGCCCTGCGCCTCTTTGCCCTGGCGGGCAGCCACGGCGAGCTGGTGGGTCGGAATGTCGAGGAGGTGCTGCCCAGCTCGCGGCTCCGCACCGTGGTCGAGACAGGCCAGGCGGAGTACGACCAGGAGGGCGACATCCTGGGGCTGAAGATCCTGACGAACCGGGTCCCCGTGCTGGTGGAGGGCCGCATCACCGGGGCCGTGGCCACCTTCCGCGACAAGACGGAAGTGAACCGGCTGGCCGAGCAGCTCACCGGCGTCCGGTTCTACGCGGATGCCCTGCGCGCCCAGGCCCACGAGTTCATGAACAAGCTCCACGTGATCCTGGGCCTGGTGCGGCTGGAGGAGTACGAGCGGCTCAAGAGCTACATCACGGGCGTGGCCGGGCGGCTCGACGACGAAGTGGGCTTCGTGGTCCAGCGCGTCAAGGATCCGGTGGTGGCGGGCTTCCTGCTCGCCCGGTTCTCCTCGGCGCGGGAGCAGAACATCCTCATGCGCCTGGACCAGGAGGCCTCGCTGCCACCCTGTCCCGATGACGCGTCCTCCCATGACCTAGTGACGGTGCTGGGCAACCTGCTGGAGAACGCCGTGGAGGCCATCGGGGAGGGCACCCGCCGCGAGATCCAGGTCTCGCTGCGCCCCGAAGGCACCCAGGTGCACCTCTCCGTGGTGGACAGCGGCCCCGGGTTGCCGGCCGAGGTCCTGGCCAAGGCCTTCACCCTGGGCTTCTCCACCAAGGGCGAGAACCGCGGCTTCGGGCTCTGGCAGGCCGCCCGCACCATCGAGACCCGCGGCGGCTGCCTGCGGGGCGAGAACCGGGAGGGCGGCGGCGCCGCCTTCACGGCCTCCTTTGCGCTGTTCCCCGGGGAGGACGCATGATCCGCGTGCTGCTGGTCGAAGACGATCCCATGGTGGCCGAGCTGAACCGGATGTTCCTGAGCCGCGTGGCGGGATTCGAGATCGTGGCCTCGGTTCGCAGCGGCACCGAAGCCCTGGAGGCGCTAAAGAACTATCCGGTGAACCTGCTGCTGCTGGACATCTTCATGCCCGGACAGAACGGCCTCGAGCTCATGGAGGAGATCCGGCGGCAGGCCCTGGATGTGGACGTGATCTTCGTGACCGCCGCCCGGGACACCGCGACCATCAGCAAGGCCCTGAAGCTGGGCGCCGTGGACTACCTCATCAAGCCCTTCGAGTTCGAGCGGCTCAAGGAGGCCCTGGACCACTACCGAGAGACCCACCACATGATCCGGGACGGGGAAGCCCTGGACCAGGCGGCGCTGGACAAGCGCCTGGCCCGGCGGCCCGCCGAGGCCCGGGGGGCCGAGGCGCTGCCCAAGGGACTGGACCGGAACACCCTGGCCAAGCTGCTGGAGGTCATCAGCGAGTGGCCGGTGGAGCCGCCCTGGTTCACCAGTGAGGAGGTCGGCCAGCTGGTTGGCATCTCCCGGGTCTCGGTGCGGAAGTACTTCGAGTTCCTCTGCACCCTCAAGGTGCTGCGCATGGAACCCGGCTACGGCACCGGCGGGCGCCCCGTGCACCGGTTCCTGCTGCAGCGGTCCCACCTGCGCGAGGCCCGGCGGTTCATCTGACGGGCCTGCTTACAAAAGTTCCAATACCGGGAATCAACTTCCATAACGGCCCGATTCCGCCAAGCCGCTCCAGGATGTTCATAGAAACCCTGGAGGTATTTATGATGAAGCGTGCTGCAACAAAGCTGTACAACTGGGTCGCGTTCATGATCATCGTCGGCGCGATCATGGGCCACTTCTTCCCTGTCGTCGCCGTGAAGATGCAGCCCCTGGCTGACGGCTTCATCGCCCTCATCAAGATGCTCATCCCCCCGGTGATCCTCTGCAGCGT
>CAIMQW010000125.1 GCA_903843705.1 uncultured Holophagaceae bacterium | reverse complement strand
CGTCCAGTGCGAGGTGCCCGACAGCGTCAGGCTGCCGCCCAGGGTCGGCGTCACGGTATTGGTACTGGCGACCGACCAGCGAATCTCGGACACCGCCAGGCCCACGCTCCAGCGCGGTCCCAGAGGCACCAGCAGGTCCGCGCCCAGGGCCAGACTCGATACGCGGGTGTTCAGCGTCTGCGGCAGCGGAGGCGCGGTGCTGCTGCGGGTCTCGCCGGTGAATACCGTGTAGTCGAGGCGGGGGCGGAGGCGCAGGCCCTTCGGCAGGTTCCACACCATATTCACGCCCAGGGCCACGCTGGGGCCGCCGGCCGCCAGGCGCAGGCCGCCGTTGGTGGGAGAGACCAGCGCCAGCTGCGCGCCGTAGGAGGCCACCAGACGACGGTAGGCGGCCTTGGCCGTCGCAGCGGCCTTGAGGGCGGCCTTGGTTGGTGGGGCCGGTGCGGCGGAGGGGGTCGGCGCCACCGCGGCAAGGGATGCAGGCGCGGAGGCAGATGCTGGCGCAGCCACTACGGGAGCAGGCACGGGGGTGGGAGCGCTCAGCAGCGCTGACGCCGCCGGCGTGGCGGGCGCGAGGGCCTTGGAGGGAGGCGCTGGCTTCGCAAGCCGGGGCCGGACAATCCGCACCTTCGGAACCTCGACGGGCACCACCGGTGCAGGGGCGACCGGAACCACCGGTACGGGCACCACCGGCGCGGGCGCGCCGGCCTGGGGTGGCAGCGCCGGGGGCGCTTCTCCACCCTGCCCGCCGGACTTCGAGGGACACCCCACCAGCAGCGCCAGCAGCGCCGCGCCAGTGGCAGCAGGCAGGATGGCTCGACGGGAAAAGGGCATGGCATCCTCAGCAGGAAAGTCCGGGTACGACTCCGGGCAACCTCCTTCGGACGTGCCGGAGGAGCTTCCTGATGACGATATCGTCTAGATTTATTTTTGTGCAAGTATTGTGTTATTTGTTTTTATACTAATTTTGATATTTTTTAGCATACCTTGTCATATTTGACATTTTTTGACGAATAACCTCGGGAGAGACCCCCTCCAGGGCCGGCTTCTGCGACCAGTTCACCGGAGAGTAATCTTCCGGCTGGCGTCAGCGGTCGAGGCCTAGTCTTCGTTGGTGGCAGCCAGGGCGGCCTCGCAGAGGCGGCGGATGCCCGGGAGCAGGTCGGCGTTCTGGAGGCCCTTCTCGCTGAGCCACTGGCCGCCGGGCGGCGGTGGGGGCAGCAGGTCCTCGGCGGCCTTGGTGTGGAGCAGGTGGCTGAGGTAGAGGCGCTGCTGGCCTTCAAGGCCTTCGAGCCGCAGCAGCCAGGGGGTCGGCAGGCGGCTGGTCCGCTCATCGAAGACCACGGGCAGCACTGAGCTGTCCACGAAGCGGAAGGGCATGCCCCAGGCCGCCTCGATCTGGGCGTTCAGCAGGGCCGTGGGCAGGAAGCCCGGGGACCAGGGGATCTGGGCGGGCATCAGGAGGCCGCGGTGCGGGCTGTGGGGCGAGGGCACCAGCAGGACGAAGGGCGTCTGCCGGCCATGGACCAGGATTCCTTCGATGAAGGTCGTCAGGTGGACCCGGCCCTCGGCCATCAGGGCCTCCCTTCCAGTTGGAGGTGAGCCGCGACGCCGGCCATCAGCGCCCTCCCGCGGTTTCCAGTTCGAGCAGGAGGCGGTCCCGGGCCACGGAGACTTCGCCCACGGCGGCCTCGGGCTTGAACTTGAGGACCTCCTTGGTGCGCCGGTCCCGCAGCTCGACGATGCCCTCCTTCAGGCCCCGGGCGCCCACGGTGAGGCGCAGGGGGAAGCCCAGCAGGTCCGCATCCTTGAACTTGGCACCGGGGCTGAGGCCCTCGCGGTCGTCGTGGAGCACCTCGAAGCCCGCGGCCTCCAGGTCCTGCTCCACCTGGTTGGCCACGGCGGCCACCTCAGGGCTGGCGGGATCCAGGCAGACGAGCTGCACTTGGTAGGGGGCGATGGGCCAGGGCCAGATGATGCCGTCGGCATCATAGTTCTGCTCGATGGCTGCGGCCACGGTGCGGGTGATGCCGATGCCGTAGCAGCCCATGACCATGGGGTTCTCCTTGCCCTGCTCATCGAGGAACGTGCAGGACATGGCCTTGGAGTACTTGATGCCCAGCTTGAAGACCTGGCCCACCTCGATGCCGCGGAAGGCCTGGTAGTGGCCTCCGTTGCAGCGGGTGCAGGTGTCGCCCTCGGCAGCCATGCGCAGGTCTGCGAAGGTGCAGCCCGGCAGGTCCCGGGCCGGGTCCAGGCCGAAGTGGTGGTAGTCCGTGCGGTTCGCGCCACAGGTGAGGTTGACGGCGCCCTCGAGGCTGCGGTCCACCAGCAGCTGCACGTCTTTGAGCCCCACGGGGCCCATGAAGCCGGTCTTGGCGCCGGTGAAGACCTCGGCCTCGTCCAGGGGCAGCAGCTCCATCTCGGCCGCAGCGACGAGGTTCTTCACCTTCACGGGATTGACCTCGTGGTCCCCCCGCAACACGGCGCCCACCAGCCGAGTGGTGCCGTCGGCGAAGGAGACGCGGTAGAGGAAGAACTTGCTGGTCTGCGCGAGCGGCATCCCGTCATGCTCCCCGTCCTTCATCCCCGCCGCCTGCTCCACCTGGCCGACAACGCCTGGTGTGCAGAAGTGATCTTTTATCAGTTCCCTTCTATCTCCGAAATTGCCGACAGGCAATTTCGGAGCCTCAGTCTTCTCGATGTTGCTGGTGTAGTCACACCCATCGCAGCTGAGGATGGCGTCTTCGCCGCTGCCCGCCAGCACGTGGAACTCGTGGGTGAAGCTGCCGCCGATGGCGCCGCTGTCGGCTTCCACGGGGCGGAACTTCACGCCCAGGCGGCCAAAGATCCGCTTGTAGGCGTTGAACATGGCCCAGTACTCGCGGTCGGCGCAGGCGTCGTCAACATGGAAGGAGTAGCCGTCCTTCATGGTGAACTCGCGGCCCCGCATGAGGCCGAAGCGGGGACGCCGCTCGTCCCGGAACTTGGTCTGGATCTGGAACAGGTTCATGGGCAGCTGCTTGTAGCTGCGCACGTTCCTGCGGACGATGTCGGTGATCACTTCCTCGTGGGTGGGGCCGAGGCAGAAGTTGAAGAAGTCGCGCTCGTCGGGCTGCTCGCCCCGCGCGCGGCGCTCGGCCAGCTCGGCCTTGGCCTTGCGGTCGCAGAAGCGCAGCAGCTCGTCGCCGTAGAACTTCCAGCGGCCGCTCTCCTGCCACAGCTCCGCGGGCAGCACGGCGGGCATCAGCAGCTCCTGGCAGCCATCCTTGGCCAGCTCCTCGCGGACGATCTCCTCGAACTTCCGGATGCTGCGGAACGCCAGGGGCAGGTAGCTGTAGATGCCGGCGGCCACCTTCTGGATCATGCCGGCCCGCATCATGAGCTGCTGGCTCACCACATCGGCATCGCGCGGCGTCTCGCG
>CAIMQW010000124.1 GCA_903843705.1 uncultured Holophagaceae bacterium | reverse complement strand
CAACAGAAACTGGAGTCCGTCGTGGAGCTCGCAGCGAAGGCCAAGGCCATTCGCAGGGATGCCCTGCTGCAGGTCTACAAGGCCCAGAGCGGCCACCCCGGGGGCAGCCTCAGCTGGGTCGACATCGGCGTGGCGCTCTACTTCCACGAGATGACCGTGTTCCCCGAGGACCCGGCCAACCCCGCCAGGGACCGCTTCGTGCTGTCCAAGGGCCACGCCTGCCCCACCCAGTACGCCCTACTGGCGCACCAGGGTTTCTTCCCCCGGACCGAGCTGGAGACCTTCCGCCGCTACCCGACGCGCCTCCAGGGGCACGCTGAGAACCACGCCACGCCGGGCGTCGAGGTCACCACCGGCAGCCTGGGCCAGGGCCTGCCCCAGGCCGTGGGCATCGCCATCGGCCTCAAGGTGCAGCAGGCGCCCCAGCGGGTCTACTGCGTCGTGGGCGATGGCGAGAGCCAGGAGGGCATCATCTGGGAGGCGGCCATGGCCGCGCCCCACCACAAGCTGGACAACCTCTGCGTCTTCCATGACCTCAACGGCCTCCAGATCGACGGCGAGGTCAAGAAGGTCATGAACATCAACCCCGTGCCCGACAAGTGGCGGGCCTTCGGCTGGGCCGTGAAGGAGATCGACGGCCACGACTTCACCCAGATCCTGGAGGCCCTGGCCTGGGCCCGCACCGTGGTGGGCCAGCCCGCGATGATCTGCGCCCGCACCGTCAAGGGCAAGGGCGTGAGCTTCATGGAGAACCAGGCCGGCTGGCACGGCGTGCCGCCCAAGCCCGAGGAATTCGAAAAAGCCATGGCCGAGCTGGCCGACTGAACCCTGAGGAACCCCCGAGCATGGATGCCCTGAGAACCACTTTCGAACAGCACCTGGCGGCGGCCCTGCCCGGCGTGGAGATCACGCTGGAGCGGCCCAAGTCCGGCGAGCTGGGCGACCTCGCCTTCCCCTGCTTCCGCGCCGCGAAGCAGCTGGGGAAGAACCCCATGCAGCTCTCGCAGGAGCTGGCCGCGGGCATCCGCATCGACGGAGCCGCGCTGGTGGCGGCGGGCCCCTACCTGAACCTGAAGCTGGCGCCGGAGACCCGCGCCGCCGCCGTGCTGGGGGCCATCCTCCAGGCGCCCGGGGACCAGCCCTTCGGCTCCCGCCGGGCCAACGGCCGCAAGGTCATCGTCGAGTACAGCTCGCCCAACATCGCCAAGCTCTTCACCATCGGCCACCTGCGGTCCACCATGATCGGCCACGCCCTGGCCCAGCTGCACCAGTTCCTGGGCTGGGAGGTGACCCGCCTCAACCACCTGGGCGACTGGGGCACCCAGTTCGGCACCCTGCTGGCGGCCTACACCCGCTGGGCGCAGGACGGCAACGCCGACCTGGAAGCTGACTTCGACTGGGCCGATCCGGCCCCGGAGAAGCGCCGCACGCCTTTGTTCCGGCTCTTTCAGCTCTATGTGCGCTTCCACGCCGAAGAGGAAAACGACCCTGCCATGCGCGACGAGGGCCGCGCCTGGTTCCGCCGCCTGGAGGAGGGCGATCCCGAGGCCCGGCGGCTCTGGGCCTGGTTCCGCAAGATCTCGCTCAAGGAGTTCCAGCGCATCTACGACCGCCTCGGCGTGGCCTTCGACACCCTGGAGCAGGGCGAGGCCTTCTACGAGGACCAGCTGGTCCCCACCATGGACCTGCTGGAGCAGGCGGGCCTGCTGGTGGAGGGCGACAAGGGCGCCCGCATCGTGAACCTGGAGGACGTGGGCATCGCCACGCCCTGCCTCGTGCAGAAGGGCGACGGCACCAGCATCTACGCCACCCGCGACCTGGCCGCGGCCCTCTACCGCAAGCAGGCCTACGCCTTCGACCGCTGCCTCTACGTGGTGGGCACGGACCAGGTGCTGCACTTCCAGCAGCTCTTCGCGGTGCTCAACAAGCTGGATCCCTGGTTCCACGGGCGCATGCTGCACACGCCCTTCGGCATGGTCAAGCTGCCCGAGGGCAAGATGAGCACCCGCAAGGGCAATGTCATCTTCCTGGAGGATGTGCTGGACGAGGCCCGGGAGCGCGTGGCCGCCATCATCCAGGAGAAGAACCCGGACCTGGCCGACCGCGAGGCCGTGGCCGAGCTGCTGGGCATGGGCGCCGTGGTGTTCTTCGACGCCATGAACGACCGCGTGAAGCCCATCACCTTCACCTGGGACCGCGTCATCGCCCTGGACGGCGACACCGGTCCCTACGTGCAGTACGCCCACGCCCGCATCCTGAGCGTGCTGCGCAAGGCCGGCGGCGACTGGGCGGCCAAGGCCCAGGCCGGCGCGGCCCAGGGTCCCTGCCTGCCCTTCCCCCTCGCGCCCCTGCCCGCGGACCTGGGCGGCCTCGCGGCGCCCGAGGCCCAGGCCCTGCTCTTCGAGCTGGCGGGCCTGCCGGTGGCCATCACCGCCGCGGCCGAGGGCTGCATGGCCACGCCTCTGGCCCGGCAGCTCGTGACGCTGGCCCGGACCTTCAGCGGGTTCTACACCAACTGCCCGATCCTGGCCCCCGACAACACCCACGAAGTCCGCGAAGCCCGCCTCGCCCTCTGCGTCGCCACCGCCCGCGCCCTCCGCCAGGGCCTCTACCTCATGGGCATCCAGGCCCCGGAGGAGATGTGAGCTTTCGCCGACACCCGCGACATCCCTTTCAGAAGAGAACTACT
>CAIMQW010000123.1 GCA_903843705.1 uncultured Holophagaceae bacterium | reverse complement strand
GTTCGGGATCGGGCTGATCGGTTTAGCTTTACGTCATGAGGCCCCACTTGCCGTTGCGGCTGACGACGAGGCTGTCGGAGCCGGTGCCGCCGAACAGGTCGTAGGGGCTGGCGGTGAGGGGTGTGAGGACCCCGGTGACCAAACCTTAGGCGGCGCAAGCCCCTCGCTTTAGCCACGGGGATAGCCGTTGCCCTTCGCGCAATGGACAAAAATAGTCCAATCCATGCGTCGATAATGGATCTGTAGGGATCTGATGCCCCGAGCCAAAACCCCAAGTTTCGTCTGCGAGTTCGAGGTCTCCGCGACCTCGAAGGACCTTCGTGTCCTGCGCTCGCGGAAGGAGGCGGGACGGCAGATCTACCACGCCATCGAGGGCGAAGCCCTGCGCCGGCTGGCGCGGATGCGCCACGATCCTGGCTTTGAACAGGCCAAGGCCATGCCCAAGTGCACAGAGAAGAAGGCTGCCTTTGAGTCTCTGCGCAAACGCCACGGGTTCACCGAGGCGAGCCTGCACCAGCACCCGTCCTTGGCGAAGGACTGCTGGCTCCGGGGGCATCTGGATGTCCATACCCAGCAGAAGGTCGCGTCCAAGGCTTTCAAAGCCGTGGAGCGCTGGTCCTTCGGCGGATCTGGGAAGCCCCGGTTCAAACGCTACGGCGAGTTGGAGTCCCTGGAGGGGAAGTCCAATGCCGCAGGCATCCGGTTCCGAGATGGGCGGGTTCTGTGGGCTGGCGCCCACGGGAACCTGGACCTGCCACTGATCGTCCATCCCGGGAACGAGGTCCAGGCCCACGCCCTCCAGGTGGCCGGGACCACCTTCACCGGGACCACCAAGGACGGCAAGGCCGTCACCGAGACCGGGGTGAAGTTCTGCCGTCTCCTCACCCGGACCATCCGGGGCCACGAGCGGGCCTTCGTCCAGCTCGTGCTGCGGGGCGTGCCCCTCCAGAAACCAAAGAACTATGTCCACGACGGCCTGGTCGGGCTGGATCTGGGCCCCTCCCAGGTGGCTGTGGTCGGGAAGGGCTTCGTCAAAACGATCCCGTTCTGCCCCGACCTGGACCGAACTGAGGCTGCCCGGCGGCGCTACCTGCGGAAGTTGGACCGCCAGCGGCGGGCCAACAACCCGGGCAACTACCGGCCCAATGGGACAGTGAAGCCCCGGAGCCAGCGGAAGCCCTGGCAGGCATCAGCCCGCCTGAAGGTCACTCGGGGAGTCCTGGCAGAGCTGCTGCGCGGCATGGCGGCGCACCGGAAGTCCCTCCAGGGGAAGCTGGTGAACGATCTCCTGGCTCTGGCCGGGAACCAGGTCATCACCGAGCAGGTGAACGTCCGGTCCTGGGCCAAGCTCTGGGGCCGGTCCGTGGGCCACAAGGCCCCGGGCCTGTTCCAGTCCAGCTATGGCCGCAAGGCCGAAGCCTCGGGCGGGAGCATGGAGATGGTCTCTACCAGGGCCACCTATCTCTCGTCCCGCTGCCTTTGCGGCAAGCGGACGAAGAAGCTCCTGAGTGAGCGCAAGCACACCTGCGGCTGCGAGTTCATCCCCGAGGGGATGCACACAGACCGCGACGAATTCTCGGCCTTCCTGGCATTGCATTGTCAGGGGGGAACGCTAGACGAAGGATATGCCAGGGAATCCTGGCTTTCCTGGGGGGCCAACTGCCTCCTTCGGTTGTCGTCTGGCAACACTGAAACTGCGAACGGGAAGGCTACGCCGACCCTGCGAGTCCGAGGCACTCGCCGGAGCAGTTCAACCGACCACAAGGCTGGACAACGGCGTGAGGCTGTCCCGGTGCTACGCACCGACACGGACGGAGAGCGCCGGGATCGCAAGATCCCAAAGCCTCGCAAACCCTGGAAGAGTTCGGAGGTGCCTGATGTCGCGTAAGCGATGCTTTGGGAACCCCCTGGATTCATCCATGGGGAGCAGTCAGGGGCTGGGTGGGTTGGCGGAGACGCCGTGGTAGGCGTCCGCCTGCATCAGGCCCGTGTCGGTAGGTGCCAGGGGGCTGAGGGCGCCAGTCTGGAGGTCCAGGACATAGCTATAGACGATGCACTCCTGGGCGCCGCCGCCAGCGGCCCCTTCGGTCTTGGTGAAGAGGAACTCGCCGGTATTGCTGAGGGCCAGGGACAGCGGCCCGGCCCCGGGGATCAGGCTGGAGCTGCCGTTCAGGGTGAGCGCCCCGGTGGTGGCGTCGAGGTTGAAGGCCCAGCCTGCAGCTGGTCGGAGGTACGACCCACCGTGAAGAGCAGCGTCCCCGAGGAGTGAATGATGACATCGCCGGTGCCTGCCGCGGCCACCACGGAGGTCAGGCGAGACAAACCACGCCACTGGAGATCTATGAGGGCCCATGCCCCATATTCCCGCCCCAGCCACTACCCAGAAGTTTCGATTACTTACTGTTGATCGGCACCCACCGCCTCTGCACAGAGTCCCACATAGCATTAGGCCCGGTAGCCAGTGTTTGAACCACCACCGGTCGAATGAAGTCCTGCACCTCGGCAACCACCTCTGGGTGGGGTGGCGCCACCAGCTTTTTCGATCATCTTTAGCGGGTTCACGGACTCCTTCCAACCCACGGATTGGTGGGAGGGCCGAAGGCTGGACCCGTGCTTTATTGTGCAATCGAATAACGAATAATTAGCGAATAAGGTGGTATCCTAGATCATGGCGCGCAGGGTGCTCAAAAAGCGGAAGCAGGAGTCGGTGGAGCCTAAGCTCCCGACGCGCCGCATCACCTTCCGCATCTACCCGACACC
>CAIMQW010000122.1 GCA_903843705.1 uncultured Holophagaceae bacterium | reverse complement strand
GGCGCCCCGGCCGCGCTCTCAAGGGCGCGGCAGCGGCGCCCCTGGATGGAGCCCCATGCTGACGCTGCGGCCCTCTCCCTGCAGTCAGGGACCTCACTGGCAATGGCTCTGGTTTCGCGGCACTGCCCCGAAGTGTTCCCCGGCACCGGGCAGGTGGGTCGGCGCCCATCTGCGGTTTGCCTTTTTCAGGCTGAAGCTGGCCGAGAGTTGGGAAAGCCATTGGAACCGATGATGAATGGCGAGTTGGTGTCACGCCTCGGGCACGAGGTCCACGAGGAGGCCCAGGAGCTGGCTGCCGGAGGGGTCGATCTGCACGGGGAGGGGCTTGGCCAGCTTCAGCTGGCGCTTGCTCAGCCAGCTCGCGGGGAGCTGCAGGCGGTAGCTGCCGGGGGGGATGTCGGCGAAGTCGAAGTAGCCGTCGAAGGAAGATACCTGCCGCTGCACCACGCGGTCCTTGGCATCCACCAGCTCCAGGGTGACCCCGGCCAGGACCTTGGCGCCCGCGGGGCCCCGGGTGCGCAGCGTGCCCGCCACCTCGCCGAAGGCCACCACCGGGAAGACCGCCTGCAGGGGCAGGCCGGGCCGGGGGACGAAGCGCAGGCCCTTGCGAACCGGCTGCAGGGAGGGGTCCTCCAGGTCGTTGATGTTCAGGGCCAGGTCCACGTCGCGGTTGGCGGGCAGGTGCATCAGCAGGGCGTGGCCGGTGGCGTCGGTCTTGACCTCCTGCGGAACGCCGTCCACCAGGAAGCCGACCCCTTCGACGGGCTTCTCGTCGGCGTCCATGATGCCGTTGCCGTTGCGGTCGATGAAGACCAGCACCGCGGCGCTGCCCGCGGCGGCCACGGGCTTGGGATCGGTGTGCCACTGCTTGGTGGAGGGATCCTGGCCGAGGCTGGTCCGGAGCTGGACACCGATGGTCCAGCCGCCCTGGCGGGCCCAGCCGATGCTGCCGCCGAAATCCAGCCCGCGCAGGGTGCTGCGCAGGCCGGCGTTGAGGCGGAGCTGGCGGCTGGCCAGGGACTGGGAGAGGCCCAGCTGTACCTGGTGGTTGCCCGCCCACAGCGAGTCCATCGAGACCGCCAGGGTGTCCAGGGTGCCCTTGGGGCTGACGGAGTAGCCCGCCTGGCCCTGCACCATCCAGCCCCCCAGGATCTTGCGGCCGAGCAGCTCGCCGCCGAGGTTCCGCGTCCCCGCGTAGTCCTGGAGGACAAGGCTGTTGGTGAGGTAGAGGCCCTGGTAGTTGTGGCCTTCCTTCAGCGCGATCTGGGTCTCGGCGAGGCCCGTGCTGAAGGTGTCCTGCTTGACCTCCAGCCGCACGTTGCTGAGGCCTTCGCCCCAAGTCTGCAGGCCGCCCGAGAGGCTGCCCTGGGTGCGGCTCTTGAGGAAGCCGCGGTCGGCCTGGAGTACCTCGCTGTTGAAGCTGCGCCCTTCGAGGTGGCGCAGGTTCCACACCAGGCGGTCCCACTTGCCCTTGGCGCTGGCCTCGAAGAGGTCCCCGCCCTGGGCATCGTGGGTCCAGTCCGCCTGGTAGCCCACACCGGAGACCTGGCCCCGCGCTCCGGACTGGGTGTAGGTCTTGGCGGCGCTGCCGAAGGGGAAGTCCACCACCGAGAGGAAGGGCACAAAGGAGCGATCCACGCCCCAGTCGAAGGTGGCCTGGGCCCGGGAGGCGCCCTTGCCCTCCGGGTGGTCGTAGGAGAGCTTGTAGCGCAGGAAGCCGCCGCTGCCGAGGCCGGGCTCGGACAGCACCGAGAGGCGCTCCTCCCGGCGCTGGCCCAGGGGCCCGTGGAAGACCAGCAGGAACTCGTTGGCGCCCGGGTCCAGGGGCACGTCCGGGAAGGCGTAGCGGCCATCGGCCCGGCTGCTCTGGTAGCCCTTCAGGATGCCGTTGTGGAACAGCTGCACATCCCAGTCCAGGGGCAGCTCGCCCTGGAAGCTCTTGCGATCGAAGTACTGATCCTGGTTCAGGGCGAAGTTGCTCAGCAGTACGCCGTTGCCGGTGGTGCTCTTGCTGACGTATTCGATGCCCTGCACGTCCAGGCGGCCGACCACGGCCTCCCGCGCGCCCAGGGGGCCGAGCAGGTGGCCATCGGGGTCCCGGCGACCCAGGCTGCCGCGGAACAGGGTGCCCGGGCCGCTGAAGTCGGTGCTCAGGTAGGCCGTGGCCTGGGACCAGAGCAGGTCCGCGGACATGAAGGTCGTCGCGGTGCCCGCGCCGTGGGCCGTACCGTTCTGCGTGCTGCCCGCCCAGCTCAGGCTCTGGTCCACGAAGGGCGCCGCGATGGGCGCGTAGGGGTGGGCCTGGGGGTCGTAGGCGATGCGCACCGGCCCGTGGCCCGACGAGAGCATGGCGTCCTTCTCGCGCTTCCACCGGGCCTGCACCGGCAGCTGGCGGAGGGGCCGGATCTCGAGGGTGGCGGAGTCCGCGTTCAGCTTGGACAGGAGCGGCAGCCAGACGGTCAGGGACCGCAGCTCCACGAAGCACTCCTCGCCCTCGAAGAAGACCGTGTCGGCCTCGAAGGAGAAGGTCTTCCCCTCGGCCTGCACCGTGCGTTGCTTCAGGTCCAGCTTGAAGCGGTTCTTCTCTTCGATGACGAAGCCTTCCGCGAGGCCCGCGACGGGGTCCACGGTGATGGCCAGGTAGAGCTGGCGGGCCAGCTCGCCGAGCGGTATCCAGGTGGCGTCGCCCTGCTGCTGCACCAGGAGCGGATCGCCCATGGCCTGGATGCCCACCTGCACGGTCAGGATGCTGATCTTGCGGGGCTCGGCCGGCTTGCCCTGCCCGAAGAGCGCTGCCGCGAGGCAGACTCCGAGCAGGGACTTGCGCAGCCGCGACATGGGGACAGGACCTGGTTACTGAACGACGACTTGGGTTTCCGCCAGCACGTTGCCGCGCTCCGGATGGACGAAGGCCAGCCGCAGTCTGGACCCTGGCGGGACCTGGAGGGGGCCCAGCGGGATCTCCATGGCGCGCTCCGGCAGGGGCGGGTAGACGGCGATGCCGCGCCACTCGGCCACCTTGACGTCCTTGGCACCGGGGTTGAGCTGGGTGATCTGCACGTTGCCGAAGACCGACTCCTTGCCGCCGAGGCGCTGCAGGGCGAACTTCAGCAGGGTGCGGCCATCGGCTTCGCGGGCGACCACCACCGGGGAGAAGCCGGGCGTGGTGGGGGTGTCCCCCTGGCGCACGATGATGGGGATGGAGACGCCATAGACCGGCGTCAGCTTGATGGCCACGCCATTGGGCTCCTTGGGCTCGGCCTCGACGGGGGCGGCGTCCTCTTTGGGCACCGCGCGGATCAGCAGGTGGGCCCGGTATTCGCCCTCGGCCAGGTCGGCGGGGCGGCGCACCAGGATGCGCACCGTCTGCTGCACGCCGGGTTCCAAGGTGATCTGCTGAGGTGCGTAGCGGATGATCTCTTCGGCCACGGAAGGACCTTCGGACTGCACTTCCTTGAGCTCACCCTTCCCGTTCATCTCCATGCGGATGTAGGTGAGGCGGTAGGTGGCGGGGGCACTGCCCGTGTTGAGGAGGGTCAGCTGCGCGGAGCGGAGGCGGGCATCGAAGACCAGCCGGGTGGGGGCCACCAGGAGGTCTCCACCCACCGCCTTCGGCAGCGGGGGGGCCTGGGCCAGGAGGCCCGTGCCCAGGCACAGCGAAAGAGCCAGAAGCAGGGTTCGGGTGAGGGCGTTCAGCGTGCCGCGCGTCGGGTTCATGGGTGGGATCCAGTCGTGTGGGTGGTTGCTCAGGCAAAGGCGCGGAGCGGTTGCCCGCTCCGCGTTGAGGGTGGTGCTTCATGGGGCCGTGGCCCGAATCGCCGTGCAGGAAAGAGGGGTGGGAAGGGTGCTTGAGCCGTTATCACGCAGGAGCTATCCGGAACAGGCGTGATCGGGCGGGGTGGGGCTGCTCCAGAAGGGCCATCCTCGCTGGAGAGGTTGTCGTGCTGATATAGATATATCAAGTCCCGTGCCAGAGTTGAAAAATCTATAACATCATTTATTTATTCATTTAAAATTTCGAGATTGAAAGGATAATATCTAGAATCTGGAAATGGGATCAAAATTTCTGGATTCTGGATGTTCGAGGGCTGGGTCTGTCGCCCCTGAAAAGTCGTCCTGTCAGAACAGAACAAATTAGGGAAAGTTCTCTGCGCAGAGCCAGAACATCAGGTCCCTACGCAGGCTCGGCTCTGATCCCGAGGGAATCAGAGCCGAGTCTGGGTGTGCGTTGGTTGATCTAGTTGTAGGCGACGATCACGGAGAAGCTGCCGCTGTAGAGGCCGGCGGGCTGGTTGGCAGCCACGCTCAGGTTGGCGCCGACGCTCAGGCCGGAGGCGCCGGCGCCGTCCAGCAGGTAGGCGCTCGCACCCGTCGTGAAGCTGTCGACGGTCATGCTGTTCGCACCCGAGGTGATCTGGATGCTGCCAGGCAGGCCCACGGCGAAGGAGGTGTTCGGCTCACCGGCCACGTCGAAGGAGGCGGCGGAGACACCCGCGGCGCTGGCGAGCACCGCGCCACCGGAAGCGGTGCGCACGCCGGCGGGATCGAGCCTGACGGTGCCGGCCGTGGGGGTGGCGATCATCGCGCCGAAGTTCAGGTCCGAAGCCTTCGCGATGGAGATGGGCTGGTAGATCTTGGCGGAAGCCTTGGCGGTGGCGCTGGCGGTGGGCGCGCCCACCACGGCCTGCGAGAAGGCAGGGAGGCCGGCGACGACGAGCAGGGCGGGGAGGAGGGAGCGGGAAATGCGCATGGGGAACTCCGGAATCAAGTTGCACCAGTCAGGTGCGAAAGGGGGATGGGATGCTCCAGGAGGCCGATCCTCACGGGAGGGTTGGGGTGCTGACAGGGGTGGCCAGGGCGCTGGCGGGAGGGCCTGAGGGCTGGTCCGCGCTGGGCCCCTACGCAGGCTCGGCTCTGACACCCGGAGGAATCAGAGCCGAGCCCGGGAGTGCGTAGTTGCTGTTGGTTTAGTTGTAGGCGACGGTCACGGAGAAGCTGCCGCTGTAGAGGCCGGCAGCCTGGTTGGCGCCCACGCTCAGGTTCGCGCCCACGCTCAGGGAGTGCGCACCGGTGCCGTCCAGCAGGT
>CAIMQW010000121.1 GCA_903843705.1 uncultured Holophagaceae bacterium | reverse complement strand
TGCCATCGAGAAGCAGTTGCAGAGCTACGAACGAATGAAGGAACTCGTAGACCGCTGGATTGATCTCGCCACTGAACTATCCAACCTCCGCCTGGTCCGAAATCGTGCTTGAATCGTCTGGAGAACTTGGCACTGTCCAGCATGAAGAAGCGATGGATCATCGCATCGGTCGCCGGGGTGGCCCTGGCTGCGGGCATGTTCCTCACCCTGAATGGGAGCGACAGCAAGGGCAAGAAGGCCGAGGCCAGCACGCCCTTCCGGCTCGGAAAGGTGCAGGCCGAAGACCTCCAGGTGAGCGTGCGCGAGGTGGGTGTGGTGGATCCCCTCACCAAGGTGGATGTGAAGTCCACGGTATCTGGGCGCATCGTCGGGCTGAAGGTCCGGGAGGGCGCCACGGTCCGGGCGGGCGAGGTCTTGGCCGAGGTGGAACCTGACGTAAACCAGGCCCAGACCCTGTCGGATGTGCAAGGCAGCGTGTCCCAGGCCAAGGTGAGCTTCAAGAACGCCGAGCGGGACTTCGCCCAGCAGGCCGAGCTCTTCCGCCTGGGCCTCATCTCGGAGCAGGCCTACCGCGGCGCCAGGACCCAGCGCGACCTGGCCGAGGAGACCTTCAAGAGCGCCCAGACGCGCTATCAGATCGTCGAGGACCGCGGCATCCCCATCAGCGGCAACGCCTCCACCCAGCTGGCCCGGGTCACGGCACCGCTGAACGGCGTGGTCATCAAGAAGGGCGTGGAACTGGGCGACACCATCACCTCTGGCGTCAGCTCCTTCAGCGCTGGCACCGTGGTGTTCACCGTCGCGGACCTGGCCTCGCTCATCGTCCGGGTAAACCTCAACGAAGTGGACATCGCCAAGGTCCGCGTCGGCCAGCCCGTGCGCATCAGCCTGGACGCCTATCCCCAGCGGGCCTTCACAGGCAAGGTGCGCTTTGTGGCTCCCGCGGCCGACCTGGTCGAGAAGATCAAGGTATTCAAGGTGGAGGTGGCCCTGGACGAGCTCACCGAGTCCTTCCGGACCGGCATGAGCGCCAACGTGGAGATCCTGGGCGAGAAGCGGGAGAAGGCCGTGAGCGTGCCCCTGGAGGCCCTGCAGCGCCGCAATGGCCAGACGGTGGTCTACCGGCTGAAGGCGGACCTGCCACCCAAGGACCTGGCCAAGGCCAAGGAGGGCCTCACGGGCCGCGGCAAGTTCATCTGGCTGGCGGACCACTGGAGCGAGTACTTCGACGTGGTCCAGGTCACCGCTGGCATTGCCACCCTGGAGCGGGTGGAGATCCTCGCCGGGCTCAAGGCCGGCGAGCAGGTGAGCCTCGAGGATCCCAGCAAAAAGAAGGTCGAGAAGGACGATGAGAACAACTAGGGGTGCCGCCCCCATCATCGAGACCCTGGGCCTGACCAAGGTCTACGGCGCCAACGGTGCTGCTGTTCACGCCCTGCGCGGCGTGGACCTCCGCGTCCAGCAGGGTGAGTTCGTGGCCCTGGTCGGCCCTTCCGGCTCCGGCAAGTCCACCCTCATGGCCATCCTGGGCTGCCTGGACCTGCCCACGTGGGGGACCTACACCCTGGACGGGCACGCGGTCCAGGGCCTTAGCGGGGGCGAACTGGCACGAATCCGCAACGAAAAGGTCGGCTTCGTATTCCAGAGCTACAACCTGCTGCCCAAGGCGAGCATCGTCCGGAACGTGGAGCTGCCCATGCTCTACGCCGGCGTGGGACGGAAAGAGCGCCGCGAGCGGGCCCTGGCCCTGCTCGAGAAGGTGGGCATCGCCGACAAGGCGGACAAGCTGCCCGCGACGCTCTCCGGGGGTCAGAAGCAGCGGGTCGCCGTGGCCCGGGCCCTGGCCAACGCCCCTGCCCTGCTGCTGGCGGATGAGCCCACGGGCGCCCTGGACTCGAAGACAGGCGCCGAGGTGCTGGAGCTCTTCCAGGAGTTGCACCGCCAGGGCAACACCCTGCTGCTGGTCACCCACGACCCCCACATCGCCGCCCTGGCAGAGCGCCGGGTGGAGATCAGGGATGGCGTGGTCGCGGCGGGTGGCGAGTGGGAGGCCTCGATGGCCTCCCAAGAGCCGGGCACCCGCCTGACCGCGCATCACCAGGGAGCGGCGGGTGGCGAGTGGGAGGCCTCGATGGCCTCCCAAGAGCCGGGCACCCGCCTGA
>CAIMQW010000120.1 GCA_903843705.1 uncultured Holophagaceae bacterium | reverse complement strand
GATAGCGGTTCAGGAAGCGCCTCTCGACGGGATGGCTTTACGAAGTGTCATGGAAGATCCCCATGCGGGCGCCCTGGTCCTCTTCGAGGGTCGGGCCCGGGATCACCACGAAGGCCGGCCGGTGCTGGAGCTGGCCTACGAGGCCTATGTCCCCATGGCCGAGAAGGAGCTGGGCCTGCTGCGGGAGAAGGCCATCGAGCGCTACGGCCTCACCCGCTGCGCCATCCACCACCGCATCGGCGTGGTGCCCCTCGCTGAGGCCGCCGTCATCGTCGCCACCAGCAGCGCCCACCGCGCCGAGAGCTACCAGGCCTCCGCCTGGATCATGGACGAGATCAAGCAGCGCGTCCCCATCTGGAAGCGCGAGAAGTACCGGGACGGCTCCGAGAGCTGGGTGGAGTGCACCCACCGGTTCCAGATGTAGGGGGGTCGTCAGTCCAGGATCTTCAGCCTTCCGAGCGCAAACCGCTGCGCGGTTTGCGCTAGATGGCAGGCGAATGGCGGGGAAGAATGTCGAGGGGACCGGCTCCTGGAGCGCCAGGAACCCGATGTGGGCAGGGATGGCCGTCGGCGGAGCGGGTGAGCCCATCCTTACATCCCATCCTCGCCATAAGGGTTTCACCCCTCGCGTGCCTCTCTAAATCAAGATGCCGCTCTCCGCACACGAAGAGAGACTGAGAACCCCGAGGGTCTCCGGATGCACCCCAACCACTTGAATTTGCTGAAAAAGGCCCAGTCACTGGACCGCATGGGGGACCACGCTGGGGCGGCAGAAACCTACCGCAGCTTCCTGGTGCAGGAACCGCAGCACACCGATGCCTGGTCCGATTACGCCGGACAGCTCCTGGCCCTCAGCCAATTCAAGGAAGCCCAAACCACCTGCGCGGCCGCCCTCGTCCTCGACCCGCAGAATTCCTCGCTCCGTATCAACCTGGGAGTCTCCCTGCTGCGGCAGGATCTTCTGGAAGAGGCCGAAGCCCAGTTCCGGGCCGTCTTGAAGACCGAACCTCGCCGCATGGACGCGCAGCTATTTCTGGTGGAGTGCCTGCTCAACAAGCGGGACCTAGGCAACGTCCAAAAGGCGTTGGATGATGCCAACCGCCCTGGGGCCATGAGCGGGAGATACGCCACCCTGCAACCCCATCACGCACAGCTATGGGCCAATTTTAGTTCAGCCTTGTTCGAGGCGCAACACTACGGCCAGTCCGAAAGGGCCTGCCACACGGCACTTCAGATCGATTCCCATAACCTCCTGGCAAGGTCCAATCTCGGTTCCATCCGAATGGCGCAGGGCCACCTGGATGAGGCTGAAGGGTTGTTCCGGCTCCTCGCAGCCGACCATCCACGTGATGAGACCACCCGGCTGCTGCTGATCACTTGTCTGGGGAGGAAGGGGAACCTTGCCAACCTCGATCAAGAGGTCCGAGAGGTCATCCTGGAAGAACCGAACAGCGAGAACGTCCACAAGAGTGTGACCGGAATCTACTACAACCTAGGTCTCTGGGCGGAGTTCAAGGCGGAGATCGCTCGGTTCCGGAAAGTCGATCCTGACTCTGCCTATCTGGACTTCGAGCAAAGCCTCATGGACCTGCTTTTCGCCAACATGCCTCAGGGCTGGAAACGGTACGAAGCACGATTGCAGGTGACGGGGGAACTCCGTTTAAAGGAACGGACTTTTGCACAGCCGGCTTGGCAGGGCGAACCCTTCGTCGGCAGAACCCTCCTCCTCTGGGCTGAGCAAGGACTGGGAGATGCCTTGATGTTCATGAGGTACCTCCCGCTGGTGAAGTCGCTGGGTGGCCGCGTCATCCTGGAGACATGGCCCGCCCTGATCGAGGTGTCCGAGACCTGCAAAGGGGCGGACCTCGTGATCCCCATAGGCGCACCGTGCCCGCCCTTCGACCTGCAAGCCTCGTTGCTATCCCTGCCTTGGCTCTTCCGGACGGACCTTGCCTCCATCCCTGCGGATGTCCCTTACCTGGATGTTCCTGACGAGATCCCCAATCGGGCCGCTCTTCTGGAACGTCTGGCTCTGGCTCAGGGCCACACCCGAGTTGGACTGGTCTGGGCGGGCAGTCCCGGCCACGTCCGGGACGTTGAGCGGTCTTTACCTGCCTCATCCCTTGCTCCGCTGGCGGCCCTTTCCGGGGTCACTTGGTTCAGTTTCCAAGTGGGGCGTCAGGAGCTTCCACCCCTGCCAAACCTAATTCCACTGGCGCCCTTCCTGAAAAATTTTTCGGACACCGCCTATGCCCTCAGCGGCATGGATCTGCTGATCACAGTGGACACCTCAGTGGCTCATCTGGCTGGGGCTCTGGGCATCCCTACGCTGCTGCTCCTGCCCTTCCAACCGGATTTCCGTTGGCTTCTGGGGCGGGATGATACCCCCTGGTATCCCTCAATGCGCCTCTATCGGCAACCGGCCTACGGGGATTGGGAATCCGTGATTCGACAATTACACTCCGACCTGACCCAGGACCCCTAAGACCAGGCCTTGTCATCAGAAACGGGGGCCTGTTATGGAAAACTGGAGCTGCGCGTGAATTCGAACCATCTGAAGCTGCTGAAGAAGGCCCATACCCTGGAGATTGTTGGGAAGGCCTTGGAAGCGTCGATGGCCTATCGGGCCTTCCTGGAACTGGAGCCGAACCACGCGGACGCCTGGGCCGATTACGCCGGCCAGGTGCTGAAACTCGGGCAAGCGGAAGAGGCTCGAAAGGCCTGCGACACTGCCCTTACCCTCAACCCCCGCCAATTATCAGCGCGAACCAACCTAGGCCGAGCTCTGATGCGATTGAATCGACTGGATGAATGTGAGCGCCACTTACGGGCGGTCCTAGAGGTGGACCCCCGTCGAATGGACGCTCAGTTGCTCTTGGCGGAGTGCCTGCTCAACCAACGGGACATGGTCAACGCCCGAAAGGCACTGGAGGAGACCAACCACCCTGGGGCCATGGGTGGCAAATTCGCTGTGTTGCAACCCCGTCAAGCGGAGCTTTGGGCTATTTTCAGCTTGGGGCTATCAGAAGCGCAAAATTTCAGGGAGGCAATAGAAGCCTGCAATATTGCCATCCGCATCGACCCGCACAACTTCACGGCGAGGTCTAATCTTGGTTCCATTTGGATGGCACAAGGTGAGTTGGAGCAGGCCGAAGCGCTCTTCCGGCAACTGTTGGCCGAGCACCCCCGCCAGGAGATCATTCGACTGCTGTTGATTACCTGCCTGACAAGGAAGATGGACCTGGTTCGCCTTGACCAAGAAATTGTTGAAGCTATCCAGCAGGGGTCTGAAAATTTCATCGTCCACCAAAGTGTGTTGGGCACCTTTTATAACCTTGGACGCTGGACCGACTACAAGGCTGAGATCGAGCGATTTCGCAAAGTGGACCCAGCCTCGCCTCATTCCGATTGGGAACAGGGTGAAATCGACCTCCTTTTTGGCAATATGCGCCAAGGTTGGGAACGGTACGAGGCGCGATTGAACCTTCCTGTGGAAGCGAGGTCGCAGCAAACCATGGACCAGCCAGCCTGGAATGGCGAACCCTTCGCCGAGAAGACGTTGCTGCTCTGGGCTGAGCAGGGTCTCGGGGATGCCCTGATGTTCGTGAGGTATCTACCTCTGGTGAAGGCGCTGGGGGGGCGTGTCATCCTGGAGACATGGCCCGCCCTGATGGGTGTTGCGGCGACCTGTGAAGGTGCGGACATCCTAGTTCCGAAGGGGGCGCCATTGCCCCCCTTTGACTTGCAAGCGTCCCTGCTGTCTCTGCCCTGGATCTTCCGAACAGACCTTTCCTCCATTCCTGCCGTGATCCCCTATCTGAATGTTCCAGAAGAAGTCCCAAGTCGACAAGTTTTGCTGGAACGTCTGGTGAACTCCCAGGGAAACACACGCATCGGACTGGTATGGGCCGGCAGACCGGAGCATGGAAGGGATTTCGAGCGGTCGGTTCCAGCCTCCTCTCTGGCGCCGCTGGCGGCCCTTTCCGGGGTCACCTGGTACAGTTTCCAGTTGGGGCGGCAGGAGCTTCCACCTCTGTCAAACCTAATCCCACTGGGGCCCTTCCTGAAAAATTTTTCAGACACCGCCTACGCCCTCAGCGGCATGGATCTGCTGATCACAGTGGACACCTCCGTGGCTCATCTGGCCGGGGCCCTGGGCATCCCCACGCTGCTACTCCTGCCCTTCCAGCCGGATTTTCGCTGGCTGTTGGAGCGGGACGACAGCCCCTGGTATCCCTCCCTGCGCCTCTACCGGCAACCGGCCTACGGGGATTGGGAATCCGTGATTCGACAAGTAGTTTCCGACCTGACTCAGGAATCCTGAGGCGGGATCATTTCGCCGAATTACACCTCATGGGGAACGGGGGCCGCCTGTGAATCCGAACCACCTAAAGCTTCTGCAGAGGGCCCAGATCCTGGAGCTGTCCGGGAAGGCTCTAGAGGCCTCCGCGGCCTACCGGGCCTTCCTGAACTTGGAGCCGGAGGATGCCCCGACCTGGACCGACTATGCCGGACAACTGTTGAGAGTAGGCAATCTCCAGGAAGCGCAGAGCGCCTGCGAAGCCGCTCTGGCCATTGATCCCCGGCAGGCTTCAGCACGCATTAATCTCGGCTGCATCCTCATGCAGCAGGAGCGGATACGGGAAGCCGAAGGCCAATACAAGTCTGTCCTGAGCCTTGAGCCCGGTCGGCTGGACGCCAGGCTGTTCCTGGTGGAGTGCCTGCTCAAACGCCGGGATCTGGTGAACGCCCGACTAGAACTCGACGAGGCCAACCAGCCTGGAGCCATGAGCGGGAGATACGCCGTATTGCGAACTCGTCAGGCGGGGCTCTGGAGTGTCCTCAGTTCGGCGCTGTTCGAACTGGAACAATTTGGAGAGGCAGAGGCCGCCTGCCAGACGGCGCTCCTGCTCGCCCCGGATCTCCCATTGGCGAAGTCCAACCTTGGCGCCATCCGGATGGTGCAAGGCAGAATGCGGGAAGCCGAGGGGATGTTCCGGCAATTGCTGGTGGATCACGCGGGTGACGCGTCCATCCGGCTGCGGCTCATCTCCTGCCTGACCAGAATGGGGGATCTCCCCCTCGCCGATCAGGAGATTCGCACGGTCCTCCAACAGGAGCCCCATGACCTGATTGTCCATTCGAGCGTGATGGGAAGCTACTACGACCTTGGCCGCTGGCCCGAGTTCAGGGCCGAGATCGAGCGGTTCCGCAAAGCAGACCCCTCCTCGGACTATCCGGTGTGGGAGCAGGGCTTCATCGACCTGCTCTTCGGCGACATGCCCCTGGGCTGGGGAAAGTATGAGGCTCGGCTGAGGCTCCCCAAAGAGTGGTGGCCACAGCGGTCATTCATGCAACCGGCCTGGGACGGTGGAGCCTTCGCGGGGAAGACCCTCCTGTTATGGCCAGAACAGGGCCTCGGGGATCTGTTGATGTTCGTCAGGTATCTCCCGCTGGTGAAGGCCCTCGGCGGTCAGGTCATCCTCGAGGTTCCACGCCCCGTGATGGGTCTGGCCACCACCTGCAAAGGGGCGGATATCCTTGTACCGTTTGGTGCGCCGCCGCCGCCATTTGACCTGCAAGCATCCCTCCTATCCCTGCCCTGGCTCTTCCGCACCGAACTGTCTACCATCCCCGCGGAGACCCCCTACCTGGATGTCCCGGAGGAGGTTCCCCACAGACAGGAGTTGCTGGATGCCTTGGGCCGGGCTTGTGGGAGCACGCGGATCGGGTTGGTCTGGGCGGGCAGTCCTGTCAACTCGAGGAATCTGGAGCGTTCGCTGCCTCCGATTGCTTTGGCTCCCTTGGCGGTTCTGAGCGACGTGGCCTGGTTCAGCTTCCAGGTTGGGAGAGAGGATCGGCTCCCTCTGCCGAACCTGGTTACACTGGCGCCCCTGTTGGGCGATTTCTCCGACACGGCCTATGCCCTGAGTGGCATGGACCTGGTGATCACGGTGGACACTGCGGTGGCCCATTTGGCGGGTGCATTGGGAATACCCACGCTCCTGCTCCTGGCCTTCCAGGCTGATTTCCGGTGGCTGCTGGAACGGGACGACAGCCCCTGGTATCCCTCCCTGCGCCTCTACCGGCAACCTTCCTACGGGGACTGGGAGTCGGTCATCCAGCAGGTGGTCGCGGACCTGAGCTCCGGCAGCTGAGCATGGCCCCGCGGCTACGGTTCTCTCCCTCAACCACTGGGGGCCTCCTTGGCGACCGAACCTCGGGGCAGATACACTCGATCCGATGTCCGGACAACACCTGCGGGTGCAGGAAAGGAAGGCTTTGTGGCCGAATCCCATCGAAAGCTGCTTGAGGAAGCCCGGGCCTTGAGGCGCTCCGGTGACGTGCAACGGGCCTTCTGGGCCTATTGCGACTTGCTGCTTCTGTATCCCGAAGCCATCGAGGCCTGGGTCGACTTCGGGGACCTCCAGCTCACCCTGAACCAGCTGGAGGACGCCAAGATTTCCTATGCCATTGCTTTGGCCCTCGCCCCGGAATTTCCTCCCGCTCTGGCGGGGCAGGGGAAGGCTTCCCTGAAACTAGGTTGCTTGGAGAAGGCAATCTCCCAGCTCGAACGGACCCTCAAGGTCGATCCCCGCCTGATCGATGCCCGCTTTGATTTGGTCCGGTGCCACTGGAAACGAGGTCACCTCGATGAGGCCTTGGCCATCCTGGAGCCAGCGGTAGGACAGGATCCTGCCAATCCGCTGATCACCAAGTTCCTCATTGATATATACGTTCTGCAAGGCAAGTGGCCCGAGCTGCATCGGGAAATGCTCCGGCGGGTGAGCCTAGACTACTCGGGCGCTGAACTGGCGTGGGAGCTCTCATGCGTGAACCTCCTCTTCGGGGCCATGCCCCTGGGTTGGGAGCAGCACGAAGCCCGCTGGACGTATTCAGGGTTCACGACGCCCAAACGGGAATTCTCCCAACCCCTCTGGCAGGGCGATCCGCTCGCAGGCAGGACGCTGCTGCTGCACTGCGAACAGGGTTTTGGTGACACCCTGATGTTCGTGCGCTATGCCTCCCTGGTGAAGCAGCTCGGCGGCCAAGTACTCCTCTTGGCACAGCCGGAGCTGGCAGATCTGGTGGCTACCTGCCCCGGCGTGGATGGCGTCTTCACCGAGGAGGGTTCGCTGCCCCCCTTTGATGTTCACTTGCCTCTGCTGAGTCTTCCCTACCTCTTCCGAACAGACCTGGCCTCCATTCCGGCGTCGATTCCCTACTTGGATATCCCAGAACGAGTCCCCAACCGGAACGCCCTTTGTGAACGCCTTGCACGTTCGCGGGGCCAGACTCGGATCGGTATTTCCTGGGCGGGAAATCCGGCCCACGCGGGGGATGCCCAACGATCCATCCCGCTGGATGCCTTGCTTCCACTCCAGGCACTACCCAATGTGGCCTGGTATGCCTTCCAGCACGGAGTGTCGGAGGTGCCTCCGCTCCCAGGCATCGATTCTCTGGCGCCCTTGTTGCACAATTTCTCGGATTCCGCTTATGCCCTCAGCGGCATGGACTTGGTCATCACCGTGGATACCGCCCTGGCCCATCTGGCTGGGGCGCTGGGGATTCCCACCCTGCTCCTAGTCACCTACATGCCCGACTGGCGCTGGCTGATGGACCGGGATGACAGTCCCTGGTATCCGAGCCTTCGCATCTACCGGCAGACCAACGCCCGCAGCTGGGACACTGTGATCCGCCAAGTGCTTGCCGATCTGTCCAAGGGAATCTGAGCTAAATCTGGGCTCAGGCCCGACTCGATTGGTAGCCTTGGAGGGCCCGGTCCCCACGGACCTGGGCTTCCAGTTGAGTCCTCACCTGATCCCGGGCCGCAATCACCCCTGCGAGTCGGGTCTCCAGGAGCTTGCCTGCGGCATGCGCTCGGGCCGCCAGCTCGGACCAGCCCGGCCCTTTTCCTGTCTGGGTCAGCGCCCCCTGGAACTCCGTAGTCCACTGCGCCAACACCTCGGAGTCCGGATCCCAGGCTGGGTCGGCCAGCCAGGCTTCCATCTGCTCGATGGCCGCGAGGATCCGGTGATCGCTCACCCGACCTGGTCCCCGAGCTGGAACGTGGAGACCCGGGTGGCCCCAACCTTCTGTACATGGTACTGCTCCCAGGTCTGCCGGAGGTCCCCCATGGCCTGGGCCACCGCCGCAAGCCGGTTCGTATCCTTGGCGCGGCTGGCCAGCATGGTTTCCTTCATCCACCAGCGGTATAGCCTCTGGAGGTTCATGGCGAGTTCGCCGCCTTCCTCTAGGTTCAGCAAGAAATTCGCTTCCTTGATGACTTCTGTGATCCGGATAAAGCTGCTTGTGGCCGCGGCAGCGTCGTTGCGCTCCAGGGCCTGGACAGCCCTACCCAGATGCAACTGCCCTGCCTCCATGATGATGGCGGCCAGTTGCTCTGGGCTTGCCCCCATCACGCGCTGGGTGAGGTAGGCGTCGGCTGATCTGGCATAAGCGTTCATGTGCGTGCCCCTGCAGCTATCTCGGCAAATTCCATTCACTCATTAGTCTGGAACAGATCAGGCCCCAGACAGAGAGCCTGCGGCGGCCTTCATTGAGCCGACTATGGCTTCCATCCGGGCGAACTGCTTTTTCAGGTTGGCCGTATCCGAGGCCAGCCGCGACTTGGCGGCTTGGAGCTGAAGGTCCAGGTTCTTGTCCTGGAGGGTGATGCTGCTCAAAGCGTTCTTGATGCCGCCTGTCACACCCGTGAACGAGGAAATGAGATCCGCAGTGGCCTGACCCGAGCCTCGGGCGAGGGTCAGCGTGCCGCTACCCGTGCCGGCGACAGTCAGGTTCAAGCCTAGGTAACTCCCGGTACCCTGAATGGCCCCATCGACCACCTGAATTGGGGCCGTGGTTACGCCGTTCTGGGTCAGGGTGCCCCACAGGGTCCCGCCCATGTCCTTGGTGATCTCAAAGTCGACTTGTCCCGTGGCCGTCTGGGCCCCGCCACTCGTGACGGCCACATTCTGACTGGTGGAGGTGCCCGCGAATTTGAAGAGGTTCAGGGCGGCGGTGAGGTCATTGCCCATGGCCGTCTGGAAGGCGATGATGTTCATGTTCAGGGTGCCATTGGGCAGCGAGCTGATGCCCATGCTGGCCAGGGACTTGTAGGTCGTGCCACTCGGCATGCCTGCAGAGGTGCCCTTCAGGGCGGCTTGGAGGCTGGCCATGAAGGCCCGGGTGCTGGGGTCGTTCGCCAAGGCGGCCTGTTTGACGGAACCGTCGGCGTTCTTGGTGGACGTGGAGGCCGTCTTGTAGTCGGTCACCAGCTTGTTGTAGTTGGTGATGAAGGTCTGCATGGCGGTGGTGGCCCCGCCCTTATCCGGAGTGACCGTCAGGGTGGTCGTGCCCGTCTGCCCCCCCTGCTTCAGGGTGAAGGTCATGCCATCCGCGGCATCCTTGACTAGGTTGCTGCTGCGGGTGAGTTCGATGCCGTTGAGGGCGAAGGTCGCATTGGTGCCAGAAGCCCCTGACAGCGCAGAGGTGAGTCCACCCGTGATCGCCGTAGGCGTCGTCAAGCTGTCCACGGTGCCCGCCAGGATTCCTAGCGTGTTCGCCGAGGCGCCTGCGGAAGCACCCGACTGATTGGTGACATCCACGATGGAGACGAGGCCGCTGGTGGTGCCCGCGCCCGTCTCCTTCGCCGACAGCACCAACTGATAGGGTTTGGCACCGCTACCGGTGTTGACGACCTGGGCCGTGACTCCCGCGCCCGAGGCATTGATGGCGGCGGCCAAGCCGTTCAGGGTGTTGGCGCCTTCGGTCATGGTGATCGTCTTGACCACGCCGTCCGTACCCTGGATGGCAAAAGTGGCTGGCGTTCCCGACGTGAAGATGTTGGAGTTCACCGAATCCGTCGGGCTGGCCACGGCCAGGTTGGTGGCCAAACCGTTTGAGTCGAGGGTTGCCGAGACCCGCCCCTTGGTGGCCACAGTGTGGACGGTCAGATCGAAGTTGCCTGTGGCAGCCCCCTTGGCGGTGGCGGTGACGTAGGCATTGTTGATGTCGGTGCTGGTCACTGTGCGGCTGTTGAAGCTGTCCTGGAGAGCCAGCATGCTGACCCCAAAGGCCGACAGCTGGGTGTTCAGGGAGTTTAAGGCCGTTACCTTATCGTCGTTGAGGGTCCTCTGGGCCTGCAGTCTGGTGAGGCCCACGCTCTTCTGAGCCACGATGGCATTGATCAGGGCCGTGGTGTCGACGCCAGTGCTGACGCCATTTAGTGAAGTCAGGGAAGAGGTACTTGTAGTCGCCATGGCCCACCTCGATAGTTACGAAAGCCAGACTGCCTAGGTCTCCTTGTCCACCAGGGCGCCTGAGGCATCCTGCCCTGCCATGTCCCTGATACGGCGCGACATCCCCAGCACTTCAGCCGAGGGGACCTGAAGCAGTACCTGGCCCGTTCCCTGCTGAACGACCTGGAAGACGGTGCGACCCGAGGCGCCGTCTACCTGAACTTTCAAGTTCGTCTGGGACTGCTGCAGGTGCTGATTGATCTGGGTTACGGCGGTTGTCTCGCTACCAGCCTGCAGGACCGGGACACTCGCGGCCCGCGCTGGGGCGGGCCGTGCGATGGCGACAGATACTGACGAAGTGACCGCCGAAGGGACTGGTGAACTGCCTGCGGTGTTGATCTGAGTGACCACGACAAACCTCCTCTCCGGGTTTAAACGCCTGGAGGGGGCAGATTGGCTCCGCCCCCCCCAGAAGCTAGTGACTGCCTACCTACCGGAAGAGGCCCAAGACCGAGTTGGCCGACTGGTTCGCGTTGTTCAGGGCACTGGTGCCCGCCTGCATGAGGATCTGGTACTTCGTGAGGTGCGCCATTTCGGCACCCATGTCCGCACCCAGCCAGGCATCGGCGACGCCCTGTGCCGTCTCCGAGGCGATGCCGTCGAGCTGAGCGGAGCTCAGGGCCGAAGACATGGCACTGGCGTTGGTTGTCTGGCGGGCTGCGATCGCTGTAAGGGCGATGCTGGCACTCGCCCCCAGACTGGTATTGGCCGTGTAGGCCTTGTATTCCGCGTCGGCGGTGTTGCCGGCGCCTTCCATCTCGGCCATGCGGTAGGCCAGCTGGGTGTTCTGCGCCTCGGCACCATCCGTCGCCACGGCCACGAAGTACTTGGCGTTGTCTCCGGCGACCTTGGCATCGGCCATGCGCTGGGCGGCCTGGGCCGTGTTGCCGGCGGCGAGCGCGGCAGAGTCATCGGCCGCGGTGTTGATGCGGCGGCCGGTAGTGAGCCGCGTGATGGCCTGGTTCAGGCCGATCTTGCTGACGCCGAGCTGGCGACTGGCGGCTAACGCTTGCACGTTGCTCAGAATAGTAGGCATAACATCCTCCGTGATGTTGCTGGCAGCATCCGTGCTGCCGGGTTGTGTGGGGGAAACCCCCGACCCTTCCTCTTTCGGGTCTGTAGCGAAGAACCTTGAATTTTTTTTTAGGGAAGTTGTAAGATTTTAAAAATATTCATACTTAAAGAGCTTCGGCCATCAGACCGTGCGGGACCCGCCAGCCCAATCCTGATCATTTCAAGCCCCGTACTGACTTCCGCTGGCGAACGCCTGACTGGAATTGGATGGCCAAATTGGTGATGAACAGCGGGTAGCAGGGGGGCATCAGCCAGATCGCTTCCGCCGTGAATGGATGCCGATAATAACGCTAGGACATGAATGATGAGGCCCAAATAGTGAGTAATTCGGGGGTGGCGGGACACGTTTGACCGGGTGGGTCGGCGCGTTCAGGCCCACCCCCGAATTGCGATCTTGAACAAGCCCGTAGCGGCAGGGGCCGGCGCGATCGGGCTATGGGGAAATCGGAGTGG
>CAIMQW010000119.1 GCA_903843705.1 uncultured Holophagaceae bacterium | reverse complement strand
TCGGACAGGCCCACGACCTCGCGGATCTTGCCCGGGTTCTCCTTCAGCATCTTGCCGATGTCGATGAGCAGGCTGGCGGCGAGGCGGGAGCGCGAGATGGCGCGCATGACGCTGCGGACGCCGACCTCGATGCGCTTGGCGATCTCGACTTCGTCCTCACGCTTGAGGAGGGGGACCGTCCCCATCTCCTTGAGGTACATGCGGACCGGGTCGTTGAACTTGTCGCTGTCGGGGCTGTCGATCTCGACTTCTGAATCCTTGTCGCCCTTGGGAAGCCCCTCGGTCAGCACGAACTCGGGCTCGATGGCCTCACGGGCGGCCTGGGCCTCTTCCTCCGTGGCGCCGACGCCCACACCAAGCCGTGCGAACAAGCTCAGGAGGAGCTCGAGATCAGCGGGGCTGGAGGCCGTGCTGGGAAGGAAGTCATTGAGCTGGTCAACCAGCAGGAAACCGTTTTTCCTTCCGATGGAGATCAGAGCTTTGGTGAGGGGGTAGTAGGTGTCGCGGGGCGGCGTCGGAACCATTCGTACCTCAAAGAGCGTTTCGGGCATCGATCCAGCAAGAAAATTGGACTCGGCGGTGGAGGGAAATGCAGAATCCGACCGCTGTTACTGGCCGAAAGCGGACCTTTCAGTATAAGAGATCTTCCGGATCCGGCAAGGGTTCTGCTGCGGGGGGCTCAGCGGGGGCCTCGGCGCCGCTTGGAGAGCTCCTTCTGGCGCGTGATCAGGTCGTTCTGCCGGGCCATGACCCGGGTGGTGAGCGGACCATCCACCAGGGTGCGGGGATCCTGCAGGAGGCGGCTGTTGGCCTGGAGCTCTCGGTCGATGTAGCTGCCCTCGAGCCTGGCGATGAGGACCTCGGCGTCCCGGCCGGCCTCGTCGGTGCTGCTGGCCTTGGCCTCCAGGCGGCGCAGGGCCGCGGTGGCACCCTCGGGCAGCTGGGTGGGATCGCCCTCGACGTCCAGCAGGGCCTGGAGCAGGGGCGCCCCGGTGAGGTTTTCCCACCAGGCTGCGGGCAGGGCCTGGACCCGGCGCCAGTGGCCGGCGGTGCTCAGCAGGATGAGGCCCCGGATGTGGTCATCCAGGTCGAGGGTCACCTGGGGTCCGAGATCCGGCTCCTCCGTGGTCCGCGCGGCCTGCCGGCTCTTCACGGCGCGGTCCAGCTCCTGCAGGGGGACCTGCAGCTGGTGGGCCAGGCTGGTGAACAGCTCGCGGCTCTCGGGCGTGCGCGGCAGGTAGGGAAGGAAGTCCAGCAGGTCCTTGAATGCCCCCATGCGGTCCGTGATGCGGCGCAGGTCCTTGCCCTCCATGGAGCGGTCCACCATGAACGCGGTCCAGTCCGGCGCCGTGTGCAGCATCTCGCGGAAGGCTTCGCCGCCCAGCTTGAGGCACCAGGTGTCAGGGTCCTCGCCCTGGGGCAGCTCCAGCAGCCGCACCTCAAAGCCCAGGGGGAGGGCCAGCCGGAGGCTCTTCTCCATGGCCCGGCGGCCCGCGGCATCGCCGTCGAAGCAGAGGATCACGCGGCGGGTGAAGCGCAGCAGCGCCTTGAGGTGCTCGTCGGTGAGGGCGGTGCCCAGGGGAGCCACGGCCTGGTGGATGCCGTTCTGGTGCAGCTGCAGCACGTCGAAGTAGCCCTCCACCACCAGGGCGCCGTCGCGCATGGCCCCCTTGGCGCGATGGAACCCGAACAGGGTGCCGCCCTTGTGGAAGAGCGGCGTGTCGCGGGTATTCAGGTACTTGGGCTGGCCTTCGCCCATCACGCGGCCGCCGAAGGCCACCACTCGGCCCCGGGCGTCGTGGATGGGGATGGTCAGGCGGTTGCGGAGGAAGTCGATGAGGGTGCCGCGCTCGCTGCGGCTCACCAGTCCCGCCTGTTCCAGCAGCTCCGCCGAGAAGTTCAGGCCCCGCAGGTGGTTCACCAGGGCGTCCCAGCCATCCGGCGCCATGCCGAAGCCGGCTTCGGCCAGGAAGGGTCCAGCATAGCCCCGGTCCCGCAGGTAGGTGCGGGCTCCCTCGTGCCGCTGGAGCTGCGCCTCGAAGAAGGCCTGGGCTGCTTCCAGGGCAGACCGCATGCGTGTCTCCAGGTCCACCTCGGCCGAGGGCCGCTCCCGCCGCTGGGGCAGCTCGATGCCCGCGGCCCGGGCCAGCTGCTCCAAGGCCTCGGGGAAGGTCATGCCCTCACGCTCCATGAGCCAGGCGAAGGCGTCGCCATTCTTGCCGCAGCCGAAGCAGTGGTAGAAGTTTCGGGCCGGGATCACCTGGAAGCTGGGGGTGCGCTCGGCGTGGAAGGGGCAGAGCCCCACATGGGCCGAGCCCTGCTTGCGCAGCTTCACGGCCTGCCCGACCAGGGCCAGCAGGTCCGTGGCATCCCGCACGCGCTCGACAAGCTCCCGGTCCGAGCTCATTTAATTCCCCAGCCAGAGCAGGTGGCGCAGCCCTGGCAGCCACAGGTTCGCGTGCAGGGCGAAGGAGAAGAGCATGCCCAAGAGCAGGCTGCCCCCCAGGCGGGCGTTGGCGAAGGGGCGGGGCGCCCGGTCCCAGGCCAGGGCGACCAGGATTCCGAGCAGGGCACCCCAGGGCAGCAGCAGGCCTGGTGCGTAGGCGATGGCTAGGAGGCCAATGCCCAGGGGCAGGGCCAGGTCGGGAATCCGCGCAAAACGCAGGCGGAGAGGACCCACCTGGGTCACCAGGGCGCCGATCCCCAGGGCCGCGCCGGCCAGGGCCCAGTCAGGGCGGGGGCCGAAGTCCCAGCCGGGTTTCGAGAGGGTCAGGCCCATGAGGAAGAAGACCAGGGTGGTTCGGCCCATGACCGGGGGCGGGTCCAGGGGCACCGGACGGCCGGGGAGCAGGCCCCACGCGGACAGGAACCCGGCGAGGCCTGCACCCACCAGCGGCAGCGCCGGGTCCAGGAAGCCCGTCAGCAGCCAGAAGGCGATCCATATCCAGTGGGGAGCGCCGGGAGCAGCCGCCTCGGCCGAACCCAGCAGCACCCACAGGGAGCCGAGGCCGCCCGTGGCCGCCAGGAGATCCGGCCAGGCGTCCCGCACGTCCCAGCCAGCCAGGTGCAGGTGGCGGGCCAGCAACAGCGTACCGGCCAAGCCCAGCAACCCCGCGACGCGCAGGACCGCGGGTGCGAAGAGACCCGGGGCGCGGCGCCGGAGCGGGCCTCCGGCCAGCAGGGCCAGGATAGGAAGCAGGATCAGCCAAGCCGCCGGGCGCTGCAGGTCGAACCCGTTCAGGGCCAGGAGGTGGCAGAGCCCCGCCAGGTAGAGGAGGATCCAGATGGCGCTCATCGGCCGGTCCCCTTGCGGCTGGCCGGGACGCCCAGGGGCGTGCTGGCGATGGGGCTCCGCCGGCCGCTGCCTGGCTCGTCTGCGGTGTAGCGGACCAGGCGGCCCCGGTCGAAGTCGAGGATCCGGTAGCCGTGGTAGCTCTGGGGCCAGCGGGTCACCTGCCGCAGCTCGTTGCCCAGGGCCGTCGTGACGATGAACTTGGTGCCGGGGAAGTCCACGGTGTCATCCCGCAGCTGCCCCGCGCTGTCAAAGACCGCATCCGAGTGCCAGTGGCCGCTCAGTACCGCGGGAACGGAGTGGTCCTGGCAGAGGCGCACAAAGGCCTTCTGGAAGCCCATTAGCGAGCCGCCGCTGCCTCCCGCCTCACCTTTGATGGCACTGCCGGCGGGGAAGACGGGATGGTGGAGCTGGATGATCGGCGTGCGGCCGTCCAGGGTGTTGAGGTTGTCCTCCAACCAGGCGAACTGCGAGGGGGTGAGTTGATCGCGGCCGTGGGCGGAGTCCAGGGTGAGCACCGCCAGGGGGCCGATATCCACCCGGAAGGCGGGACTGTGGCCGAAGTGGCGCAGGAACAGCGGCCAGCCCTTCCGCTCGTGGTTGCCGGCCGCCACGAGCACCGGGATGCCCAGGCGCTCCAGTTGCAGGAACTGGGCCTCCACAGCCGCATACCAGGCCTCGGTTTCGGCGTAGGTGAGGTCACCCCCCACCAGGACCACGTCCGGCCGGAGGGCTGCCATCTCGATGACGAACTGCTCCAGGAGGTCCGCATGGTCGGGAGGGGCCAGGTCCGCCACAAAGACCACGCGGAAGGTGGGGGCCAGGGGCGCCGCCGGAACCGTGGGCAGGTGCAGGGTCGCGCGGTTGAAGCGCCAGGAGGTGGTGGCGCCGGGGATGGCCTGCCAGGCCTGCCGCGTGGCGGCAGGCAGCAGCCAGGGCAGGCTGGTGGTGACTTCCTGGACGGGGCTGGAGCCCGGCGCGGTGGAGAGCGGGTGTCCCGTCCGGGGCCGGTCCACCCGCTGGCGGAGGGGTAGGCCCACCCACAGGAGACAGGCCAGGGCCAGCACATAGGCTCGGAGCCAGGGGATCACGGCTGCTCCTGGATGGGCGGGTTGTGGGACAACAGGTAGTGGCTCCAGACCAGGTAGGCCCGGGCCAGGGCCGTCATGTGCCGGGCCTTCGCCTGCTCCCCGGTCGAGAGGTCCACGGGGGTCTTGGCGTGGACGTCATAGAGGGCGGAGCGGCCGTCGGTCTCGACGTTCAGGTAGCGGTCGCCCTGGAGGAGGCCTGTGCGGGGCGGGCGGCGGAAGGTCGTGAAGGTGAAGGCGGCGCTGTCGGCGGCGAAGCGGGGATCGAGCAGGTCATGGCCCAGGGTCTGGGTCCAGAAGGACTGGCCCATCAGGCTCAGCACCGTTGGCAGGATGTCGGTCTGGGAACCCACGGTGCTGACGCGGCGGGGCGGTAGCAGCGCCGGGGCGTAGAGGATGAGGGGGATGTGGTGGATGGCCAGGGTCAGGTCGCCGAAGCGGGGGTCGGTGTTGCCGCGGGGGATGCCGTGATCCGCCCACAGCACGAAGATCGTGTTGGCGAAGTAGGGAGAGGTCCGCGCCTTCTCGAAGTAGCGCTCCAGGGCGTGGTCCATGAGGCGCACGGCGTTGAACTCCTCCAGACCCTCGAAGCCATTGGCCTTGAGCGTCGCAGTGTCCAGGTTGGCGGGACGGAAGTCCGTGTGGTGCTTCGGAATGGTGAAGGGCGGGTGGTTGCCGCTGGTCTGCACGTAGGCCAGGAAGGGGGTCTGCCGGGTGGCCAGGACCTCGTGGGCTTCCTGGAGCAGGTCCACGTCCGAGATGCCCCACACATCCACCACCGGGCTCTTGAAGCTGCCCTCCTCGTGCAGGTGGAGGTCCTTCAGGTTGTTCTTGAGGGCGGCCCTGATCTGAGCCCAGTTGGCGCTGCCGCCCAGGAAGTAGTCCTTCTGGTAGTCGGCCAGCGCCGACAGCGGCGTGTGCTGGTTCACCATCAGCGGGTTGCGGGTGGCGTTCTGGACGCTGCTGACATCGGGGGTGCCGAACAGGGTGGCGAACATGGAGCGGCTGGTGTTCTCCATCACCACGTTGAAGTTCTCGAAATAGACCCCGTCCTTGGCCAGGCTGCCCAGGAAGGGCGTGGGATCGAGGGTGTTCCCGCCGGGCGTGGTCTTGAATGCCGCCAGGCTCTCCAGCTGGATGAACACCAGGTTCGGGCGACCTTGGACCTGGGGCCGGGCCTGGATGTGCCGCTTCAGGGTGGGATTGCCCTGGGCGTCGAGGGCCGCGGGAATGCCGAAGTGCTCGGCCAGCACCGCGTGGCTGCTCTTGACTGCGGCGAGGTCGAAGCCCTCGTCCATCTCCTCCATGTTCTCCAGGAAGAAGAGCACGGGATTCAGGGCGAGTTGGGCGTGGAAGCCGTTGCGGGCCTCGAAGGCCTCGCCCCAGCGCAGGGGGTAGCGGCTCCACTTGCCCCACATGCAGGCGATGAGGAAGACGCTGACCAGAACCCGCGCCAGCACACGGCGGGCTCGACCCTGGGGGGCGGGGGCCAGCCCGCCCCGGAACAGCGCCGCCAGGCCGCCGAAGGCCAGGGCCAGTAGCACCAGCAGAAACAGGGTCAGCCAGATCACCGGGTAGCTCTGCCAGATCATCTGCAGGCTGAGGCTCGCGTTTTGCAGGAACATCAGCATCGTGCCGTTCAGGCGCGTGTGGATGTAGGCGAAGGTGCCGAAGTCGAAGAAGTAGACGAGCACCGTGGCGGCGAAGGCCACCAGCGAGAAGGTCAGCCAGGTCCGCAGCGCGCCGCGGCTGGTCTGCAGGCCGTGGGCCTTGAACAAGCCGCGGTAGCACCCGGTGAGGATCAGGAAGACCAGCAGCCAGGGCCGCGCCTTGATGTCGTCCACCATGGCGATGACGACCATGACGGCGTAGACCGCCAGGATGAGGGCCAGCCAGGGGGTGGCGAGGGTGGCCCGCCAGCCGGAGGCGCTGCCGCTGGTGCCGTTCTTGAGCAAGAGCCAGCCAGGCACCAGCAGGATGGCCACCCAGCGGGCGTCGAACTTCAGGCCCAGGTAGAGTGCATGGCGGACCTCGGCCGACAAGCCGTCGCCAGGGCTGTGGAAGTGCTGCAGGAAGGCCAGCCGGAACAGGGTCAGCAGGACCAGGAGCGCCAGCCCGAGAGCGAGGAGGGACGTGCTTTTGGCGGCGGTCGGTCGGGTCATCCGATCAGTCTATCGGGTTATGTGGTAAGTTCGGTTTCCCATGGACAAGTTTATACCTACCCTGCTCCTGTTTTCCCTACCTGCCTCGGGCAAGTCGGAGGTCCGCCGGTATCTGGCCAGCCTCACAGATGTCCAGTGTCGACAGGACTTCCACATCGGGCCTACGCTCCAGCTGGATGACTATCCCTACGTCCACCTCATGCACCGCATCGACGATGAGCTGCAGGCCGCTGGCCTCGGTTACGCCTACTACCACGGACCCAATCGCCCCTTCCGGGACGAGTGGACCTGGGCCGTGCTCATCGAGCTGCTGAACGACGACTACGCGGACCTCATGGCCAGCCGCCAGGTGGAAGTCATCAGTGCCGCGGAGCACCTCTTCGACCGTCTGGACGCGGCCCACGCCCGGGTGGGGCTGAGCCAGCCCCTGGGGGAACTGCCCCACCGGCTCCGGAAGCGCCTCGCCAGCGCCCTGGAGGCCGAGTGCCGGGCCGAGCTGGACGTCCTCAACCGCCAGAACGCCGAGGACAAGACGGGCCGGACCCTGGTGATCGAAGCGGCCCGCGGCGGCCCCAATGGCTCGGCCTTTCCTTTGAAGCCGCCCCACGGCTACGAGACCGCCTTCCAGACCCTGTCTCCTGCGATCCTCGAGCAGGCTTCGGTGCTCTACGTCTGGGTGGATCCCGTGGAGAGCCGCCGCAAGAACATCGAGCGCGGCCGTCCCGATGGGCAGGGAAGCATCCTCCACCACAGCGTGCCCATGGAGGTCATGCTCGGCCAGTACGGCTGCGATGACATGGCCTGGCTCCTGGAGCAGAGCGATCGTCCCGGCACCATCCGCGTGGACCGGATCATCCCCACCGCCGACCGCTACGAGGCCCGGGCCTATCACCTGCCCGTGGCCCGCTTCGACAACCGGAAGGACCTCACCACCTTCGTGCGCGAGGACCGGAAGCTGTGGAATCCCGCCGACGTGGACGCCATCCACAGCGGGCTGAAGGCCGCCTTCGATCAGCTGTAGGTTTCCCAACAGTGATTGAAAACTGATCCCCACCAAGGCACCAAGGCACCAAGAAAAGCAGAAACCAGAGCTTCTTGTCTTTCTTGGTGCCTTGGTGTCTTGGTGGTTTGTTTCGTTTCTTTTCAAGAAGCAATCAGTGCGCGCCTGACCCGGCCTTGGCGCCCCAGATGCGGGTCATGATGAAGGCGCCGATGAGGCTGAAGGGGATGATGGCGCCCACCCAGACCCAGGCGTGGGTGGGCTGATGGCCGTGGGTGGCGACGCCATCCCAGCCCCACTTGTTGAGGATGGAGCCGAGGCCGAAGCCGGTCAGGCCTGAGCCGATGTACTGGATGCCGTCCAGGGCGCCGGTCACGGTGGCCGCAGCCTTCCGCCCCCCGAAGTCCATGCTGGCCGTGCCGCTGAGCATGCCGTGGACGCCGAAGATGAACATGGCCGTGAGGCCGAGCAGGGCCACCGCCCAGACCTTGCCACCCCAGGTGCCCTGGCCCAGGGTCAGGCCCAGGAGGCAGAGCATGACCACCTGGATCAGATAGAATACAAAGGCCACGGGCGGGCGCCGGGACTGAAACAACCTGTCGCTCATCCAGCCGCAGAGCAGGCCACCCAGGATGCCCCCGGCCATGAAGGCGACGCCCGTCCACCAGAACAGATACTCCTTCTTGCCCAGGTGGTAGATCTCCTGCAGGTACTCGGTGAAGTAGAGCATCACGCCCTGGCGCACGAAGCCCGTGCAGAACTCGGCGAAGATGAGGGCGACGATGATGGGATTCCGGAACACCTTCCGGATCAGGTCCCTCAGGGGCATTGGGGCGTCCTCGGCGAGGTGGGCGTCGGAGCCGTCCCCGGTGTCGAAGTCCTTCAGGCCCGCATGGCTGGGGCGGTTGCGCACCAGGAACCAGTCCACGCCGAACATGAGGGCCATGGCCGCCGAGGGAACGAACCAGATGACCGTCCAGCTGCCGAAGCTGGCCAGCAGCCAGGCCCCGATGGTTGTGGCCAGGAAGTAGCCCGAGCTGATCATCATGCCGAAGATGCCGCCGAAGACTCCCCGCTCCTTCACGTGGAACCAGGTGCTGTTGACCTTCACGACAGAGAGGGCCCCGAAGCTCTGGAAGTACATGTTGGCGCTCCAGAGCAGGCTCATGCTCACGAGCACCCGGGAAGCGTCCCCCTTGAGGAACATGAAGCCAATGGCCAGGTTGACCAGGGCAGCGCCGAGGGAGCCCACCAGGATGGCCTTGCGCCCGCCGATGCGGTCGGCGATGGGGCCATTGAGGGCCACAGCCAGGCCGTAGGTCCAGAAACCAGCCGAAGCGATGAAGCCCATGTCCGCCTTGTCCAGGTGGTACCAGGCGCCGATGTCGTTCTTCACGATGTTGAAGTTGTAGCGCCCCATGTACATGGCCGCGTAGGTCAGGCCCAGGGGGAACCAGTTCATGAAGCGGCGCAGGCGGAAGGCAGGGGTGTGGTTCACTAGGTCCTCAGTGTCTTCTGGAGGGAAGGGCCCTTCGGAGTCCTGCCGCCGGAGGGAATCCGGCTACTCGGCCTTGTGGAAGGCTTCGTCCGTACCAGACAGCTCCCAGCTGCCGCCCCGCTTCCGGAACGTCGCGTGGCGCTCCTTGAGATCCCCCACCTTGCTCTCCGGGTGCATGGACAGGAAGAGCGGGAAGTGGCTGGTGGGGTTCTGGAGGCGGATCTCGTAGGTCACCTTGGCGGTCTCCGTGCCAGCGTCAACCTTGAGCACCCGGACGAATCCCCCCTCGGCCACCGGGAGCAGAAAGCCGGCCTTGAGCCCCCTGGCGGTGGGCTTGATGCCCTTGGAGGCGCCGGGTTTCAGGCGGAAGACACAGGTCTCGCGATTGCCGTCCAGCAGCACGGCCGTCTCGAACCCACCGCTCTGCTCAAGATTCTCCCGGAGGGTCTTCTGGCGCAGGTGGTCGGGCGTACCCCGCTCGGCGGTGACCTGTTCTGGAATGGTGATGGGGATGACCACCGGATAGCTCTTGCGGATCGCGTCTTCGGCTTTTCCTTTGTCGAGCTTCGAGCTGCAGGCCAGGGTGGCGAGGAGGACGGGGAGGAGGAAGAGTGGTCGCATCGGCAGATTCCTTGTCGGTTCGAAAAGGATGGTGACACAACTGGGGGTCTGCCTGGAAACCCCGGAGTATCCTATGGCCCGACCCTGCTGGAGTTTTCCCATGAATCCTGGCTATCTGGCCCACCTGAACCGCGAGCTTGAGCTGCTGAAGGAGGCGGGGCTCTACAAGACCGAACGGACCATCACCACCCCCCAGCAGCCGCGCATGACGGCCAACGGCCGGCAGGTGGTCTGCCTCTGCGCCAACAACTACCTGGGCCTGGCCAACCACCCCGAGGTCATCGCCGCCGCCAAAGGTGTGATGGATGACCACGGCTTCGGCATGGCCTCCGTGCGCTTCATCTGCGGCACCCAGGACATCCACCGGGAGCTGGAACAGAAGCTGGCGGCCTTCCTGGGCTTCGAGGACACCCAGCTCTACTCCTCCTGCTTCGATGCCAACGGGGCCATCTTCGAAGGCCTGCTGGGCGAGGAGGACGCGGTCATCAGCGATGCCCTGAACCACGCCTCCATCATCGACGGCATCCGGCTCTGCAAGGCCCAGCGCTACCGCTACGCCAACTCCGACATGGCCGACCTGGAGACCCAGCTTCAGACCGCGGACGCCGCTGGCGCCCGGTTCAAGCTGGTGGTCACCGATGGGGTCTTCAGCATGGACGGGTACATCGCCAAGCTGGGGCCGATCTGCGACCTGGCCGAGTCCTACGGCGCCATGGTGATGGTGGACGACAGCCATGCCGTGGGCTTCATGGGCGAGCACGGGCGCGGCACCCATGAGCACTGCGGGGTCATGGGGCGGGTGGACTTCATGACGGGCACCTTTGGGAAGGCCTTGGGGGGCGCCTCCGGTGGCTACATCGCAGGCAAGCGCGAGGCCATCGCGTGGCTGCGGCAGAAGGCCCGGCCCTACCTGTTCTCGAACTCTGTCGCACCGACCATCGTGGCGGCGACCCTCAAGGTGCTGGACCTGCTGGCGGACAGCGGGGACCTCATCCAGAAGGTCCATGCCAACGCCCGCCGCTTCCGGGCGGGGATGGAAGCCGCCGGGTTCAAGCTGTTACCCGGCGAACATCCCATCGTGCCCGTCATGCTCTACGAGGCGCCCCTGGCCCAGGAGTTCGCCCGCCGCCTGCTGGACGAGGGCGTCTACGTCATCGGCTTCTTCTTCCCGGTGGTGCCCAAGGGTCTGGCCCGCATCCGCACCCAGCTGTCCGCCGCCCACACCAGCGAGGACATCGACCACGCCATCGCCGCCTTCACCAAGGTGGGCCGCGAACTGGGCGTTATTCCGTCCTAGTTTTTTCTCGGCGCGGTCGCCGCCAGCACCTGGGCGACCAGGAGCAGCAGGCCCAGGTCCCGGAGGAGCACCCAGCGCATGTCGGCCAGCCGTTCGGCTTCGGTGCGGGGACCAGCGGCCCCGAAGCAGCCGCAGTCGATGGGGCGCTGCTGGGCGAGGTTGACCGCCAGGGCCAGGCTGAAGGCGAGCAGCAGGGCCCCCACCCACAGGGCCGCGGCCCGGACCCAGGTGCCCGCCAGTAGGGCCACTCCGCAGAGCAGCTCCAGCCAGGGCAGCACCAGGGCCATGGGATTCAGGACGGGGGCCGGTACCAGCTGGTAGGCCCAGATGGTTTTGGCCAGACCTGGTGGGTCCGCGATTTTGGGCAGGGCCGCCAGGAGGAAGGTCAAGCCAAGCGCGAGCCGGACGAGCAGCGTCAGCCGGGGGTGGAGCAGCCAGGGCTTCATCGCCCGCCCCTCTCGACCGGGTGTCTGCGTGCCACCCAGTCCGGGTAGCCCTCGCGGTAGATGAGGAGGTGGAAGTAGCCCTGGGCCAGGAGCCTCTCGGCGAGCAACTGTGAATCCCGGCAGTCGCCGCCGCTGCAGTAGATGACGATGGCATCCCCGGCCGCGGGGCGGCGCTGGGCCTTGAAGTCCAGCAGGCGGTCTTCCAGATCGGCCTCCCAGACCGGAGTGTTCCAGGCTCCTGGGAGGTGACCTTCGGCGAACTCTCCGCTGCGGCGGGCGTCCAGGAAGGGCAGCCCGGTCTGGAACGCTTGCCAGGCCTCCTGGCTGCTGATCTCGGTGATGGGCGCCGAGGTCGTGCGGGTCTGCTCAGGCACGGGAGGCGCCGCGGGCTTGGTCGCTGGCGCCGCAGCTGCGGGCCGGGCGCCCTGGGGGTGAGGCTCCGGTGCGGGCTGGGGGACCTTCGGGAGGGTCGGGGCTCGGCGCTCCAGCTCCCCAGGGGGCTTCGCAGGTGCGGGACTCAGCGGCAAGGCGGTCCGCCAGGCCAGACGCCGGGTCGGAGCGGCGAGCCGGTTGGCGATGAGGGCTGCCAGGAGCGCCGTTCCCCCGAGGGTCAGGATGCGGAGGGTGGTCGAGTGCCAGGGCGGTCGCATGGTCCGGGGCTGCTCAGAGGACGATATACCGGAATGTTCCCGGGTTCTGCTCCTTCAGCAGGAGCTGAAGGGTCCAGCGGCCGTCCGGGAAGCGCTCATACATCTCCGCCGTGAGGACCGACTCGCGCAGCCAGGGCCGGATGTCCTCGTAACACGCGAAGACCGGCGGCTCCCAGGGCTCCAGCTCTTGGACCGCCCGCCCCGAACCGGGCTTGATCCGGTCCATCAGCAGCGCGAGTCCAGCTTCCGGGTCAGGCATCGATCGACTCCTGGCGAACCTCAAATTAACCACGAAGAAGTGCAGGAATAATTAACCACGAAGACGGGAAGACCACGAAGGGGAAAACCGGCAGAAGGGCTTGTCCACCAAGGAAGCACACTGCTGTTTAACCACAAAGAACACAAAGGCCACAAAGAAGGACCCCCGTGAGGGAGCCCTATTCTTCGTGGTCTTCCTGTCATTTTACCTATCCTTTTCTGTTTTCAGAAAAGGATTGCCGGGGTTCTCAACCCAGCGTCACGCTTCCCCGGACTTGTAGCCTTCGTCGTGGATGTCCATGACGGCGCGGCCGGAGGGGTCGGCCAGGTTCGCGAAGGAGGCGTCCCAGCGCAGGGCGGTCTCGGTGCTGCAGGCCACGCTGCGCTCGAAGGGGACACAGTGGATGGCGGTGGCGCTGGGGAAGTGGTGCTCGAAGAGCTGGCGGTAGAGGTAGGCTTCCTTGGTCTCGGGGGTCTTCACCGGGAAGCGCTCCGCGGCGCCGGCCAGCATGGTGTCGGAGACTTCCCTTTCCGCGTGGGCCTTCAGGGAGTCGATCCACGAATAGCCGACGCCATCCGAGAACTGCTCCTTCTGGCGCCACAGGACCTCGTCGGGAATGGCTCCCTCGAAGGCCTGGCGCAGCGGCCACTTCTCCATGGGCTTGGGCCGGGGGGCGTTGCGGGGCAGCTTCACATCGGGGTTCATGCGCATGGCCACGTCCAGGAACTCCCGGTCCAGGAAGGGCACGCGGGCCTCCACGCCCCAGGCGGCGCTGGACTTGTTGGCCCGGGCGCAGTCATAGAGGTGCAGCTTCTGGAGCTTGCGGACCAGCTCCTCGTGCAGCTCCTGGCCATTGGGGGCCTTGTGGAAGTAGAGGTAGCCGCCGAAGATCTCGTCCGCGCCTTCGCCGGACAGGACCATCTTGATGCCCATGGCCCGGATCTTCCGCATGAGGAGATACATGGGGGTCGAGGCGCGGATGGTGGTGACGTCGAAGGTCTCGATATGGTGGATCACGTCGGAGAGGGCGTCCAGGCCCTCCTGCACCGTGAAGTGGATCTCGTGGTGGATGGCGCCAATGTAGTCGGCCACCTTGCGGGCCGGGGCCAGGTCCGGGGCGCCGACCAGGCCCACGGCGAAGGAGTGGATGCGGGGCCACCAGGCGGGGCCCGCATCGCCCTCCTCCACCCGGTTGTCCCGGAACTTGGCCGCCACGGACGAGATGATGGAGGAGTCCACGCCGCCGGAGATGAGCACGCCATAGGGCACGTCGCACATCAGCTGGCGGTGGACGGCGGCCTCCAGGGACTCGCGCAGGGCGACCGGATCGTAGGGCTCCGTGGCCACATAGCCCGGCTCCGCCCAGTCCGGCTGGTAGTAGCGCTGGAAGCCCTTGTCCGCCTCGTGGCCCAGGAAGTAGGTGCCGGGCGGCACTTCGCGGATGCGGTCGCAGTGGCCCACCAGGGCCTTCATCTCCGAGGCGACGATGAGGTTCTCGTGCTTGTCCCAGCCCACATAGAGGGGGATGACGCCGATGGGGTCCCGGGCAATGAGGTAAGTCTCGCGCTTGGGGTCGTAGAGCACGAAGGCGAAGATGCCGTTCATGCGGTTGAGGAAGTCCCGGGGCTCCAGCTCGTCGTAGAGGTAGAGGATCACTTCGCAGTCCGACAAGGTCTGGAAGTCGTGGGCCTCGGTCAGCCCCTTGCGCAGCTCCTTGTGGTTGTAGATCTCCCCGTTGACCGCCAGCACCGTGCCCTTGAGGGTGTCCAGCAGGGGCTGGGCGCCGTGCTCCACGTCCACGATGGAGAGCCGCTCGTGGACGAGGATGGCCCGCTCATCACTGTAGATGCCGCTCCAGTCGGGACCCCGGTGGCGGATCTTCCGGGCCATGGCCAGCGCCTGGCGCCGGAGCTCCGCCGGGTTGGACCGCGCCGGATCGATGCCGAGGATGGTGAGGATGCCGCACATGAAAGCTCCGAAAGAAAAAGCCCCGATCCGCTTGCGCGAATCGGGGTGGTCCGGGGAAGCAGGAATCTAGGAGATGCCCTCACCGGCCCACGCACGATCCGCGCGAGGGAGCCGATTATTATTGCGGTTGGGCCGCGGGAGGGGTGTGGTCATCAGAATCGCCTGGGTTCACTTTATCGGCTGGCTTCACAGATCGTCAAGTCAGGACCCGGATCCTTGGCGGGGGTGGTGAAATGGAGCCAGTGGAGGGCCCGATGAAAGCACTGCTCAAGTCCAAGCGCGAGGAAGGCATCTGGATGGGGGAGGTTCCCCTGCCGGAAGTGGGCCACAACGACGTGCTGATCCGCGTCCACAAGAGCGCCATCTGCGGGACCGACGTGCACATCTACAACTGGGACGCCTGGGCCCAGAAGACCATCCCCGTGCCCATGGTGGTGGGCCACGAATACTACGGCATCATCGAGCGGGTGGGTGGCGAGGTGGAGGGCTACCAGCCCGGCGACCGGGTCAGCGGCGAGGGCCACATCACCTGCGGCCACTGCCGCAACTGCCGGGCCGGCAAGCGGCACCTCTGCCGGAACACCGTGGGCGTGGGTGTGAACCGCACGGGCTCTTTCGCCGAATACCTGAGCATCCCGGCCTTCAATGTGTTCAAGGTGCCGGCCAACGTGCCCGACGAAGCCGCCGCCATCTTCGATCCTTACGGAAACGCCGCGCATACGGCCCTCAGCTTCGACATGGTGGGTGAGGACGTGCTCATCACCGGCGCCGGGCCCATCGGCATCATGGCCGTGGCCATCGCGAAGCATGTGGGTGTCCGGCACGTGGTGATCACGGATGTGAACGAGTATCGTCTGGAGCTGGCCCGCAAGATGGGCGCGACCCTGGCCGTGAACGCCGCCAAGACCACCCTGCCGGAGGTCATGGCCCAGCTGGGCATGACCGAGGGCTTCGACGTGGGCCTGGAGATGAGTGGCAACCGCAATGCCTTCGAGTCGATGCTGGAGGCCATGCACCACGGCGGTCGCGTCGCCCTGCTGGGCATCCTGCCCGGGGACTGCGCCGTGGACTGGAGCCAGGTGATCTTCAAGGGGCTGATCCTCAAGGGGATCTATGGCCGGGAGATGTTCGAGACCTGGTACAAGATGGCCGCCATGCTGCAGAGCGGCCTGGACATCAGCCC
>CAIMQW010000118.1 GCA_903843705.1 uncultured Holophagaceae bacterium | reverse complement strand
GTTCTCCACTGAAAACATCGGTTCCAGTGATGGACATTCCCTGTCTCATACGAAGAAAGTTGAGGCGTCACCTACACTTTTCGAGGTGTTGATGCCTGGCTTTCAGGCTGAGGGTCGCCGATAATCAGGAAGCATGATTCACGTTTTTTTATATCGATTTAGACTACGAATCTGAGGGTCGGGCGTTCGAATCGCTCCGGGACCACCAAGAAAAAGCCCTGAACCAAAAAGGTTTCAGGGCTTTTTTGATTGATTTTAATTGATGGTTTATTGGATGGTTTTTGATCCGTAATCACATGACGGCGGATCCTGTCAGTTGATCACTGCTCCGACGCCACGGTGAAGACCCCTGCAGGCCTCGGCTGGGGGGCCCTGGTCTACCCTTCCAGGGCCGCGCAGCAGTGCCTGGATGGATCCTGCTCAGACGAAGGCAACCCAGGGTGCCGGTGCGAGATCGGCCGACCCTCCTGCTGGATCAGGGCCGTTCCGTTTGCGGCCCGGGTCCAGCCCTCACGGATTCAGGAGGATTTAGCTGAACCCCGTCCGGATCGTTCCCCATGGCTTGGCCAGGATCCCGATTTTCTACTCGACCATCAGGTGCTGGAATGGGTATATGCTGGCGGCCGATTGCTGTGTAAAAAACATCAAAATTAAGAATTTTATAATTCTTTACGAGGAGTCCTTAGAGGTCAGGAATGCAAAACCAGCCCGCCACGTTTCGCAGGGCAGACCACGGTGCCAAGGTGCTCGTCGTGGATGACGATGCCCTGTCGCGCCGGAGCCTCAGGGCCATGCTGGAACGGGGGCAATATCAGGTTGAAACCGCAGAGGGTGGTGCCCAGGCGCTGGCCCAGCTCGCCTCTTATTCCCCGGACTTGATCCTCCTGGATATCCAGATGCCCGACATGGATGGTCTGGAAGTCTGCCAAAGCATCCGTCAGATGCCGCACGGTGATCTGCTGCCCGTTATCTTCCTTACCGGAGATGAACGGCCGGATATTCATACCCTGGCCTTTCGGGCTGGGGGTGATGATTTCCTGCGGAAACCCGTCCTTTCCGGGGAACTAATCGTCAGGATCCGGAGTCTCATGCGACTCAAGCGGCTCCAGGCGGAAATCCAGGGGGAGAGGGACAACCTGCTTGAACTCCAGAAACAGCGGGAACAGCTGTTCCAATTCATCGTTCATGACCTGAAGAACCCACTCTCGGCGATCCAGGTGGGGCTGGAACTTCTCAGCGAGCGGGATGACAACACCTCTGCCCACAAGGTGCAAATTCGACGGCTCCGGGATACGGGCAGCCAGATGGGACGGATGATCCAGAACATCCTGGACATTGGCCAGGCCGAGGAATTGGGGTTGGAACTCCATAAGACGAAAATCCAGCTGAGCACCTGGCTTCCTGGGCTCCTGCAGGAAATGGAATCCCTGGCCCATTCCCGAAAGCACGGCTTGGCCTGGGACTGCCCCTCAGGGTTGGAGGTCGAGGCTGACCAGGATTTCCTGCGCAGGCTTCTGATGAATCTCGTCGACAATGCCATGAAGTATTCACCCTCCGGCAGTCACACCCGAATCGAGGCCTACGCCACGAATGATGGCGTGCGCCTGGAGGTGCGGGATCAGGGGCAAGGTATTCCTGAACACATGAGGGAACAGGTCTTCGAGAAATTCGTACGCCACCCTAAAGGTGAGTTCGCTGCCCATTCCGGCTCCGGCATTGGCCTTGCCTTCTGCAAGATGGTGGCGGAAGCCCATGAAGGGCGCATCTGGGTGGAGGCCAATGCCCCTCAGGGCTGCCGATTCGTCCTTGAGCTTCCGTAGGTTCCCCCGATCTGATGCCCGGTTCCCCGTGGACTCGGCCTCGATCGGGCAGGAAAGGACACTGCTCCTTCTGACGCCATTGCCCCATGCGCAGCGCTTGATTGTTCAGACAAGAGACTAGACCTCGAAAGCCCGCCCACCGCTTCCGGTCTAGGATGCGGAAAAACGCCGAAAATGTGGAGATCTCCTCCCCATGCCGTCGCCACCCCTGGCTCTGTCAGGGCAGGGGAGCAAGGAAGACAGGGCTCGGATGGAATGTGAAAATAACGCGAATTGACTGAATTCACAGTAAATGATGATGACAATATCTTTTGATTATCTAAATCGGGGTCTCAGCTTGCGCATCATCCAGTGTTTCCCGAATGTTTCTGTCTGCTCGAAGGTGATGACGGCCGCCGATGCCTTGGGGGTGGCCGCTGAAGTGGATGGCCTGTGCATTCATTTCGGCCCGCCGGAAAACCTGGAGCAGCTGAACAAGATCCTATTCGTCATCCGCGCCAAGGACCTCGATGGGGTCGACGAGGAATCCCTGAACCCCTATTCGGTGTGCTGCTAGCGGTGGCTTGATTCAGGGGGATCCCTGGACCTGGCGCCGCTGCATGTGCCAGGCGATGAGGGTGAGGGCCACGCTGGCAAGGGCGGCGGCGAGCCAGCAGGTCCGGACGCTGGTGAAGTCGTAGGCGGGGAGCCCGGCGCCGCCGAGGCGGCCGCGGCCGATGAGCCAGCCACTGAGCACGTCCTGGGTGCCGGCGCCGATGTAGCTGGCCACACCCACGAGGCCCAGGGCCGTGCCTGCGGCGGCCTTCGGCACGGAGTCCACAGCCATGAGCCCGCCCATGAGACAGACCAGGGAGCCGATGGAGAGGCCGAAGCCCACCATGCTCAGGGCATCGAGGAGCCAGGGGCCGTGAGGCACCAGCAGCATCAGCGCCAGCGAGGCGCAGTTCAGCGCGCCAAAGAGCACGGAGGGCTTGACCCGGTCACCCTGGAAGACCACGTCCGAGAGCCAGCCGGAGGCAACGGTGCCGACGACGCCGCAGACGGAGCTGATGCCCACCAGGCTGCCCGCTTCCACCAGCGTGTAGCCCTTGGCGTGGTGGAAATAGAACACACCCCAGCTGTTCACGGCGTAGCGGGTGACATAGACGGCAGCGCTGGCCGAGGCGATGCACCACACTAGGGGATTGCGGAGCACACGCAGCTGGACGGGGGTGAGGAGGCCCGGGCTTGGCACCGGCGCGGCCTCGACATGGACCGCGCTGTCCGCCTCCACCGGCTTGTGCCGGAAGAGCACCCAGATGAGCAGGACCCCGCAGGCCCCGGCGGCGGCGCTGGCGAGGAAGCCTGCCCGCCAGCCCCAGGCGGCCACCAGTAGGGAGGTGAGGAGAAAGGTGAGGCCCTCGCCGAGGTTGTGGCTGGCGCTCCAGAGGCCGTAGCAGGTGCCTCGCTGGCGCGGCTCAAACCAGCGGGTGATGCCCACGACACAGGCGCTGGCGCCCATGGACTGCAGCCAGCCGTTCAGCCCCCAGAGGGCGGCGAAGCCCGCGAATACCAGCCAGCCCCCGGCCCAGCCCAGAGCCAGGTTCACCAGCGCTGAACCCAGCAGACCTAGGGCGAGCAGCAGGCGGAGGTTCACGCGGTCCGCGAGGACCCCATTGGCGAACTTGCCGGCGGCGTAGGTGAAGAAGAGGGCCGACCCAGCGAGGCCCAGCTGCGCTTCCGTAAGCACTCCGGCGGCGACCAGAGGGGCCTTCACCACGGCGAGGCTCAGGCGGCACACGTAGTAGAGCCCGTAGCCGAGGGTGGCCCCCACCAGCACTGACCACTGGCGGCCCGTCACCTCGCGCCAGCTGAAACGGCTCACTGGCGCGCTCCGGGAGCAGGGGCCGGTGGCAGCACGGGCAAGGTGGGGGCGGGAAGCAGCATGCCCCATCGAACCACGCCCCCTCGGCGGTGGGACAGGGGTTTTCTGGCCTTAGTGTCGGTAGGCTGGTGGAACGATTCCATGCAATTGTCTTTCCCTACGGAGCGCTCATGCCCATGCCAACCCGCCTCCCCCTCGTGGCTGCGCTGCTGTTCTCTGTCTGCGGCTCGGCGCTAGTCGCCCAGGCGACCAAGGCCGCGCCGGCGGTGACCTCGACCACGCTGCTCAAGACCACCGCCACCTGGAATGGGGCGCCCCTCACCTACTCCAAGTCCGGGAGCCCCGAGATCCAATCGGTCGTCGTCGAGATTCCTGCGGGTTTGGCCACGGCCTGGCACCTTCACCCCGTTAACAATATCGCCTATGTGCTTGAAGGGAAGCTGCGCCTTGAGCTGGAGAACGGAACGACGAAGGTCTTTCAGGCCGGGGAGTCGTTCGCGGAGGTGGTAAACACCTGGCACCGGGGAAGCAACCTCGGTGAGGGGCCGCTCCGGATCCTCGTGATCTACCTTGGCGAAGTAGGCACGCCCACCTCTGCCGCCCAGGGCAGCCCGAGCCCGGAGAGACACTGAGCCCGGCCCCGACCCCCTGGCCGCAGGGGCACCGGCGGCCATGGTACGATGGGCTGGCCTTCCTGCTGCCTGGCGCAGGGACTTAACCTGCTGGCCTCGCTGCCTGCGGCCCGTCGCTCTCCACCCTTTGATTGAAGTGACCATGAGCCGATTCTGGAGTCCCGTCGTCCACAGCCTGACCCCCTACGTTCCCGGCGAACAGCCGAAGCAGGAACGCATCGTCAAGCTCAACACGAACGAGAACCCCTACGGCCCCTCGCCCCGGGCTCTGGAGGCAATCCGGGCGGCTACGGGCGAGACCCTGCGGCTCTACCCTGATCCGAATAGCGAGGCCCTGAAGGTCGCCCTGGCGGCGCAGCTGCAGGTCCGCCCGGACCAGGTCTTCGTTGGGAATGGCTCTGACGAGGTGCTGGCCCACGTGTTCCAGGCGCTGCTCAAGCAGGAGCAACCTCTGTGGTTCCCTGACATCACCTACAGCTTCTACCCCGTCTACTGCGGCCTCTACGGAATCACCTCGCGGACCCGGCCCCTGGCGGAGGATTTCTCCATGCGGGTGGAGGACTACCTGCCCACACCGGACGGGCGGGCTGGCGGGATCATCTTTCCCAACCCCAACGCGCCCACGGGCTGCCCCGCGCCACTGGCGGGGGTCGCGCGCATCGCCGCCGGGAACCCGGACGCTGTGGTGGTGGTCGATGAGGCTTACGTGGACTTCGGCTGCGAGAGCGCTGTCAGCCTGGTGGACCGCCACCCGAACCTGCTGGTGGTCCAGACCTTCTCCAAGAGCCGCGCCCTGGCCGGTCTGCGGGTGGGGTTCGCCATCGGCCAACCGGAGCTCATCGAGGCCCTGGAGCGGGTCAAGAACAGCTTCAACTCCTACCCGCTCGATCGCCTGGCGCTGGCGGGCGCGGTGGCCTCCGTGCTGGATGTGGACCACTTTGAGGCTTCCTGCCAGAAGGTGATCGCCACCCGCCAGCGCCTAGTCGCGCAGATGGGTATGCTGGGCTTCGAGGTCCTGCCCTCCGCCGCGAACTTCATCTTTGCCCGCCACCCCGGCCGGGACGCCGCCACCCTCGCTACGGAGCTGCGCCAGCGGGCCATCATCGTCCGGCACTTCCGGTTGCCCCGCATCGACCAGCACCTGAGGATCACCGTGGGCACGGACGAGCAGTGCCAGATCCTGGTCGAAGCGTTGACAGAGATCCTGGGCCGCTGACGCCTCCCGACCTAGACCAGACGAGGTTCGAGCTCCTGGATGAGCGCCTGGAGGGCGGGCAGCTCGAAGGGCTTCTGGAGGAACCCGGAGGGGATCTGATCGCCAAACTGCCAGGTGGCGTCCTGCTGGCTGTAGCCGCTGATGAGCACCACCGGGATCCCTGGGTGGAGGTCGCGCAGGGCCCGGAAGGTGTCGGCGCCGCTCAGCGTCGGCATGGTCAGGTCCAGCAGCACCCAGTCGATGTCCTGGGCATGCTCGAGGAAGAGGGCGATGGCCTCGGTGCCGTCAGCGGCCAGCAGCGTGCGGAACCCCAGGTAGGTCAGCATGGCGGCGGTGGCATCCCGGACCAGGTCATCATCGTCCACGATCAGGACCAGGCGGGAGTCCCGGGGGTCGACCCCGGGGGCGACGGCCGTCGCCAGGGCCTGCGTGGGTGCTGCAGGGGCCAGGCTGGAGTTGATGCTGACCGGGAAGAGGATCCGGATGTTGGTTCCTTGGCCGGGGTTGCTCTCGATCATCAGGGCGCCATGGTGTCCCCGGACGATGCCCAGCACCGCGGACATGCCCAGGCCCCGGCCGGTGAACTTGGTCGTGAAGAAGGGATCGAAGAGCCGGCTCAGGGTGTCCTGATCCATGCCGGAGCCCGTATCATCCACCTCGACAAAGACGTAGCGGCCCGGGGCTGGCTTTTCGTCGAGGAGGCTGCCCGCGAGGTAGGCCTCGTCCGCATCCAGGACGCCCGTGGCGATCGAGACGGTGCCGGGCTGGGGGCCGATGGCCTCGGAGGCGTTGGTGATGAGGTTCATCACCACCTGCTGGACCTGCCCTGGATCGGCGTAGGTGTGCGGCAGGCCCGCGCTCAGGTTGAGGTTCAGGGTGATGGTCCGGGAGAGTCCCACCCGGAACAGGTGCACGTTCTCCTCGACCACCTCGTTGAGGTCCAGGTCCTTCACATCGAAGGTGCCCCGACCCGAGAAGGCAAGCATCTGGCGCACCAAGTCCGCGGCCCGGCGGTTCGCCTGCAGGCTGCGCTCCAGGAATGGGCGGGCGGGGGAGTCGCTGGCCTGGACGTGCATGGCCAGCTCCAGGTTCGCCAGCATGGCCATGAGGAGGTTGTTGAAGTCATGGGCGATGCCCCCGGCCATGACCCCCAGGCTCTCCAGCTTCTGGGAGTGGAGGAGCCGCCTCTCGAGCTCCAGGCGGGTGGTCTCCCACTCCCGGTGATCGGTGATGTCGAGGCAGGAGCCGATGTAGCCCACGAAGGCGCCGCTGGAGTCATGGCGGGGATGGCCCTCGTCGATCACCCAGCGGAAAGCCCCGTCCTGGCGGCGCAGCCGATACTCGGTGCGGAAGGGCTGGTGAGTCTCCCAGGCGGCGAGGTAGGTCCGTGCGCATCGGAGGAGATCCTCGGGGTGGACGACCGCCTGCAACCCGGACCGCAGGAGGTGGTCCCTGCCGTGCCCGACAAAGGTTAGGAACCGCTCGTTGAACCAGCTGAGGCGCTTGTCCGGACCCGTGAGCCAGATCATGGCCGGCGAGCTGTTGGCGACGGATTCGAAGAGGGTCTGGCTTTCCCGGAGGGCCACCTTGGCCTGCTCGCGCTCCGTCTCGTCCTCCAGGCAGAGCAGGAACATGGTCCTGCCCGCGGCCTGGACCAGGGCCAGGGAGGCCCGGAAGGCCGCCTCGCGGAGCACGCCTTGCTGGTGGACGGTGGTCCGGTAGCTCAGGCTGGTCTCCGCCTGGCCAGTCTCCAAAATGCGCCGGGCGGCCTGCTGCACCGTACACTGGCAGCAGGCCAGCCCGTTGCCGCAGCCTTGGAGTTCAGCCATGGCCTGGACACAGCCGAGGGCATTACCGAAGCCCAGGGACCTCAATGTCGCGTCGGAACGCCCTGTGTAGGCCTCGAAGGCCCGGTTGGTGTCGATGATCTGGAAACCGGGGTCCAGGCGGCACATCATCACCGGGGCGTTCTGGTAGATGGCCTCCATCTCGATCCGGTTGTGGTCCAGGGCCTCCCGGGCGCGGAAGTGGTCCAGGCGGGTCCGCCACTCGCGGAGGGCCCGGTCCACGGAGTGGCGCAGCTCCTGGAAGGCCGCCTTGGACTTGACCAGGTAGTCCAGGGCTCCGGCCCGCAGGACGTCGACGGCCATCTGCTCGCTGCCGAAGCTGGTCATGACCAGGATGGGGATCGGCGCCCCCTCGGTCCAGCCCTGCAGGAGGTCCAGGGCCTGGCCATCGGGGAGGTTCATGTCCACCAGGGCGAGATCAGGGAGGCTGGCGTCAAGCGCCGCCCGGCATGCGGCCAGGGTCTCTACGACTTCCACCTGGTAGACCGGGGCGCTACCCTCCAGAGCCCTGCTGATTGCCTCGGCATGGGCGGGATCGTCCTCGACCACGAGGACCCGGAGGGGGCGGGCGTCCATGGGTTGGCTTCTGCTCCTCAGTAGGGGTATTTGTTCCAGGCGAGCCAGTAGTAGCCGCAGGTCTCCATCAGCGAGAGGAACTGCGGGAAGTCCACGGGTTTGACTAGGTAGCTGTTGGCGTGGAACTCATAGGCCTTGGCCATGTCCGTCTCGGCCGCAGAGGTGGTCAAGACCACCACGGGGATCGCGGCCAGGCACGGGTCCTGCTTGATGGCCTTCAGCACCTCGAGGCCATCGACCCGGGGGAGGCGGAGGTCCAGCAGGATGAGGCCAGGGCGGGGGCTGGCTGCAGGATCGGCGTAGTCGCCCTGCTGGTAAAGGTAGTCGAGCGCCGCCTGACCATCGGGCACGTGGATGAGCCTGTTGGCGAGCCGGAAGTTCTCGAAGTTCCGCCGGACAATCTCCGCGTGGGCGGGTTCATCCTCCACCAGCAGGATCACAAAGGCTTCGCCCATCATGGTGCCTCCCCCGGTGGTTGTACCGCTTTCGGCAGGGTGAACAGGAAACATGAACCCTGGCCCGCCCCCTCGGACTCCACCCGGATGGTGCCCCCGTGGACCTCCACGATGCGCTTGATGAGGGCCAGGCCGAGGCCGGTGCCCTCGGTGCGTGCATCGAGCTTCTCGAAGAGGCCGAAGACCTTCCCGTGGTAGCGGGAATCGATGCCCTGGCCGTTGTCCCTGACGAAGAACTGGGGGTGCTCGCCTAACCGTTCCACGCCGACATGGATCCGGGGGCTGGGCTGGTCGCCCATGTATTTCACGGCGTTCTCCAGCAGGTTCTGCCAGACCTCCACCAGGCGGGGCCGGTCGCCCAGCAGCGGCAGGTCCACCTCGTCCAAGGTCACCTCGACGCCTCGCAGGGCCAGGCTGCCCGCCACGGCTCCCAGGGCCTCCTTGGCAAGGGCCTGGAAGCTGGTCTGGACCGGGGTATTCACCACCCGCCCGATGCGGGAGACCTCCAGCAGGTCACTCAGCAGGCGGCTCATCTTCTCCGTCGCCCCGTGCATGTAGAGTAGGTCCTTCTTCACGCGTTCGGCATCCTGCTTGGCCAGGTCTTCTTCCAGGTAGCCCAGGAAGGTCTTGACCGTGACCAGCGGGCTCTTCAGGTCATGGGAGACCAGGTAGGTGAAGCGCTCCATCTCGGCATTCTTCTGGTGCAGCTCCTCCTCCCGGGACTTCCGCTCGGTGATGTCTTCGAACACCGTGGCGAACTGCCCTGGTCTGGGGCAGATCACCGAGATGCGGAAGTACCGCTCCATCGGCGGGTAGTAGGTCTCGAAGGCATAGGGCAGGCCCCCCTGGGCCACCCGGGTGAACTCGTCCAGGTAGGGCGGCGGTGCCAGGCCATAGAGTTCCGAGCCCAGGCGGTTCCGGGTGGCGTCAAGGTCGAGTCCTGTGTGGCGCCGGTAGGCGGGATTGACGTCGAGGACCCGGTAGTCCAAGGGGCTGCCGATCTCATCGAGGACCAGCTCATGCAGGGCGACCCCTTCGGCCAGGTTTTCGAAGAGGGTCCGGAACTTCCGCTCGCTGAACTGGAGGGTGTCCAGGATCCTGTGCTGCTCCGTGAGGTCGTGGATGAGGGCGAGTCCCACCTTGAGTCCCTGGCCCCGGTCCACCAGCTGCAGGCGGGTTTCCACCGGGTATTCGGTGCCGTCCTTCCGGCGGTGGGTGAGCTCGATGACCAGGGTCTCCTGGTCCCCTGCGGCGAGGGGGGCCAGGAGACCCTGGAAAGAGTCGGGCGACTGCGTTGGCTTCAAGTCGGTAATGGTCATGCCGAGCAGTTCCTCGCGGGAGTAACCGAGGTTCCGCACAGCCCCGTCGTTGGCGAAGAGGATCCGCAGGGTGTGTGGATCAAAGACGCAGATCTCGTTCAGGCCCCGGGCGATGGCTTGGCGCAGCCAGGCCAGCTCCTGCTCCTGGGCATAGCGCGTCTGGAAATAGCGCGCCCGCTGGTGCCGCCAGAGGCCGGCAATCGTTACCCCGGTGCACAGCATCAGCAGGGCCGCCAGCAGGATCGCTCCCAGCACCTGCTGCCGGAAGGGCTCGAAGGCTTCGTCCTGGTCCATGCGCGAGACCAGGAACCAGGGGGAATCCGGCACCGGGCGGAGGTCCGCCAACACCTTCTTTCCGCGGTAGTCCCGGCCCACAGCGACCCCGACCTGGCCTCTCACGGCCATGGCCGCGGGCAGGTCCTGCTGATCGAGGGGGAACCGGAGTTTGAGGGCCGCGTCAGCCTGGAACTTCAGCTGGTTCAGGTAGAGCACCTCTCGGCCCTCCTGCTTGACGAGCAGGGTCTCGGCACTCCGGGCGGCGGTGGGCCAGCGGCTGATGAAGGGGTAGAATTCCTGGGCGGGATCGATGCGCAGGGCGGCGATGCCGAGCATCCGCTGCGGATTCCTAGGGTCGGGTACCGGGACGCGGATGGACAGGTAGACCCGCTGGTCCTCATTACTCCGGTAGAAGTCCTGGAACCTGGGCTGCCCCTCAAGCATGGCGGCCCGGAAGCCTTGGAGGATGGCGGGAGTGGGCTTGGGCAGCTCCGCGGGGATGCTCAGGAGTTCCTTCCCATCCCGATCGAGCAGCCGGATCCGGTCATAGACGCGCTGGTGCCAGATGGACTCGAGCCAGCTCTGGAGGAGCGCCAGGGCCTTTGGGTCGTCCTTCTCGACCTGGGCCCGCTGGAAGAGCTCCGCGAAGGCCCGGTTCTGGCCCAGGGCCCAGGCATCCGCGATGCGCTCCTGCCGCCACTGGGCGATCTGGCGGACCTTCAGCTCGCCGACCGAGGAGAGCTGGGTCTGGATCTTGGTCTGCTCCTCCCGGTATTGGCGGCGGAGGTAGTCGGCCGTGGCCCCGGCGATCGCCAGCATGAGGAAGCCGGCCAGGATCAGCAGGCCGATGGGTTTCCGCCACTCAGGCCCGGGCTGCTCAGCCATGAGATTGGACCCGTCGGCGGACAGGCAGGGCCAAGGCGCTCCCGGAAGGCAGGACTCGGCCAGGATAGAAAAAGGGAGAGGTATACATCTAGGGTGTCTATCGAACCCTAGGCGCAAAGCATGACTTTTTACAACCCAGCCCCCTCGGAGGGGGGAGCCGGTTCGGACCTTGCCCCTGGCCCAGCAGACCCTATGTTTTGAACAGAGGCAATCCTGTCTGGCTACATCTGAGCTGGAGCTGCCATGACCAAGTCCTTTGGCACCCTCATCCCAAGCATCGAGCAGCGGGAAACCGGTTGGCTCCAGATCCGGGCGCGTCTTGCCCGGGATGGGCGGGAAGTCGCCCATCCCACCATCACCATCTCGCGCGAGTTCGGGTGCGAGGGGCACGCCTTGGCCCAGCGGCTGAGAGAACTCCTCGACGAGGCCTCGACGGAGCCCTGGGAGGTGTTCGACAAGGCGCTCGTGGAAAAGGTGGGGGAGGACGAGAAGCTCTCCCGGCACATCCTCAGTCGCCTGGGCGATGAGAGCCATGCCGGGGACGTGCTCAAGACCCAGTTTGGCTTCCTCACCCATGACGACGTCTACGCCAGTGTGCTCAAACACCTGCTCGGCATCGCCCAGGCCGGCTGCGCGATCATCGTCGGCCGCGGCGGCGCCTTGGCCTGCCAGGGCCTGCCGAACTGCTTCCACTTCCGCCTGGTGGGCAGCCTCGCCTTCCGGACCGCCACCCTCGCCCGGCGCCGGGGCCTGCCATTGGCCGAGGCGGAGGAGCTGGTGCGCGTCCAGTCGCGGCTGCGGGAGAAGTTCGTGAGTGACCACCTTCACGCGGACATTACGCTGCCCCAGTGGTACGACGCTGTCTTCAACAACGAACGCCAGGACGTGGATACCATCGCCCGGGCCTGCCTGCTGCTGGTGATGACCAAGTGGCCCGAGCAGAGCTTCTTCAAGCACCCGAAGGGCTAGACCAGCCCCTCACGGAGGGCGTAGCGGGTCAGCTCGGCGGTGGTGTGGAGGCCGAGCCGCGCCTTGAGCTTCCGGCGGTAGACCACTACCGTGGCCGGGGAAATGCCCAGCTGCTCTGCGATCTGGCTGGAGCGCTGGCCCTCGGCCAAGGCCTTCAGCACCTGCCGCTCCCGCTTGGTGAGGACGGCCACCGGGGGACTCGCTGGGCGGTCCGTTCCTGTCGGCTCGCCCGCCAGGGCCCGGGTGGCCTCTGCGCAGAAGTAGCTCTGGCCTGTGGCGAGGGACCGGATGCCTTGAAGGAGTTCCCCGGAGCCGGCGGACTTGACGACATAGCCCCTTGCACCCGCCTTGAGCATCTCCTTGATGAAGATCCGGTCCGCGTAGCCCGTGAGCGCGAGGATGGCAAGCCGGGGATAGACCTGGGTGAGCTGCCGGGCCAGGTCGATGCCACTAGCATCCGGCAGGGCGATGTCGAGCAGGAGCAGCTCGGGCTGCTGGGCCGCCACCAGGGCCAGGATGTCCTGGCCCGTGCCCGCCTCCCCCACGATCTCCAGGTCCGGCTCCTGGGTGAGGACCACCCGCAGGGACTCCCGGAACACGCGGTGGTCATCGGCCAGGGCGATGCGGATGGTCACGCGGGCTCCCCGGAGGCCACAGGTTCCAGGGGAATCTCCAGGGTGACCACCCAGCCGCCGCCGCGGTTCCGGTGGGCGCGGAAGGCTCCTCCCAGTTGCAGGGCGCGCTCGCGGATGCTCCGGAGCCCGAAGCCCTTGGCCGTTTCGAGGACCCGGTCCGGGGCTTCGGTGCCGCAGCCCTCGTCAGCGGCTTCGAGGCACAGCTTTTGATCCTGGAGCCGCGTGGTTAGGCGGGCCCGCTTCCCGCCCGAGTGCTTTGCGGCATTGAGCAGCAGCTCGCGGGCAGCCCGGAAGAGGAAGGTGGCGAGGGCAGGACTGAGGGGCTTGGCCAGGCCGTCATCCTGGACCTCCACCTCGAGCCCGTAGGTGTCCGCCAGCTCCTCGCAGAGCCATTGCAGGGCCGAGGCCAAGCCGAGGGTCTCCAGCACCGGCGGACTCAGCTGGGAGGTGAGGGAGCGCACGCTCCGGCTCGCCTCCATCAGGGTGGCCTTCATCTCGGTGGTCAGGGCCTTGCGCTCGGCGGCCGTCCGGGCCGTGGCCAGCCGGTCGAGCTGGTGGGAGGTGACATGCAACAGCTGCCCCAGGTCGTCGTGCAGGTCATGGGCGATGGCCCGCCGTTCCCGCTCCTCAGCCAGGGTGGTCTCCACCGCGAGGCGTCGCACCTGTCGGGTGCGTTCGACCACCTGACGCTCCAGCTCCTCCTGGACAGCCTGCTGTTTCCGCTCGATGTCCCTCCTCAGGGTGTTGTCCATCACCGTGGAAAAGGAGTGGAGGAACTTCCCCTCGGCGTCCAGCTTGGCATCGGCGTTGACCAGGGCTGGAAACACGGAGCCGTCCTTGCGCCTGAAGTCTGCCTCCACATTCCGGAGGCGGCCGGTCCGCATGAACTCGGGATAGACGCTCTGGAAGGTGGCCCAAGCCGTCTCCGTGAGCAGCTCGCGGATGTGCAGGCGGCCGACCACCTCCTCCCGGATGTAGCCCAGCATCCGCAGCTCGGTGTCGTTCATGGCGAGCACGTTGCCCTCGCGGTCCAGGCAGTCGTATCCGCAGGGAGCGTGGTTCCAGAGGTCGGCGTATTCCGCGGTGCGGAGCTCCAGGTCCTGCGTGCGCTCGCGGACCAGTTGCTCAAGCTGGATCTGGTGGTTCTCCCGGAGCCTGCGCATCTCGTGGCTCTCTGTACTGTCGCTGAAGGCGATCAGGCGCTCCTGGTTCACGCATGGAACGATCTCCTCCACGCGGATCCAGGTCACGGCCCCCTCGACGGGCAGGAGCGCCAGCTCGCAGGTGCTGAGGGCAGATCCGGAGTCAGGCTCGGCCAGGTGGTCCTGGAAGCGGCGGCGGCTTGGAGCGTCCAGCAGCCGGGGAAACGAACGGCCTGTCAACCGCCCGCGGTACACGCCCAGGAGAGACCCGGCCATGAGGTTGGCCCGGCGGATGAGGCCGCCCGCATCCAGCGTGAGGAGGCCGATGGGTGCGAAGTCGTAGAGGTTCGTGTATTCCGAGAGGACGGCCAGCAGCTCTTCGCGCGTCTCGAGCAGCTCGTCGTTCTGCAGCTCCAGCTCGACCTGGTGGACCTGCAGCTCATGGACCAGGCGCAGCGCTGACAGCTCCTCAAGGGCCCCCGAGGGCCGCTGCTGCGTGGTCAGCACCGCCTCCGCCTTCTTTCTGCAAAGCTTCGGCCGCCAGGGTTTGCGTGCGGGTGAGGCCATCCGTAAGGCTCCAAGGACACCCGGGTTGATAGCGATACGAGAACGGCAGGATGAGGTGGTTCCCCCAAAGAATAGGCCTGAACCCCCGGCCATGCGGGCGGCTTATTTCTACGGACAACGACGTATTGTAATAATCCATGACCGCCCAGGCTCAGGGAGGTAGCTCTACTGCGTGGCCTCGGTTCCAGCGGCCACTTGCCGGCAGTTAGGGACCTCAGAACCAGGTGGATGCGAGGGTATCCAGCAGGCGGGCGACGATGTCCCGATTGCGGCGGGTCCGGGCTTCCCGGCCCGAGAGGGGCGGAAAGGCGGGATCGGGATCGTGCAGATGGGGACCGACCTCGGGCCCCAGGGTGGCCTCCCAGCGCGCTGCCCAGCCGGCCGGCAGGTCCTGGGGCAGGGGGAGGTCCATCACAGTGTGGTAGAGGATGGTCCAGACCCGGGCCACCACCTGGGCTTCGTAGCCGCCCCCGAGCGTGAGGAGCAGCCGGTCCTCGGCGTGGGTCTCGGCCAGCTCCAGGATGCGGCGGAACAGGGTCTCGAAGGTCTGGGTGGTCAGGGCCAGGTCGCCGAGGGGATCGGAGAAGTGGGCATCCGCACCGGCCTGTACCACCAGCACCTGGGGCTTGAACCAGGCGAGGGCCTTGGGCACCACGGCCTCGAAGGCTTCCAAGTAGTCCTCGGCACCGGTGAAGGGCTCCAGGGGGATGTTCACGGCGGTACCAGGGGCGCGGGGGCTGCCGGTCTCCTGGATGTGGCCGGTGCCGGGGTAGAGGTAGTGGCCGGACTCGTGGAGGCTGATGGTCAGGACTTGATCGTGGTTGTAGAACAGGTTCTGGACGCCATCCCCGTGGTGGAGATCGATGTCCAGGTAGGCCACGCGGAGGCCGCGGTCCACCAGGGCCTGGATGGCGACGGCCAGGTCATTGTAGAGGCAGAAGCCCTCCGCGCGATCCCGCTGGGCGTGGTGCAGCCCGCCACCCAGCTGCAGTACCCGGCGCTCGGAGCCGTCCAGGAGCAGGCGCGCCCCGTGCAGGGTGCCGCCCACCAGCCAGCGGGCGGCCTGGTCCATGCCCGGGAAGATGGGATTGTCCGGAGTGCCCAGGCCGAAGGGCTCTCCCTCGGCCGCAGTGGCGTCGCCTCGGTCCAGGGCTTCGACCATGGCCACGTAGTCCTCGGCATGGACCGAGAGAATCTCCTCCCGGGTGGCGGCTGGCGGCGCGATGGGGTCAACCTGGCAGCCCAGGCTGCGCAGCAGGTCGAGGAGCATCCCCAGGCGCGACGGCGTGAAGGGGTGCTCGGGCCCGAAGTCGTACCCGGCGTATTCCGGGCGGTGGATCAGTGTGGCCATGGCTTCGGCAGGGGCCAGAGAACTTCGAAGTGGTCGGCGCGCATGGCCTCGGCCAGGGGGCGGGACTGGTTCGACCCGACCCGCAGCACCGTGTGGACCGTGCCGTCCGGGGCGGGGGAGGTCAGGATCGAGTGGATGTTGACGTTGCGCTCGGCCAGGAAGGCCGTCATGCGGGCCAGCTCTCCGGGCTTGTCGGCCAGGGCCACTTCCAGGCGCGAAGTGGGCTTCGTGACTCCGGTGAGGCTGATGAGGGCGTCCAGCAGATCCATGCCAGTGAGGATGCCCACCAGCTCCGTGCCATCGACCACGGGCAGGCAGCCGATCTTGTGCTCCCGCATGATCTTGGCGGCATCCTCGACGGGATCCAGGGGATCGGCGGTGAGGACATGGGTACTCATGGCCAGGGTCACAGGATCGCTAGCGGTATGGGGGGTCGTGCAGAAGGAGCTGGTGGCGAAGCGGAGGTCGCGGTCCGTGAGGATACCCACCACGCGGCCCCCGTCCACCACGGGCAGGTGCCGGTAGCCGTGGGCTTCGAAGAGGGCATAGGCTTCACCGAGGGTGGACCCGGTGGAGAGCACGGTCACGGGACTGTGCATCCTGTCTTTGACGAACAAGGTGCCCTCCTTTGCTTATTGGGTGCGGAAACCAACCTGGGTGAAGGCGAGGCGGGGGCCAGGCTGGAGTGCCAGCGCCGTTACCGGTGCGGCGGTCTCGGCTGGCACGAGCACCTGGGCTTCTATGCTGGCGAGCCAAGGCAGTTCTTCCACCAGATGTGTCAGGCGGCCCAGGGTCTCGGCCAGACCGCAGTCGGGACTCAGATGCAGCCGCTGGATCACATCGGCGACATCGAGGTTCGTGAGCGGGGTGATGCGCAGGATGGAACCCACGCCGGTGCGTCGGAAGCGCCAGATGGGCCCGAAGTCCGGATCTGCCGAGAGGCCCAGGGTGATGCCGGTGGGCTTGGGCAGGGTGGGGCCGGGGGCGGCCGCGGCGACGCCCACGCCGAAGCAGGCCAGGAGCTCCCGGGCCTGGATGGCATTGAGCATCCGGGGGGCCGAGCCCTCGAGCGCACCCTCGAGCAGGTGCTCCACCCGGCGCCGGGCCTCGCCGGCGTCCAGGTCGTCGTAGCTGAGGATCCGGCCCGGAGGCTGCATCCGGAAGTGGGCATAGTCCACGACCTTGGAGAGGGCCAGGGCGGCGGACTCAGGGAAGCGGTAGGACGGGAAGGTCCGGTGCACCCCGCCGCCGTCGCCCAGGGCACCGGCGGCTCCCACGGCCACGGCGCCGCTGACGCCCATGAGGGACAGCAGCGTGGGCTTGGCGATGCCGGTGGCGCGCTCGGCCCGCACCGCCGCGCGGCGGATGGCCCGGGCCACCAGGTTCGGGTCGCAGTCCCCCACGCAGGCGAAGGTGGCGATGAGGGCATCGACGTCGGGGTGCTCCAGGGCCGCCAGGCAGGCCCGCTCGTAGTGCTCGGCGGTGGCCATGGTGTGCAGGTCCACCACGCCCGGACCGGCGACCTGCATGCCGTTGGACTCGCAGGCGTCGGCGCAGATGGTGGCGACGCCGCCAGAGTTGCTCACCACCGCCACCCGGTTGCCCCGGGGCAGGGGCTGATGGGACAGCAGCAGGGCAATGTCGAAGAGCTCTTCCAGGGTGTCCGCCCGGATCACGCCGGCCTGGTGGAACAGGGCCTCCACTTCCGCGTCGTCCCGGGGGCTGGCGCCGATGTGGGCCTGGGCCATGCGGCGGCCGGCGTGGC
>CAIMQW010000117.1 GCA_903843705.1 uncultured Holophagaceae bacterium | reverse complement strand
CTCCTGGTTGGCCGACTGGGCGTTCTCCGCCGTCAGGTTCACGTTGCTGGTGATCTGCTCCAGGCCGCTGGCGGTCTCTTCGAGGTTGGCCGCCTGTTCTTCGGTCCGGCTGCTGAGGTCCTGGTTGCCCATGGCGATCTCGCCCGAAGCCGAGGCGATGGCCGTGGCTCCTTCCTGGACCTGGATCAGCGCTTCGCGCATCTGGGTGATGGTCTCGTTTATGGCCTTGCCCAGCTCGGCGAAGACGCCCTGGTAGTTGCCCTTGATTTGAGAGGTGAAGTCGTTCTGGCTCATGAGCTGAATGACATTGTTGGCTTCGACGAGACCCTGGAGCCCGTCCACGCAGGCGTTGATGTTGTTCTTGATGGTGTTGAAGTCGCCGTTGTACTCGTCTGTGATCTTCGGGGGCACATCGCCCTTGCCGATGCGGTCGATGTAGCCGGCGGCCACGTTGAGGGGGCCGATGACGGCGTCGAGGGTGTCGTTCACGCCCTGGACCACCTTCTGGAAGTCACCCTGGTGCTTGGAGGCATCGGCCCGGGTCTTGAGCTTGCCCTCCACGCCGGCCTGGGCCAGCATGCCCGCGTCCCCGACGAGGGCGTTCACGGCGTCCACGCACTGGTTGAGGTTGTTCTTGAGCACATTGAAGTCGCCGTTGTACTTGTCCGTGATCTTGGCCGGGATGTCGCCCTTGGAGATCCGGTCCACATAGCCGGCGGCCACATTGAGGGGGCCGATGACGGCGTCAAGGCAGTCATCTACACCCTGCACGATCTTGCGGAAGTCACCCTGGTGCTTGGAGGCATCGGCGCGGGTGGCCAGCTTGCCCTCCACGGCGGCGACACTGAGCATGGCGGCGTCAGCCACGAGGGCGTTCACGGCGTCCACAGCCTGGTTGAGGTTGTTCTTGATCTCGTTGAAGTCGCCGTTGTACTTGTCCGTGATCTTGGGCGGGATATCGCCCTTGGAGATGCGGTCCACGTAGCCCGCGGCCACGTTAAGGGGGCCGATGACCGCATCGAGGCACTCGTTGACGCCCTGCACGATCTTGCGGAAGTCACCCTGGTGCTTGGAGGCGTCGGCGCGGGTGGCCAGCTTGCCTTCCACGGCAGCGATGTTGAGCATGGCGGCGTCCGCCACGAGGGCATTCACGGCATCCACGCACTGGTTGAGGTTGTTCTTGATCTCGTTGAAGTCGCCGTTGTACTTGTCGGTGATCTTGGGGGGAATGTCGCCCTTGGAGATGCGGTCAACGTAGCCGGCGGCCACGTTGAGGGGGCCGATGACCGCGTCGAGGCAGTCATCCACACCCTGCACGATCTTGCGGAAGTCACCCTGGTGCTTCGAGGCGTCGGCGCGGGTGGCCAGCTTGCCCTCCACGGCCGCGACACTGAGCATGGCGGCGTCCGCCACGAGGGCGTTCACGGCGTCGATGCACTGGTTTAGGTTGTTCTTGAGCACGTTGAAGTCACCGTTGTACTTGTCGGTGATCTTGGCCGGGATGTCGCCCTTGGAGATGCGGTCCACGTAGCCTGCGGCCACGTTGAGGGGGCCGATGACGGCATCAAGGCAGTCATCCACACCCTGCACGATCTTGCGGAAGTCGCCCTGGTGCTTGGCGGCGTCGGCGCGGGTGGCCAGCTTGCCCTCCACGGCCGCGACACTGAGCATGCCGGCGTCGGCCACGAGGGCGTTCACGGCATCCACGCACTGGTTGAGGTTGTTCTTGATCTCGTTAAAGTCGCCGTTGTAATTGTCCGTGATCTTGGGCGGGATATCGCCCTTGGAGATGCGGTCCACATAGCCGGCGGCCACGTTGAGAGGGCCGATGACGGCGTCGAGGCAGTCGTTCACGCCCTGTACGATCTTGCGGAAGTCACCCTGATGCTTGCTGGCGTCCGCGCGGGTGGCCAGCTTGCCGTCCACGGCCGCCTGGTTCAGCAGGGCGGCATCGGCCACGAGGGCCTGGAGGTTGGTGCGCACCTGCTTGAGGGCAGGGGCGATCTCGTCCTGCGCGTCGGCAGCCACCCAGTCCCGGCTCAGGTCGCCCTTCGAGATCTCCTGCAGGCCGCCCACGATGCCCTGCAAGTTGTCGCTGAAGCCGTCCATGGCAAAGGCCAGCTGGCCAATCTCGTCCGTGCGTTCCATCTTGAGGCGACTGCTCAGGTGGCCCTTGGCCATCTCGTTCATCATGTCCACGCCCTTGGCCAGGGGCTGCTTGATACTCCGGGTGATCAGCCACCCGACGATGGCGCCGAAGACAACGCTAACGCCCATGATGATCATCATCAGCGTGGAGGCGCTGTTGGCGAGGGCCGTGTTGCTGTCCGAGGTGGCCTTGGCCAGGCTGAGCTTGCTGGCCTGGAGCTCGTCCAGCCTCTTCTGGACTTCCTGGTTCGTCTTGAAGGCCTCGCCCCGCATCAGGGCTTCCGCCTCCCGAGTCTTGCCGGCCTCGACCAGGGCGAGAATCTTATCTACGTCTTTGTCGTACTCGACGTTGGCATCCTTGAACTTCTTGAAGTCCTCCCGCCCCTTGTCGGTAAGGATGGTCTTCTGAAAAACCTCTTCAATCTTGTCCCCTTCCTTGATGAGGTCCTTGATGATGCCGCCGTACTTCTCGGCATTGCCGGTCATGATGGCGTCGCGGACATTGATGCGCTGGCGCTGGAAGATCTGGCGAATCTCACCCATCTCGCCCATGGGGATGGTGATCTTTTCATAGAGCCTGGTATCGGCATCGTCGATGGCGTGGATCTGCTTGATGCCGACAAACCCGATCACGGTCCCGAGGGCGGCGAGGAGCAGGTAGGAACCAAGGAGCTTGGGACCCATTTTGAGGTTATCGAGGAAGGACATGGTGGATCTCCTTGGGATTCAGTGGTGGGCTTCGAGGCTGGGAGCTTCCTTGGGTAGCGCAGGGAGGAACTTGACCTTGCCGCTGGCAAGGTCATAGACGGCGGGAACGACGGCAAGCTTGCCGGCCGCGCAGAGGTGCTGGACGATGCCGCTGCGGGTGAGGACCGCATTGGCCTGACGCCGGGCATTGGCTTCGACGAGGTGCGACAGATAAGCTGCGGCGGGTTCACCAGAAGGGTGATGGACGCTCTCCAGCAGCCCAGGCATGGCAGCTTGCAGGCTCCAGAGGTTGCCGGGCAACGGCGTGGGGCCGGATTCCATGACGGCCTTCACTGCGCCGCAGGATTCGTGGCCCATGACCACCACCACCTTCGACCCCAGGTGCTCGACAGCGTACTCAATGCTGGCGAGGCTCTGGATGTCGGGGCTGTTGCCGGCCTCGCGCACGGTGAAGAGGCGGCCCAGTTCCTGGTCGAAGATGAAGTTGTCGCCCAGGCGGCTATCGCTGCAGGTGACGATCACCGCGAAGGGAGCCTGGCCCTGGGCCAGCTTTGCGCGGAGGGCAGCGTCGTTGTAGCCCATCTGGGTACGGGTGCGGGTGCCGGAGACGAAGCGATTGTTCCCAGCCTCCAACTCAGCAAGGGCGCCCGCGGGTGAGGCGGCTTCGGAGCCTGCTGCACCGAAGACTCCGCTCGCCTTGGCGACCTCCTGCCTGAGCCGGAGATTCTCCTGCTCCAGCACCTTGATGCGGGCCGACAGGTCCGGAGCGGGTGGGCGGGCGGTCTTCTTCTTTTCACCCTCCTTGGCGGTCTTGGCGCGAATCGCGGTGGCTTCTTCCCGGCGAGAGGACTTGGTTTCCTCCCTCTCCGAAGGAATGGCCACAGGTGCGATGAACAGCATGGCCAGCAGGGTGAGTGCAAGCTTCATGGTTGAACCTCCTTGGCGGGATCTGGCATTGGGTGGGCACAGCCGATTCAGAAATTCTTGGCGAGGGTGAAGGTCAGGCGGCTCTTGCCGATGTTCCGGCCCATGGCGTTGGCATAGAGGGGGGTCTGGTGGTCCGACGCGAGGTCCCTCGTGTCGGCGTACGTGGCGGCCAGGGTGAGCGTGCAGCCCTTAAGCTCTGTGGCGACCCCCAGCCGCAGGTCCGTGTAGTCCAGGGGGGAGTTGTCGGCACCGCTCCCCGACGCGAAGGAGGTCCTGCCCCCGTGGGCCAGCAGAGTCCAGCCGGTCTCACCAAGAGGGACCGCCAGGCTGAGGTCCAGGTAGGTGGTGCCTCCGGCGCTGGCGACCCCGAAGGCGGCGCCGCTGAGCACCCGCGAAGCCTTGAGGCTGGCCCAGCGGTAGCTCAGGCCCAGCGAGGCCTCGGTTGTCGCCGGGTTCTTGTAGACCACGAGTCTGTCGAAAGAGCCTGGGTAGAGGTAGCGGTAGATGCCCAGGTCCAGGGTCCAGTCCTTGGCGAAGCCCAGCTTATAGCCACCAAATACGTCCACCTCGACACCGGCGGAGCTCCCGGAGCCCACGGGCACCGGCGCGCTGGCGGTGCCCAGGTTCTGGTCCGTGAACCAAGAGATGTTGCTCAGGCTGGTGCTGAGGTAAAAGCCGGACGGGTGGACCAGGTCCAGCTCGGTCTGCACGATGGGCTTGCCGTCGGTCTGGGTCAGGCCGCGGAAGATGTACTGCGAACCCAGAGTGGTGGAACCGGTCAAGGCGAAGCCCAGGAGCGAAGGGGGAGGCGGTGGCACTGGCGGGACCGCGGGTGGATTCTGGGCCGCCAGCTGGGATAGAAGGAAGGCGGAAACGAAGGCGGCTCCGAGGAGCCTGGGCTTGCCGAGGGAACTCATGAAAGACCTCTTGGCTTGGGCGAGACGGGAGCCGCCCCGCCGCTTTCAGGCAGGAGATGGGGGGCCAGGGGCACGGGCGAATCACTTGGTGCCTGGCCCAGCCCGGCCAGCACCTCGGGGATGCGGGCGATGTCGCAGGTCTTGTCGAAGAAGTAATCAGCTCCCAGTCGGAGGCAATGCTCCCGGTGCTCGGGCGTGCTCGAGCTGGTCAGTACCATCACCACGCAGGCGGGGTGGATGCGCTTCACCTCGATCAGCACCGCGCAGCCATCGCCATCCCATAGGTGCAGATCGAGCACCAGCACGTCCACATGGTTCGCGTGGAGGAGAAAGTGCGCCGCTGCCACGGAGCCGGCTTCACTGACCACTTCGGCCGACCCGGACGCCTCGATCAGATCCCGGAGGAGCTTCCGGAACGGGATCGAGTCCTCAACGAGCATGACGCGGGGGAGCCTTGATTGTTCTCGGGTGGGCATGCCTTCAACATCGGCCAGGCGGAGGCACCAAGATACCCACCAGTAATCTGAAATGCGTATCCGCCTGAGGCGGACGTCCTGTCCGAAAATTCCGGACAAAGTGCAGCCTAGGCCTTTTCAGACCAGGGTATTAGTCGACCAGCCTGTACCTCAGGGCATAACGGGCCAGCTCAACGTTGGTGCTGAGCCCCAGCTTTTCCGCGGCTCGCTTGCGATAGGTGGCGATGGTCTTCTCGCCCAGGCACAGCTCCGCGGAGATTTCCTTGATGCTTCGGCCCTTGGCCACCTGCCGCAGGACTTCCAGCTCCCGGGCGGAGAGGGTCTCGTGGGGCAGCTGGAGGGAGGGTATGCTGATCACCCGGGCCAGCCTTTCGGCCAGGGCGGCGCTGACATATTTGCCCCCGGCCAGGACCTTCTTGACGGCCACGTACAGCTCTCCGGCTACGCTGGTTTTGGTGAGGTAGCCATCGGCGCCTGACTGGAAGGCGCGCACGGCGAACTCCTCTTCGGGGTAGGAACTCAGCACGAGCACCACCACCCCGTCATGCTGGCTCCGCACCTCAGCCAGCAGGTCCAGGCCGCTGCCGCCGGGCAGGTTGATGTCCAGCAGGATGAGATGCCACTGCCGTTCCCTGAACAGGGCTCGGGCCTGCACGACGGTGCCAGCCTCGCCGAAGGTGGCGTCGGGGAACATCTCGGTCAGGAGCTGCTTCAGGCCATGCCGCAGGATTTCGTGATCGTCCACCAGGAGAATGCGCATCATGAGTCGGTCCCCCCAGAGTCGGACGGATGGAGCCAAGGCACGCTCACCGTCATGCAGGTTCCGCAGGGCTGGTTCGGATGGAAGGCGACCGTGCCGCCGATCTGGGCCGCTCGTTCCCGCATGCCGAGTAGTCCGAGCGAGGGCGACTCGATCCATTCTGCCTCGGTCATCCCAACCCCATCGTCAATCACATCAATCAACGCAGCAGCTCCCTCAAGGCGGAGCGAGATGCTGACCCGGGTGGCGCTGGAATGCCGCGCTGCGTTGGTCAGGGCCTCTCGGCAGATGTAGAAGAGCTCGAGCTCCGAACTCGGATCCAACTCGGGCCAGGATGCCTCGACCTCTGTCGCACAGGGGATGCCGGTGTGCTTCTCGAAGCGGCGCGCCTCCTGCCGGAGGCTGGCCACCAGCCCGAGGCTTTCGAGCGTGTTGGGGCGCAGCTCTTCCGCGAGCCTCTGTACCGTCTGGATGGTGGTGTCCGCCAGCTCAGTGGTCTCCATCACCTTGTCCAGCAGGGGTGTCAGCTCCGGCGGCAAGGCTGCTTCCGAAAGCCTGCGTTCCAGCCACCCGAGGTCCAGCTTCAGCTCGGTGAGCAGCTGCCCCAGCTCATCGTGGACGAGTCGCGAGATCTGGATGCGTTCATCCTCCTGGGCCCGTTGAAGCCGGGCGAGCAGGGTGCGCAGCTGCTCGCGCGACGCAGCAAGGAGCCGGCTGGCCTCCTCCCGCTCGGTGATGTCGATGCTGAAGCCCGCCATGAGCAGCCGCTCACCCTGGATGATCGGGAACTTGAGCGTGTAGTACTTGCGGCCGTTGACCTCCTCCTCGAATTCCAGGCCTTCTCCGCTGCTCACGACGGCCCAGTCCTCGCGGGTCATTTTCTCCGCGATCTCCGCCGGAAACAGCTCTGGCATGACCTTGCCGACCATCTCAGAACCCGGGATACCGATCATCTGCTGGAAGTTCTCGCTGGCCTGCAAGACCCGGCTCTGCCCGGGCGTCGCCTCCTTGATGTAGGCGTAGATCGGCGAGAGGGAAATGAAGCGGGAGAGTAGGTCGTTGGACTCTCTGAGGGAGATCTCCGCCCATTTTCGCTCGGTAATGTCCATGACCACCCCGTCGATGAGCAGGTCCCCATCGGGTTCAAGGCGGCAGGTGGCGGTGTCCCGGAACCACCTCTCTTGGCCGTCTCGGGTCGAGATTCGATAGGTGAGGTCGATCCCCGAGAGGGAGACTAAGGCCGCCTCGATGGCGGCATCCACCTCGGCCACGTCCCAGGGGTGGATGGAGCGATGCCAGAGTGTCGGGTCGGCCAGCAGTTCCTCGGGGGTGTAGCCCAGCAGGTGGTGGACGGGAGGCGAGTAATAGACCCCACCCTTGCGTTGCGAGAACCGATAGAGGGCCACGGGGGAATGCTCGGCCATGGAGGCAAAGCGCGCCTCGCTCTCCCGCAAGGCCTGCTCGGCCATTCTCCGCTCGGTGATGTCCTGGACGATCCCTGAGAGCGTCTCAGCTCTTCCCTCTTCATCCAGGATCATTTCCCCGGCTTCGGCCCAGACATAACGAACGGTGCCATCCGGCAGGAGGATGCGGTACTCCAAGGGCGTGGGTGTGCCCTTCTCCGCCACGGCCCGATTGGAGGCCGCCACGGCCTCACGGTCATCCGGATGGATGGCCCCGTCCACGACGTCGGCAAGGGCGCCCGTAAAGGTCTCCCGGGCGATGCCGAAGAGCCCGTACATCTCGTCTGACCAGTCCAGGCGGTTGGACTTGATGTGCCAGGTCCAGCTCCCGATCTTGGCGAACCGCTGGGCCTTGATGAGGTCGGCCTCGGAGTGCCGCAGGCCGTTCTCCAGCTGCTTGCTCCGGGTGATGTCGAGTAGCGAGCCGAACAGCCGTGCGGCCTTGCCATCGGGTCCAGCCTCCGCGTGCCCGCGGGACAGACAGGTCCGCGTCTCGCCCTCGGGCAGGAGGACGCGCAGTTCGAGCTCAAAGGGGGTCCCCTCCTGCACAGCGATGTCGGTGAGACGTCTCAGCTGGGCCATATCCTCGGGGTGGAAGCAGTTCGCCAGTTCCTCGAAGGTCGGGGTCCCGGCGGCAGGATCCCGCTGGAGGATCCGGAACATCTCATCGGACCAGATCACGTTGCCCGTGGCCATATCCCGCTCCCAACTCCCGACATGGGCGATGGCTTCCGTCCGGGCAAGCATGGTTTCCCGAGTCCGCAGGGCGTCCTCGATCCGCTTCCGCTCGGTGATGTCAGTGGTCGTGAGGACGGCGGAGTACCCCGGCAAGTTCAAGGGCGCCGCATTCACCTCGGTCCAGATGAGGTCGCCCCCCTCCGTTTGGACACCAATTTCGAAGGACCGGAAGGCCGCTTGTTCCTGGGCCGCGCGCACACTGGGTAGCTCCTCCCAGGGGAGGGAGGTGCCGTCCGCCCGCAGGTAATTCCTGTGGGCGTAGGCTCCCCGCCGCAGCGCCTCCGGGTCGATCTGAAGGATCCTCGTGAGGGCCGGATTGAATTCCTTCAAGCCGTGCTGGTCATCCAGAATCGACAGGCCGACTGGCAGGATCTCAAAGAGGGCCCGCCACTTCGCCTCGCTCTCCCGGAGGACGGCCTCAGCGTGCTTGCGCTCGGTGATGTCCTCCTTGACCCCGACATAGCCGACCAACACTCCCTGTGCATCCCGGACGGGCGAGATCCAGGCATCCTCTCAGAAGAGGTCTCCGTTCTTCTTCCGGTTCCTGAACTCGCCATGCCAGGTCCTGCCGGCGCTGATGGTTTCCCATAGCTCCTGGTAGCCCTCGGGCGTCGAGTACCCTGACTTGAGGATGCTTGGGGTCTTCCCCAGGACTTCCGTGAGGGCATAGCCGGTCATATCCGTGAATTTTGGATTGACGTATTCGATGGCGCCGGAGAGGTCGGTGATGACGATGGAGGTCGGACTCTGTTCCACGGCGGTGGAGAGCTTGAGCAGGACATCTTGCGTTTTCCTGCTGGCGGTGAGGTCGTTAAGAATGATGCGGTATTCCAGCCCACGCTGGGCATCCTGGGCAGCCGAGGCCTGCAGGAGCACCCAGAGCAGCGTCCCATCGCTGCGGACCATCCGTACTTCCCAGCTCTGCAGGCCACCGGTCTGGGCAACCTGTCTGAGGCGAAGGTACACGGTGTCCGTGTCTTCCGGAAAAACGCAACTGGAGAAGGACTTCTTCAGCAGTGTGCCTCGCTCCAGGCCCAGGAGGGTGGCCGCAGTCTGGTTGGCCTCCAGGATCAGGCCTTTGTCACTGAGGGTGAAGTAGGCTGCCGGTGCCCGATCAAAGAGGTCGTGATAGCGTGCCTTGACTTCGCTCAGTTCCACCTGGACCTGCCGCAACTCCTCATTCTGGAGTTCCAGCTCGATCCGGTGGATCTGCAGCTCGTGGAGGGTCCTCGGGTCCACTTCGGAAGGCCGGGCCTCTTGCGCCTGCAGGGCCGCGGCGACCTTGTTCCGCAGCAGAGCCTCGGCCTGATCACGCTGGGCGGTCTGGCGACGGGGGAGCTTGGCGGACTTGGCCATGGGGATTCCATCGTCCAATCCGCCGCATTGGTTAATTTCCGTTCACCAGTGCACTCGGGTCAGGCGGGGAGCCGGATGCGGCTCCAGCTAGGCCTGCTTGTCGGTCCGCACCACCAGCACATCGCAGGGGGCAAGGCGCACCACGCGGGCGGCGGTGCTGCCGAAGAGCAAGCGCTCAAGTGTCGAGTGGCCGACCTGGGCCACCACCAGCAGCGTCTGGGGATCCGCCTCGGCGATGAGCTCCTCGGCGGGTCCGCCCCACTTCACGATTACCGTGGCCCCGGGGTGGCCCCCCAGCCAGCCTTCCAGCTGCTCCCGGGCATGGTCCTCCATGGTGTGAAGCCAGGCGGGATCGGGCAAGGCGATCTGGGCCTCAGGCAGCATGGGGGCCGGGGGCTGCAGCACATGCATGGCCACCAGCGGGGCTCCGCAGATGGTCGCCCAGGTCGCAGCACGCTCCAGGGCCTGCTTCGAAGCAGCGGAGAAGTCCACACCCACCAGCACGCGTGTGATCATGGCGGCCCTCCTTCAGATACCCCAAGATAAGTCGTTGCTCCTCAGCCGCCTTGAAAAAATGGACTCATCGGGCTTGTAATGGGAGTTGCAACACATATAATGAATTCGGGAGAGCCCGATGATCACCAAGCGACCTGCCGCGACACGAGGCCATTTCGATTTCGGCTGGCTTGACACCTGCCACACCTTCTCGTTCGGCGACTACCATGATCCCGCCCATATAAAGTTCCGGGCTCTGCGGGTGCTAAACGAGGACCGGGTCCAACCAGGCCAGGGCTTCGGCACCCACGGGCACCGGGACATGGAGATCCTGACCTGGGTGCTGGCCGGGGCCCTGCAGCACGAGGATAGCCTCGGCACCCAGGGGGTCCTCCGGCCCGGAGAGGCCCAGGTGATGAGCGCCGGGACCGGGATCCGTCACAGCGAGTTCAATGCCTCGGACCGGGAGCCGGTCCACTTCCTCCAGATCTGGATCCTGCCTGAGCGGGTAGGTCTCGCGCCCCGCTACGAGCAGGTGGCCTTTCCGGAAGCGGACTTTCAGAACCGGCTGCGGCTCATCGCCAGCCCCGATGGCGCGGAGGGCTCCGTGAAAGTCTTCCAGGATGTTTGGGTGCAGGTGGCGCGCTTGGAGGCCGGCCGTGAAGTCGAGGCGCAGCTTTCGCCCACTCGCTTCGGATTCCTGCAAGTGGCCCGGGGACAGGTCCTACTGAATGGGCAGGCGCTCCAGGCTGGCGACAGTGCCCGCATCGAAGGCGAGCCCCGTCTGACCATTTCTGCCGAGACCGCCTCGGAAGTCCTTCTCTTCGACCTCGCCTGAGGTGCCCATGACCGCCAAATCTGTCGTCGCTCTCGTATCAGGCCTGCCCACCCAGGATGGCAACCGGGTGCCCCTCACCCGGCTGGTGCCGGGGCAGGGCCAGCGCGGCGCCGAAGCCTTCCGCGCCATGGACCCCTTCCTGCTGATGGACCACTTCGGCCCCATGGTGCTGCCGCCGGGCACGGATGCGGGCTTCCCGCCCCACCCCCACCGCGGGTTCCAGACGCTGACCTACCTGATCCAGGGGGCCTTCCGGCACCGAGACAGCACCGGGGGGTCTGGGCTGCTGCGGCCCGGCGGCGCCCAGCTCATGAACGCTGGCGCGGGCATCGTGCACGCGGAGATGCCGGTGCCCGAACACCTGGAGACCGGGGGCGCCATCGAGGGCGTCCAGCTCTGGATCAACCTGCCCCGGACGCAGAAGGCCTCGGCGCCGGGCTACACCGACCTCCAGCCCGAGACCATGCCCTGGCAGCCTGTGACTGGGGGGCGCCTCCGGGTGCTGGCGGGCATCTGGGCCGGCGTAACTGGACCGGTCCAGACCCCCGCCCGAATCGCCTATGCCCACTTGGAGCTGGCTGCGGGGGTCAGCTTCGACGCCGCCGTTCCAGCCGGCTGGACCACCGCCGTGGTACCCCTGCAGGGAGCCGTGCGGATTGGCGACCAGGTGGTTCCCGCGGACACCGTGGCGTTGCTGGGCGAGGGGGACCGCCTCGCGCTCACGGCGGAGAAGGCGGTCAGCCTGATGCTGCTGGCCGGGGAACCCCTGCGGGAGCCCATCGCCCACTACGGTCCCTTCGTCATGAATACCCGGTCGGAGATCGAACAGGCCATCCAGGACTACCAGGAGGGACGCATGGGTTTCCTCGACTGAATTTGAGTAAAAACCCCGGGGGCCGAAGAAGTGAACACACCCCCGGAAGGTCCGATGACTATCCTGTCTCCGAAAAAGGCTCCAGAACGCCAACCCGGGGGCCTGCCGGATCATGTCCTGAAGGATTTTGCCGGGCTGGAGGACGTCATCAACCGCTCGGCCGCGGGTGCGGCCCGCACGTCGGTGCGGGTCCAGACTCTGGCCCGGGAGGTGAACCAGATCCTCAACAACACCCGGAGCATCCAGGCCACCTTGGAAGGCCTGGACGGCAACATCTCCCAGGCCACCTCCGCCGCGACGGAGAGCGCGGACGCCACCCGGCGCATGGCCGCCCTGACCCGCCAGGGTCTCCAGGAGAGCGACCAGGCCGTGACCACCGTCCGGCAGTTGCAGCACCAGACGGGCCTCACCGCCGAGCGCCTCACCTCCCTCATGGGCCACATCCTCCAGGTGAATGAGATCTCCCAGGTGATCGAGGAGATCGCGGACCGCACGGGGCTGCTGAGCCTCAACGCTGCCATCGAGGCGGCCCATGCCGGGGAGGCCGGCCGCGGCTTCGCGGTGGTGGCGGACGAGGTCCGCAAGCTGGCGGACCGGACCTCGCATCAAACCCACGAGATCGGCGCCCTGCTTGAGGCCATCCGCAAGGAGCTGGACCCCGCCCGGGAAGCCATGGAGCAGAGCCTGGTCCTGGCCTCTGAGACCCGCACCCAGGTGGAGGCGGTGGAGCAGCGCTTCTCGGGCATTGCGGGGCTGGCTGAGTCCACAGCGGGACATGTGGCCAGCATCGCCGAGTCCGCCGCCCAGCAGCAGGGAGCCACTCGCACCCTTGTCCAGGCTTCCGGCCAGCTGCTGGAGTCCACGGGCACGCTGAAGGCTGAGGCCGAGGCCGTGGCCCAGGATGCCTTCCGGCTGGCTTCCTTCGCGGAGGTGGGTCACCGCCACCTCGCGCCCTACAGCACCGACTCCCTCTGCCACCGCGCGCTGGGCCTGGCCCGGGACCTCGCCGTGACGGCGGCCAAGGTGCTGGAGGTGCCGGTGGCCGAGGGGCGCCTGCACGCCGAAGACGTCCTGGCCTTAGACTACCGCGAGCTCCGCAGGGCCGCGGTCCAGGGGCTGTCCCGGTTCTTCAACGTGCTGCGGGTGCCGCCCGAGGGCTTCTCTCCCCCCAAGTTCGGCACCGCCTACGATGCCTTCGTCGAGCGCCCCCTCCAGGAGGTCTTTGACCGGGTCCTGGAGCAGGAGCCGCGGCTCACCTTCGCCCTAGTGCTGGACCTGAACAGCTACGCGCCTTCCCACAACAAGCGCTTTACCCAGGACTGGACCGGGCAGCCGGACAAGGACCTGGCGGGCAACCGCGTGAAGCGCTTCTTCACGGACAACCGCGTGCTGGTGCGCGGTGCCCGGTATGGCCTTGGCGAGGCCGCAGAGGCGCTGCCGGACCGCATCGATCGGGCGGCCTTCCGGCGGGTGGCGGACCTGGGCGAAACCCCGACCGCGCGCGAGGACTTCCTGGTGCAGACTTACGCCCGGGACACCGGTGCCATCATCACGGTGCTCTCCGTCCCCTTGCATGTCTGCGGCCAGCGCTACGGCGTCAGCCTGCTGGGGTGGTCCAGTGAAGACTAGCCGGGTTTCGCCTCCAGGCGGCGGGTCAGGGTGCAGCGCCCCTGGGCCAGCTTGCCGAGGGCCCGGGCCGTTGCCTCGCGGCTGCACGCAAGCTCGGTGCTCCAGGCGTCCAGGGGGAGCTCCCCGCCCTCGGGATGGGCAGCGAGCCAGGCTTCCCAGAGAGCGGCCAGGGCGGCGTTATTAGGCTCCTGCCGGTCCCGCCAGGACCGCTCCTGGGGCCGCCGGGCCTGGTAGAATGCCGTGCCCTGGAACCGCTCGGGCAAGAAGGCCTGGAGACGGTCGTAGTCGTCATGGGAGTAGTGGTAGCCCGCGCCGCGACCAGCCTTGCGGGCCGTGGCGGCGTGGGCGTCCCGGATGCCGTCGGGGATGGGTGCGTCCTCTGCGGCCAGGGCTGCGTCGATGCTCATGACCGTGGCGTTGCTCTTGGGGGCGTTGGCCACGTAGATCACGGCCTGGGCCAGGGGGATCCGGGCCTCGGGCCAGCCGATCTGCTCCACCGCGCGGCTGGCCGCCTCGCAGAGCAGGAAGGCCTGGGGGTCCGCGTTGCCCACGTCCTCGGCCGAGCAGACCATGAGGCGCCGGGCGATGAAGCGGGGGTCCTCGCCGCCGCGAATCATGCGGCTCAGGTAGTAGAGGGCGGCATCGGCATCGGAGCCGCGCAGGCTCTTCTGGAACGCGCTGGCCAGGTCGTAGTGCCCATCGGCGCGGTCGAACATCATGCGCCCGCCGAGGGCGCCCTGCAGGGATTCCAGGTCGGGGTCCGGCATCTCCATCCAGGTCTCGAGCCCCGAGAGCGCCGAGCGCAGGTCGCCCCCGGCCCAGTGGGAGAGCCAGGCGCAGACCTCGGTGGGCTCAGGCTGGCCGGGGCGCTCCCGGCTCCAGGCCCGGGTCAGTACCTGACGAATGTGGCCGGGCTCCAGGGCCTTGAGGGCGATGAGCTGGCAGCGGCTGCGCAGCGCGGGGTTCAGATAGAAGGCTGGGTTCTCGGTGGTGGCGCCAATGAGGATGGCCTCGCCGCGCTCCAGGTAGGGCAGCAGGATGTCCTGCTGGGAGCGGTTGAACCGGTGGATCTCATCGAGGAAGACCACGGGCGGCACACCCCGGAAGAGCGGCATGGCCTTGCTCTCCTGGAGGAACTTCTTCAGCTCCGCAGCGCTGCCCCCGGCGCCGGAGAACTCCATGAAGCCGTGCCCCGTGGCCTCGGCCAGGATGCGGGCCAGGGTCGTCTTGCCTGTGCCCGGCGGGCCCCACATCACCATGGATGGCAGGCGGCCACCGGCGGTGAGGCGGGTGAGGGCGCCCTTGGGGCCCAGCAGATGATCCTGGCCCACCACCTCGGTGAGGGTGGCTGGGCGGAGGCGCTCGGGCAGGGGGATGTGAGACATGGACACTCGAAGCTTAACCTAGGGGACTGTCTGCCCAAACGGAACGGCCCGCTGTGCTAGGCTCCCCGCATGACCCAGCCGCCAGCCTTCGAACGGGACCCCACCCTCGCCGCCCTGGAGACGCGCATTCTCCATGCGGGCGAAGAGCAGGGGCGGCCCTTCGTGGTGCTGGAGGACACGGTTTTCTATCCCGAAGGAGGGGGCCAACCCTGCGATCTGGGCACCGTGAACGGGCGCCCGGTGGTGGACGTCCAGAAGTCTGGCGGCGAGATCCGGCACTACCTGGAAGCGGCGCTACCCGTTGGACCCGCCTCGCTGGTCCTGGACTGGGCGCGCCGCTTTGACCACATGCAGCAGCACACGGGCCAGCACCTGCTGACGGCCGTGGCCCAGGACCGCTTCCAGTGGGCCACCACGGCCTTCCACCTGGGCGGCGCGGTCTGCGACATCGAGCTGGCCACGCCGGGCCTCTCCCCGGCGGCCCTGGAGCGCCTGGAGGAGGCCGTGGCCGCCGAAGTGCGGGCCCACCGCGAGGTGGCCGCCCGCTGGGTGAGTCCTGATGCCTACGCCCTTGAGCAGGTCCGGTCCCGGGGGCTGCCCGAGGGTCATGCCGGGGACATCCGACTCGTGGCGATAACCGGGGTGGACCTGAACACCTGCGGCGGCACCCACCTGCGCCACACCGGCGAGATCGAGGCCCTGAAGCTGCTGGGGACCGAGAGCATCCGCGGGGGGACCCGGCTCTTCTACGTGGCCGGGGGCCGGGTTCGCCACCGCCTTGGCGCCCACGAGCAGCGCACGGCGGCGCTACGGACCCTGCTGGGCGCCCCGGACAACGAGCTGGTGCCCACCCTCCAGGCGCGGCTCGAGCAGCTGCTGGCCCTGGAGAAGCGACTGCGCCGCACGGAGGAGGAGCTGGCAGAGAGCTTGGCCATCGGCCTGGCAGCTCGCCCTGAAGCCCTGGTGGAAGCCCATCTGGAGGGGCGGGAGGCGGGCTTCCTCCAGAAGCTGGCTCGGGGCACCCTCGCGCTGGCTCCGGACAAGGCCGTCTTCCTCACTACGGAGGTGGCGGAGCAGGGCCTCTTCCTGCTAAGTGCGGGCGATGCCTCGACCCTGGACGTGCCGGTGGCGGGCAAGGCCGTGGCAGCCGCTCTCGGCGCCAAAGGCGGCGGTTCCGGTCGGACTTTCCAGGGCAAGGCGCCCAGTCTCGCGGGACGAGCCGAAGCCCTGGCCTGCCTGCGAGACAGCTAGGTCCTGAAATGCTGCGGGTCAAGCGTTCGGCGCCGCTTCCGGCAGGTAGATGTGGAGGGTGGTGCCCTGGCCTTCGGTGGACTCGGCGAGAATGGCCCCGCCCTGGGAGCGGATGAGGGTGTCGCACAAGGCCAGACCCAGTCCCATCCCCTTCTGGCTGCCCCGGTCCTTGGTGGAGAAATAGGGCTCGAAGATCATCGGGAGGTTTTTGGGGGCAATGCCGCTGCCCGCGTCCCGGAGCTGGATGTGCAGATACCGTCCTCGGCCGAGGGGTATCTGCTCCCGCTCGGCCAGGGTCCGGGTTTCGGTCGAGATGACGAGGCTGCCGCCTGAGGGCATGGCCTCGCAGGCGTTGGTGGCCACGATAGTGAAGACTTGGCGCAGGGCGGCCTCATTGAAGCGGACGGCGCAGGGCTCGGCGCTGAAGAGATACTCCACCTGCGTGCGAGTCCCGGCGAGGACCGTGCTGACGGACTCCCGGATCAGGGTGTCCAGCGACCCCAGGCGATCCGTAGCCTCGGCGCCCACGGCGAGGGTGTAGAGCCGTCGGGCCAGGGTCCGGGCCTGCTCGGAGCTCCGATCGGCGATCTCCAGGCTGCGGTGGGCTTCGCTCCCGGGGGGAAGCTTCATCTTGGCCAAGGTGAAGGCGGAGAGGATGGCCTGCAGCAAGTTGTTGAAATCATGGGCGATACCCGAGGTGAGGATCCGGAGGCTCTCCTGGTGTTTCAGCCGCTGGGCTTCGGTTTCCAGCCAGCCCTTCCGCCGGAACAGTTCTTCGCCGAGCAGGCGGTGGGCGCACTCCAGCAGCGCATCCTCGAGCCGCTCGATCCGGATCGGCTTCACGACGTACTTCTCAATACCGATCTCGATGGATCGCAGCAGGTAGTCCGTCTGCTCGAAGGCGGTGGTGACGATGATGGGCACGGTGGGGGACAGCTTCCGGATTTCCTCGGCCATGGTAAGGCCGTCCATGACCGGCATGAGCACGTCCGTGATCACCATCTGGACGGGCTGGGTGCGGAAAATCTCGAGGCCCTGGGCGCCGTTGGTCGCCGTGATCATCTTGCCGACCCGTCGCTTGAGGAACATCTCCGTCTGCGCGCGGCCCAGGTCGTCGTCCTCGACGTAGAGCACGGTGAGTGACTTCAGGAACTCAGCGTCCTGTGTGTCACGGCTCATGGGATACCTCCTGCAAGTGGAAGGCGGATGACGAATTCAGCACCAGCACCCTTGTTGTGGCCTTCCAGCCGCCCATCCATATTGCGCTCGATGATCTGTTTTGACATGTAGAGCCCGATGCCGGTGCCAAGTTCTTTCGTCGAGAAATAGGGCTCGAAGATCTTGTCCAGAATCTCCACCGGAATTCCCCCGCCATTATCCTGGACATTAAGGCAGCCCATCCCGTGGGACTCGTAGGTGGTGAGGGTGACGCAGCCTGTAAGGTGGCCGGACTGCTGGATGGCCTGCTGGGAGTTGCTCAGGAGGTTGAGGATCACCTGGGAAAACTCATTGGGGAATCCGAACAGCTGCAGGTCCCGAGGGACATGGGTCTCGATGGTGATGTTGGCCGTGCGGAAGCCAGCAGCGACCAGGGTGACTGCCTGCTGAATCTGGGCCTGGACGGAGAAGACAGACTTCTCCTTCTCGGGTCTGAAGAAGTTCCTGAAGTCGTTGATGGTGGAGGACATTTTTTGGACAAGGGCCGTGCCGTCCGCCACGGATTTGTCGAGCACCTTCGGCTGAAGCTCCCCGAATACGTAGGCGTCCTTGAGGTTGGCGAGCAGCAGACCCAGTGCGTTCAGGGGCTGTCGCCACTGGTGGGCGATGTTGCCGATCATCTCGCCCATGGCGGCCTGGCGGCCTTGGGTGATCAGCATCTGGTCCTTGGTGCGAATCTCCTCCAGGGCCTGGTTGACACGATCATCCAGGGAGCGGTTGAGTTCCTCGAGCAGGGCCTGCCGGAGCCGGATCTCCACCTCAAGGTTCACCCGCTCGGTGATGTCCTGGATGATGCTGAAGAGCACCTGGCGGCCGAGGATCGTCGTGGGGGAGGAGTTCACTTCCACGGTTCGGATCTTACCGCTGGCCAGGCGGTGGGTGAAGACGAAGGTCCGCTTCTGCATGCCGGTGGAGCGGCGCATCTCCTCGGCGATCTCATCCGGGGGCAGGGTGTTGATCTCGCCGATGTTCATTGCCTGAAGGCGCTCGCGATCATAGCCGTAGAAGGCCGCGGCCGCGGGGTTGGCGTCCTGGATCCGGCCGTCCACCGGATCGATGAGGAGCATGACGGCGCTGTGGGACTCGAACATGGAACGGAACCGGGCCTCGTCCGCCCGGAGGGCGTCCTCCGCTTCCTTCTGGGCGGTGGCATCCGAGAGGATCCACAGGGTTCCCCGGCTCAGGTCTGGCGGCTCGATGGCCTTGCCGTTGAGATGGATCCAGATGAGGGAGCCATCGCGGCGCACGAGCTTGTGTACGGTCTCGTAGTTCTCGCCCCGGGCGAGCAGGGGGTAGGCGTCCCGGCCCAGCTGCTCGTAGGCCTCCTGCGAGGGGAAGAGCACACGGGTTTCATGGCCTTCCAGTTCCTCGAGGGGATACTGGAACACCTTGCCCATCCAGCGGTTGATCCAGACCTGCCGACGGTCCACCACCAGGGAGATGCCGACGTTGGCGTTCTCCAGGATGATTTCCTGCTCCCGCATGATCCGCTTCAGCTCGTCCTGAGCCTGCTTCTTGCTCGTGATGTCGTCCACGACCCCCGAGTAGAACTTCAGCCGGCCGTCGGCGTCCAGGACCGGCCGGACGGTGAGGGCCACCCAGAGTCCCCGCCCATCACTCCGGACCCAGCGGGTCTCGGTTCTCAGCTGGTCCGACTTGCCCTGCAGCAGGGCCTGGCGCAGCAGCAGGTCCCGGGTCTTCTGGGCCGGATGGGTGAACGCGTCAAAGGTGACGCCCGTCAGTTCCTCGGCGGTCTGCCCGACGATCTGCTGGAAGGTGGGGTTGGAGCGCAGGATGACCCCCTGTGCATCGGACCAGAAGATGCCGAGGGTGGCGTTCTCGAAGATGGCCCGAAGCTGCTCCTCGCTGGCCTGGAGGTCCTCCAGCGCCTGCTTGCGCGCAGTGATCTCCCGGTTGCTGACCCGGTGCCCCTTGAAGTTGCCGTGAGGGTCGCGGATGGGGTGGCAGACATGGGAAATCCAGCGGACGGCGCCATCCTGGCGGATGATCCGGAAGTCCAGTGCCCCGTCTTCCATGCCGCTGGGATAGTGCTGGTGGGCTTCGGCCAGGAACTGGTCATCGGGATGGACGAGGCGCAGCAGCAGTCCTGGGTCGGCGATAAACTCCTCGCGGGTATGACCCGTGATGGCTTCGCAGGAGGGGCTCATGTAGACGATCGCGTGACCCGGGTCCTCCCAGTACTCCCAGTCCGAGGTGTAGTCGGCCACCGTCCGGAATTTCTCCTGGGACTGGGCGTTGGCCTCTTCCGCCTCCTTGCGGGCGGTGATGTCCTGTTGGGTGCCGGACATCCGGCGGGGTTGGCCTTCCGGGGTCCAATCCACCACCCGGCCCCGGTCCAGCACCCAGACCCAGCTGCCGTCCCGGTGGCGCATTCGGGCCTCGTACTGGTAGGTCTCGTCCTCGCGCCGAAAGCAGCGCTCGATGAGTTCATTGGAGCGCTGCAGGTCCTCCGGGTGGACGAGCTCCACCCAGGTTTGGAGGCTCGCCGGAGTCAGCTCCTCGAGGGTCCGGCCGACGATCTCGGCCCAGCGGTCGTTGATGACGATCTTGCCCGACGGAATGTCCCATACCCAGGTGCCGGCATCCGTACCCCAGATGACTTCCTTCAGCTGCTGGGAGAGCTCGGCCAGCCGATCATGGCCTTCCTGCAGCTGTGCCTTCCGCTCATTGGCTAGGCGCAGGGCCTGGCGCTCGGAACCGGTCACAGCCAGGAAGAAGGCTGCCAGCAGGAGGCTGATCAGGCTGCCGGTCAGCAGCACCATCCAGTGCCGCCCCGCCCCCTGTAGGGCCGTGCCCACCTGGTTCTGGCGGATGCTCAGGACCCAATTCCGGCCACCCGAGTCCAGCGTGCGGGTGGTGCCGGGCTGGCCCGCCGCCTCGGCGGCCTCCCGGGTGGATTCGAAGATGCGCCGGTCCATGCCGTCGGGTTCACCGTCGATGAGGTCCACCTCTGCGTCACGCACCTCATGTTGCAGGATGCCGCCCAGCAGCTGCCGCACGTTGAAGGGCAGGAAGGCCCAGCCGAGGAAGGCCTTACGGCGGGCCTCCAGGCTGTCTAGGGGGGCCTGTAGGCGATAGACCGGCGCGAACATCAGGACCCCGGTCTGGCTGTCGGCGGCGTCCTCGCCGTCCAGCCGGACTTTGCCGGACATGGCCACCTGACCGGTGTCCCGCGCACGGAGCATGGCCTCCCGGCGCTGAGGTTCCCCTAGCAGGTCCAGTCCCAGGCTCGTGCGGTTCCGGGGGTTCAACGGCTCCATATAGACCACGGCGCTGAGACCGATGGGGTCCCGGGGCAGCGGTCCGGCGGCCCGGACCCGGTAGTCGGGCAGGCCTTCCGCCCGGACCTGATTCTCGTGGGTGGTCAGGCCCAGCCGCGGGATCCACTCCGCGAAGCCTAGGCCCTGGAGGCCGGGATAGGCGCCGCGCAAGTCGGACCGGAGCACGTATTCCCGCCACTCGACTCGCGAGGGCAGGGGCGAGCGACCCAGGTAGACCGCGCTGCCCTGGAGGTGCTTCTCCAGCGCCGCAAGGCGGTGATTGACCACCTGGAAGGCTGCCTCGGCGCGCACCTCCCGCTGGAACCGGAGGCGGGAGCTCTCCTCCTGCCAGGCCAGCAGCCAGGCGATCAGGGTGAGGGCTAGGCCCAGCAGAAGCCCGGCGTAGGGAAGCAGGGTGTATAGCCGCCGTCTACCTGTAGACTCCATAGCCCCTTATCCTGTGGCTGTGCTGTGGTCGGGTTCCAATCAGCGCCAGTAAACCAGGGCTTGGAGCAGGGATCGCCGCATCGCACCGGGAAGTGGGAGAATGACCCCACCATGGAACTGACCTATCTAGACCATAATGCCACCACTCCCCTGGATCCCGAGGTCTTCGAGGCCATGCGGCCCTGGTTCACGGAGCGCTTTGGCAATGCCAGTTCTGCCTATGCCCTGGGGCACCTCGCCGACGGCGCCCTCGTGACGGCGCGGGAGCAGGTAGCCGCGCTGATCGGCTGCACCCCCGCCGAAGTGGTCTTCACTTCGGGCGGCACCGAGGGGCTGAACCATGCCCTTCGGGGCGTTTGGGAGGCGCTCCCTGCCAAGCGCCACCTGGTGACCACCGAGGTGGAGCATCCGGCGGTGCGGGCCCTGGCGCTCTGGTGGCGGGGGCAGGGTGGCGAGGTGACCGACATCGGCGTGGATGGCGCGGGGCGCCTGGATCTGGAGGCCCTGGCAGCCGCGGTGCGGCCAGATACGGCGCTTTTGGCCGTCATTGCCGCCAACAACGAGACCGGGGTCCTGAGCCCGGTGGTCGAAGCGGGCCACCTCGCCCGGCAGCAGGGCGCCCTCTTCCTGGTGGATGCCACCCAGTGCCTCGGCAAGGTGCCCGTGGACGCCGGGGCCTGGGGGGCGGACCTGCTCACCTTGAGCGGCCACAAGTTCCATGGTCCGAAGGGCACGGGGCTGCTCATGATCCGGCGGGGCGTGCGTCTGAAGCCACTCATGCTGGGGGGCTCCCAGGAGCGGGGCCGGAGGGGCGGCACCGAGAACGTGCCGGGCCTGGTGGGGCTGGGCCGGGCGGCGGCCCTCGCTCAGGCGCGGTTGCCGGACATGGCCCAGGTCGAGGCGATGCGGGACGGATTCGAGACCCGGGTGCTGGCCGGGATCCCCGAGGTGCGCGTCCATGGCGCGGGCGCCCTGCGCCTGCCGAACACGAGCCTCCTGGGGTTCGCCGGACTCGAGGGCGAGGCCCTCCAGTTGCGGCTGGCCGAGCAGGGCATCTGTGTGTCTACAGGCAGCGCCTGCAGCACCGGCATGCGCGAGCCCAGCCATGTGCTACGGGCCATGCGAATCCCCGAAACCTACGCCCGGGGTACCGTGCGCTTTAGCCTGGGGCTGGGCACCACCGCCATACAGATCGACCGGGTCGCGGAGCTGCTGCCGGGGCTGGTCGCGGAACTGCGCTCGCTCATGCCGAGGGGGCGGTGAGCAGCTCCTGGGCGTAGTGCTGGATGGCATAGGGCAGCCAGCGATGTCCGGGCAGGTCCCGGCTGAGGTAGCCCATGTGGCCGCCGTGGTCCTCGAAGTGCAGGTGTACGCTGGGCGAGGGCTTTGCCTCTGCGGCGTCCCGCCAGGGGATGAAGGGATCATCCTTGGCCATGATCACCACCGTCGGCACGGTGATCTTCGAGAGGTGGTGGCGGGCCGAGCAGCGGGCGTAGTAGTCCTCCGCGTCCCGGAAGCCTGAGGCCTGGGTAGTGTAGACGTCATCGAATTCCCGCAGGCTCATGAAGGTCCGGGTGGCGTAGGCCTCGGTAATCAGGCTGTCCGCCTGCCGTTCGCGGATCGCTTGCCGACAGCGGCGGATGAAGCGCAGCTCGTAGAGCCGGCTGAGACCGCTGTGGATGGCATCGGAGCAGGCGCCCAGGTCCACCGGTGGATTCACGGCGATGGCAGCGTCGGGCTGGGCGGCGGCTTTCGGCAGGCCCCCGCCCAGGTTCAGCAGCAGGGCGTTGGCCGAGAGGGAGTAGCCCACGGCCAGCTGCCTAAGTCCGGGGTGCCGCTGCCGGGCGGCGGCGAAGGCCGCTCCCAGGTCATCCCCGGCGCCGCTGTGATAGGGCCGCCGGGCCAGGCCCCGCCCCTCGCCACAGCCCCGGTGGTTCACGGTCCATACGTGGTGGCCCAGCGACCGGGCTAGGGTGACCGTGCGCCGCACGTAATGCGCCTGGTCGCTGCCTCCCAGCCCGTGGAAGACCAGCACCAGCACATCCGTCTCCCCGGGGTAGTGCCGTCCTGCCAGCTGATCACCGTCCGGCAGCGGGAGGCGGAAGGGTTCCGAGGGATGGTCCGGGAAGGCGCCCGGCAGGTAGTTGCCCAGGATCGTCTGCAGGTGCCCGCCCGAGGCCCACCATGGGGGACGGCAGGGCAGGAGCGGCGGCGCGGGCAGGTGCATCCGCCCAGTCTGACCGAAAGCAGGCTCAGTCGTTCCGCTTGAACACCAGCTTGTAGGTAAAGGGATTGTCCAACTTGGGATGGGTAAAGGTGGCCTGCAGGGCCAGCGAGTCGCCATCCTTCCGCATGGAATAGACGTTCTTGAGGACGTAGCCATCCCCGGTGAGGGTCTGGGTCAGGGTGGCCCCGCTCCGGGTGAGGCTGGCCTTGAAGACTTCTCCATCGCTGCGCTTCCATTCGCCTTCAGTCCCATCGCCGGGGGTGTCGATGGGTCGTTCCTTGCCCATGGTCACGGTGAAGCCGTCCCCGGCAAGGATGTCGAGCTTGCTGAAGCTGCGACAGGCGGACTGGAGCTTCTTCTTCCAGTAGAGCTTCATGGCAAAGTTCAGGTCCTTCAGGTGGGCGTCGATCTGCTCGTCGACGTTGTCGCTCTGGGAAGCCCGCAGGTTCCACTCGCCGTCCCACTCGACCTTGGCTTCCTTGGCTGTCGCTACAGCCTTGTTGGGTGCCGGTGTTTTCTGGGCAACAGCTAGGCTGGACAACAGGCAGGGCAACAGGAGCAGCAGGGTGTGCATGGGGACTCCGGGTGATGGATGGAGCCTACCCTCGGGGCGCCCGCCAGGGAAGCACTCCATGTGATCCGTGCAACAAAGGCCGCGATTGATGACCTTCCAGGCAAGAGAGCCTCTCCTGAGGTGTAAGCTGTGGCCTTCAGCCCATTGACAGGGCACTCAAACCAAGGAGTGTGGCTATGAAGAAGAGACAGGAAGCCCTCGATTACCATTCGCAGGGACGAAAAGGGAAGATCGAAGTCGTGGCCACCAAGCCCTGTTCCACGGCCCGGGACCTGTCCCTCGCCTATTCCCCCGGCGTCGCCGAACCCTGTCTCGCGATCGAGAAGGATCCTGAGCTTGCCTACCAGTACACCGCTAAGGGCAATCTGGTGGCCGTGATCTCCAACGGCACTGCGGTGCTGGGCCTGGGCAACATCGGCGCCTTGGCCGGCAAGCCTGTCATGGAAGGCAAGGGCGTGCTCTTTAAGCGCTTCGCCGACATCGACGTGTTCGACATCGAAGTGGACGAGCTGGACATCGACAAGTTCTGCCAGGTGGTCAAGGCTCTGGAGCCCACCTTCGGCGGCGTGAACCTTGAGGACATCAAGGCCCCCGAGTGCTTCGAGATCGAGACCCGCCTCAAGAAGGAAATGAACATCCCCGTCTTCCACGACGACCAGCACGGCACGGCCATCATCAGCACTGCGGCCCTCATGAATGCCTGTGAGATCGTCGGCAAGAAGATGCCGGACATGAAGGTTGTGTTCTCCGGTGCCGGCGCCTCCGCCATCGCCTGCGCGAACATGATGATCAACGCCGGGGTCAAGCTCGAGAACCTCTGGCTCTGCGACACCAAGGGCCTGGTCTACACCGGCCGCAAGGAAGGCAACAACAAGTACAAGGACCGCTTCGCCAAGCCCAGCGAGTGGCGCACCCTGGCTGACACCATCAAGGATGCGGATGTCTTCGTGGGCTGCTCCAGCAAGGGCGCCCTGACCCCCGAGATGCTGCTGAGCATGGCCAAGGATCCCATCGTGTTCGCCCTGGCGAACCCGGACCCCGAGATCGACTACCCGACGGCCATGGCCACCCGCAACGACATCATCCTGGCCACGGGCCGCAGCGACTATCCCAACCAGGTGAACAACGTCCTGGGCTTCCCCTTCATCTTCCGCGGCGCCCTGGATGTCCGCGCCAGTGAGATCAACGAGCCCATGAAGCTGGCCGCCGCCCAGGCGCTGGCCTCACTGGCCCGCGAGGAAGTGCCTGACTCCGTCAGCCGCGCTTACTCCGGCCAGAAGTTCACCTTCGGCCGGGAATATATCATTCCCAAGCCCTTCGATCCCCGTGTGCTCCTCTGGGTGGCTCCGGCCGTCGCCAAGGCCGCCATGGATTCCGGCGTTGCCAAGCAGCCCATCGCCGACATGAAGGCCTACGTCGAGCGCCTTGAAGGGCTCCAGGGCCGCAGCAAGGACGTCATCCGCAGCGTGGTCAACCGCGCCAAGGAGAACCCCAAGCGCGTGGTCTTCCCCGAAGGTGACCACCCCCTGATCCTCCAGGCGGTCTCCCAGATGGTGGACGAAGGCATCTGTGTGCCGATCCTCCTCGGTAGCCCCGAGAAGATCCAGGCTGTCGCCGCCGACCACGGCATCGACCTGGAGGGCATCGAGATCCTCGATCCCACCACGGTGCCTTGGCGTCAGGAGGCCGAGGACGAGTACTGGAAGATCCGCAACCGTCGCGGCGTCACCAAGTTCGAGGCCAAGCGGAAGGTTCGTGAGCGGATCTACTTTGGCGCCCTCATGTGCCGCATGGGCAAGGCCGATGGCCTCATCGCCGGCCTGACCTCCTACTACCCCGACACGATCCGGCCCTGCCTGGAAGTGATCGGCACCCGTGCGGGCGTGAAGCGCGTCTGCGGCGTCTACACCATGGTGCTCAAGAACCGTGTCCTGTTCTTCTCCGACACCACCATGAACATCGAGCCCAACAGCGAGGAACTGGCGGAGATCGCCCTCCTCACCGCGGACCTGGTGAAGGACACCTTCAACATGGAACCGAAGGTGGCCATGCTCTCCTTCTCCAGCTTCGGCAGCGTCGAGCACCCGCTGGTCCGCAAGGTCCAGAAGGCCACCGAGCTGGTGAAGGCCCGCCGGCCCGAGCTCAAGTGCGACGGCGAGATGCAGGCCGACACGGCGCTTGGCGCCGATATCCTGGCCGAGAACTACCCCTGGGTGGACCTGCCGGGCGGCGCTAACGTGCTGATTTTCCCCGACCTCACCAGCGGCAACATCGCCTACAAGCTGGTGCAGCGGCTGGCGGGCGCCGAGGTCATCGGCCCCATCACCTGCGGCATGGCGGCCCCCGTCCATGTCCTGCAGCGGCACAGCGACATGAACGACATCATCCACCTCACGGCCCTCACCGTCGTCGAGGCGCAGAAGAAGTAGCATTATTGGCTGTCAGCTATCAGCGATCGATTAAGCGGGGGCCTTCGGGCCCCTGCTCATTTCTCCAGCTGCTGCAGCCAGGCCTGGATCTCAGGGTCGGACTCGGGACTCAGCAGGAGGGCCTCGCGCAGATCGACCAGGGCGGGGCCGGGCTCGTTCCGCTGGAGGTGCACGAAGGCGCGCTCCTTGAGGGGCCGCGGATTTCCGGCATCCAGCAGCACGAGGTGGGTGCTGGTCCAGATGGCCTCGTCCCAGCTCTCGGCCTGCATGAAGCGCTGGTGCAGGTTGCGCACCAGGCGGGCGAGGATCTGCCGGTCCGACGTAGGGCGCAGCATGTCCGGGTGGAAAGGCACCCGGCCCGCTGTCGCGGACTTGACGAGGTGCTCCCCGCTTTCCTCGCCCACGGGCCGCCCCTGGTGGAAGGGATCGAAGCAGAGCAGCCCGAAGTCGGTGCGCAGAGCGGCGATGAAGTGCCCGGGCAGGCCCACGCCCACGGCGTCGAAGCCCAGTCGCCGGGCCAGGTCCACCCAGAGGATGGAGAGCGCGATGGGTAGACCCTTGCGGCGGGCGACCACCTCCGGCAGCAGGGCGTTCAGTGGGTCGTCGTAGGTCTCCCGGTCGCCCCTGAAGCCCAGCTCGACAAAGAGGAGGTCGTTCAGGGCGTCGATGGCTTTGTGGGTGTTCCAGGGCAGGGGCATGCGGCCCGCAAGGGTGAAGGCCCACTCGTTCAGCTGCAGGACTGTATGGGAGGGATCCGGATCGTCCAGGGCCGGGGCCACGGCGTGGATCGCTCCCTCCGCCAGGTTTCGGCACTCAGGATCAGCCTGCAGATACTCGAAGAGGGACATCAGGCGTTCCGGCGGAGCACGGCCCGCGCGAGCAGGCCGAGCACCACGAAAGCGAGGGCACCATAGACCCAGCGTTGCCAGCTGGTAGTGGCGGCGTTTACCTTGCGGTTTTCGTCGGCCTTGCGGATGTTCTCTTCGATGGAGAGCTTCGACTGGACCTCGCGGGCGTCCTTGACGGCCTTCTGGGCCGAGTCCCGAGAGGTCTTCAGCTCCTTGGCGGCGGCGTCCTGCTCCTCCTCGGCACCCAGTACAGCGACGCGCCGGGGCGGAGAGTTCGGGACCTGGTAGCGGGCCGGAACCGAGGGGGCCTCCTCTTGATCATTGGCCGGCATCTTGCCGTCCTGGAGGGTGTCGGCCAGGGCCTGGATATCCTCGCGCAGGCCCGTGAGCACCTGGTTCTGGCGGTGGATCTGGGCCCCCTGGACCCAGAGCAGAGCCAGCTGGAGAGCCAGCAGGGTCGGGATGGTCCAGCGGAGGGAAGAGCGTCGCATTCAGGCCTCTCTTCCCAGGATAAACAGAGTGCGGTCGTCCGGGTTCCGAGTATCGAAGGCGGACACGTCCTCGAAGATGGCCTCGCAGGCCGCCCGGGGGCTGCCGGTGCCCCAGAGGCGACGCAGCTGGTTGCAGAGCCGAGGCAGGCCGTAGAGCTCACCATCCCGGTTCATGGCCTCGGAGAGTCCGTCGCTGTAGAGCACCAGCCAGCCCTTGGGTGGCAGGGTGCCCTCCGTCACCTTCCAGTCGCCGGGGCCCGCAGGCCTGAGGCCCAGTCCGCGGCCGCCCGGGGACAGCTCGGAAGTGCCATCCTCGCCTGGATGCTGGAGGAACAGGGCGCCCGGGTGACCCGCGCGGGCCAGGCGGTAGTTCCCGGCCGCATCCCACTCCAGCAGGATCAGGGTGAGGAAGCCTCGCTGGCCCAGCAGGTGGCGCAGCGTCTGGTCCAGGGAGGCGAGGATCTCCGCCAGGCCCTGGTCTTCCCGCTGGACGGCCTGCTCCAGCAGTGCCGTGGCCTGGGCCATGTAGAGGGCCGCAGCCAGGCCCTTGCCGCAGACGTCCCCCACGGCCGCCAGCCAGTTGCCACTGGGACGGCGCTTGACGAAGAGGAGATCGCCCCCGGTCTCCAGGGCAGGCTCCAGGCGCAGGGCCACCTGGAAGCCAGGGATGGGCGGGACCTGGGAGGTCACCAACCCCTCCTGGATCTTGCGTGCGGTCTCCAGCTCCTGGCTGAGGCGCTCCTGCGCCACCAGCCGCTGGTGCATCACGGCGGTCTCGAGCGATCCGCCTGCGGCCTGGGCGACCTCGCGGAGCAGCTCCCGGTCCTCGCGGCTGTAGCTCAGCTGGGCGTACTTGCCACCCAGCAGCACCACGCTGTGGGGGGCGTCCCCGGCGAGGATGAGGAGGATCAGCTGCGCCTCCAGGGCGTCCATGTGGGCCCGCAGGGTGCCACCCTGCTCGCGGATCCAGTCCGCCTCCTCGCTGCCCAATCCCAGTACCAGCTCCTGGTTGTCCCGGGCCAGCCGCAGGAGGCCCGCAGGGAGGCGCAGGGGCTGGGCAGGGAAGTGCAGGCGGCGCTCCTCGCGATCCGAGGCCTCGGCCGCAGGCAGCAACACAGCCTGGTCCTGGACCGGCAGGATGTCGAGCGAGTGGGGCTGGAAGGCCTCCTGCAGGGCCCGACGCACGGACTTGAGCAGGGACTCCTCGCTGAACCGCTTGCGGGGCTCGTGCACGAGGCTGAGGGCCACCTCCCGGGTGCTGGCGAAGTCGCGGCGGAAGCGACGGCGGATGGTGCGCACCAGGCGGCGCAGCGCCCAGCCCAGGGGCAGGGCGAGGAGGCCTATGAGGGCGCCGGCCCAGCCGGAGGGAATTGATACCAGGTGGGAGAAGGCCCAGGCCAGCCCGCCCAGGTAGGCGGCGATGGTCACCCCGAGCACCGCCATGTAGCTGACCCAGCGCAAGAGCACCACGCGCACATCGAAGAGCCCGTGCCGGAAGATGGCGTAGGCGAAGCTCAGGGGCAGCAGGGGTGCGGGCAGCATGAAGATGAAGACCTGTCGCCGGAAGAGGAGGCTGCTCCCGAACCGGGCCTGGAGCAGGGCCCAGGCCAGCAGGTCCAGGCAGACGAAGGCAGCGACGATAAGCGAGGGCAGGAGGGCCCGGCGGTAGCGATCCGGGGCGCGGATCACGCCTACCACGAAGAACCCCAGCCCCGTGAGCGCAGCGGCGAAGTAGAGCCCGATGGTCAGGACACCGAAACCCATGAGGAACGTGCGGAGCAGGCCATCCGGCGATCCGCCGCCGGGGCTCAGCAGGAGGCCGTTCCCGGCCAGAATCCAGAGGCGGGCCAGGGCCTGGACCAGGGCCAGCACCACGAAGGTGCCGTAGAGCGCCCGGAGGAAGCCCCGGTGCTTCCGCCACTCGAAGGGGTGCGGGAAGCGCAGGAAGAAGTGCACCCAGAGCGGGGGTAGCAGGGCCGCTGCGACGGCACCCATGAGGATGACGACAACGGTCATGGCTGTGGGCGCGTTGCCAGCGACGTTCGCGCCGGAGAGCAGCAGGGCCGTGGCGGCCAAGTAGAAGAAGTGCCGGGAAGACTTCCGTTCCGGCGCCGAGAGGACCACCAGCAGGCTGATGGCCCAGGCGAGGATCCCGTTGGCCAACAGGGCCAGCTGCACCAGATCCAGAGGTTTCACCAGGCGGATGGGAATGAGGATCTGGCGGTCCTGGCGCTTGACGGTGTAGATGAGGATGGTGCCTTCGGGCTTCCCGTTGATGAATCGCTGGGCCCTCAGGGTGCCTTCCACCGTGGGTTCGTAGGCGCGCCCCTGGATCTTCACCAGCTCGTCGCCCTCGAGCAGGCCCGCCTCTTCCGCGACGCCGTCCGGCAGGATCTCCCGGATGACCACCCGGCCCTTCTCCACCACCCAGGAGCACTGGTCGTCGGACTGGGCGTAGACCCACTGGTTCAGCGCATAGGACCCCAGCGCCAGCGTCAGGCAGGCGAAGCTGACCCAGAGCAGGCGCCAGCGGATACGTTTCAAGTAGGGGTTCATGAGGCCTTTGTGGAAATATGTCCAGATGGTGCAGAGCGAACGGAAGGGCAGGTCCTGCTGGGTGCTGGTGGGCGGAAGGCGGCGGCTGGGACGGGCGCTCGCGGAGGATCTTGCCCGGGATCACGACCTGGTGTTGACGAGTTCAGAGTCCTGGGACGGTGAAACCTGGGTGGAAGATCTGGCGCAGACAGCTCAGATAAGGACCCTGCAGTGGGATGCCGGAAGTCCTGATCTGGGTTGTCAAATGATGGCAGATCTGGATACTCTCGCGACCCAAGGCTGGGTTATTTCCGGCGCGGTGTTCCTGGCCGGAAGCTTCCCTGCGAGCCCCCTGGGCACCTGGACGCCGGAGGCCCTGGAGGCCACCTGGCGCCTGAACCTGAGCTTCCCCTTCCTCTGTGCCCAGGCCCTGGTGCCCCACCTCGCGGAGGGCGCCTGCCTGCAGCTGCTCCTCGATACCTCGATCCATCACCCCTGGCTCCAGCGCCTGCCCTACAGTGCCGCCAAGGCTGGGCTCGCCGCCCTTGTGCCAGGCCTCGCCCAGCTGCTGGCCCCCCGGGTGCGAGTTGTTGGTCACGCCCTGGGCACCCTGTTGCCGGCGGAGGGGATGGATCCCGCCTTCCTGGCCAGCCGCACCCTGCTCAAGCGGATCGGGGAGCCCGCCGACCTCTGCCGCGCCGTGCGCTACGCCGCCGAGAGCCCGTTCCTGACCGGGGAGACCCTCACCCTCGACGGTGGCCGCCGCTGGGTGGATCGCTGAAACCGATTGCGGCCGGCGCTCAGCCCTGCTTCCAGGCCGCGATCTCCTTCTCGAGGTTTTCGGTGTATTCCCTGGGAGCCTTGTCTCTTGAGAGGTCAATCGCCTTCTTGAGGTGGACCAGGGCCTCGGGCAGGCGCTTGGCATCCTTGTAGATCCGCGCGGCGACCTCATGGTTCCAGAAGCTGTCCCAGGCCTTCAGACTCAGCTCGATCCAGGCCAGGGCCTTGTGGGGCTCGATCCCCTGCTCCTGGCAATACTTGGCCGCCTGATACCAGGGCACGCCGTCGGTCTCAGGCGCCTTCTTCAGCATGGCCTCCAGGTGAGCCCAGTAGAGGGCCTTGGTGTCGAAGGCCAGGGCGAAGCTGACGCGCAGGTTCTCCCAGGCCAGCTCCACCGTGGCGGCACCGGCGTCTCGGGGCAGGATGCGGTAGTCCAGGCACTCCAGGAAGGGGCCGGTCTGGGGCGTAACCTCCCAGCGCAGCTGGTCCTCTTCGGGCTTGTACTCGTAGGCGCCCCACTGCTTCGCCTTCCGGTTCAGGATCAGCGTCCAGGTCTTGGGGCCGGGGATTGCGAAGAAGCCGTAGGTGCCCGCCGGCACGTCCTTGCCAGCCACCTTGGCCGCATGGCTGAGGGTGAGGGTCGTCGCGCTGTTGGCACCAACCCGCCAGACCTGACCGTAGGGGACCAGCTCACCCCAGATCTTGCGGCCCTTGACGAAGGGCCGGGAGAAGGCGAGGTCCACCTTGCTGATACCGATCTCCTGGGAGACCGTGCAAGCCGGGCTGGGCCGCAGGGGCGTCAAGCGCACCGGTGCCGGTTTTTCCTGGGCGTTGAGAGCCGTTGCCAACAGAAGCGGGAGCAGGAAGGGGCGCATGGGAACTCCTTGGCGGGAGTCGAGCGTAGCACTGGTGAGGGCTCCTCAGGAAGCCGACCCGAAGTGCCGGCTCCGTAGGGACTGCGCGCGGTCCAGGAAGGCCTTCACGGCCCGGGGGTCCACGGTGGCCGGGGTGCCGGACCAGACCTGGGAGGGCCGCAGCATGGCCAGCATGTCCTCTGGGCAGCCCACCTGCTCGTAGAGGCGCTCGACCGCCTCGGCCAGCTGGCTGGCGGTGCAGTCCTTGGCCAGGGCCTCGCGCAGGAGCGCTTCCCGCCAGTGGTCCTGGGCCTGAGCCCAGCGCACACTTCCGGGCCTCGGCGTGACGCCCTGGGCCTCGGCACAGGCGGCCCAGAGGTGGGCCTCGAAGGTCAGGAGGGCCGAGCCCTCCAGGGCCCGAAGCCGCTGAAGGGCGGGGCCCTCGCCCGCCACCTGGGACTGGACCTCCAGGGAAGTCAGCAGGCCGAAGTCGTATCCCGCGACGAGGTCATCCCAAGTGAGGGGTCCGATGAAGGTCAGGAAGGTATCGAGTGGGGGCATGGGTTCCTCAGGCGAGCAGGTGAAGGGCAAGGTGGACAGCGACGCGGGCGGTCGCCTCGGCGCCCTCCAGGGTGGGGGCGAGCTCCATGAGGTCCGCGCCCACCCAAGGCTTGGCCCATTGCCGGGCGGCGTGGATGAGGCGGAGGGTCTCGGGAAGACTCAGCCCGCCAGGCACAGGTTCCGCCACGGCGGGGGTCAGGACCGGGTCCAGGGCGTCCAGGTCCAGGCTGAGGTAGGCGGGGCCCTGTCCCACCAGCGCCAGGTCTGCCTGGAGCCAGGAGGCCAGCGAGGCGTCGCGCAGGTCCGCAGGGGACCAGAGACGTACCCCCGCGGCCCGGAGAAAGTGCAGCTCCTCGTCATCGAAGCGGGGCGCCCGGAGGCCCGCCTGCACCACCCGCTGGGGGTCCAGCAGGCCTTCGAGCAGGGCCTGCCGCAGCCAGGTGCCGTGGTGGATGTCCGTGCCCCAGGCCGCACCGTCGGCAGCGTCCGGGTGGGCGTCGATGTGCAGCAGGCCCAGGGGACCATGCTGGAGGGCCAGGGCGCGCAGAGCCCCCAGGGTGAGCGAGTGGTCCCCGCCCAGCAGCAGGGTTCGGCAGTCCCGCCGCGCCCACGCGCCGACGGTGGCTTGGACTGTCTCCAGAGCCGCGGCCAGGGAGAAGGGCAGGGTGGGAATGTTGCCACCAGCCACCCAGCCCCGGGCGGCGGCGGGGGTGCCTTCCGCGCGTCCTACCCGCAGGCGTTCGGGCATGCGGTGGGTGCCCATGCCCATGGAAGCGGCGCGCAGGGCCCAGGGACCCAGGCGGGCGCCGGGCCGGTTGATGACCCCTGCGTCGCAGGGGACGCCCAGGACCACGCCGGTGGCGGCGCGCGGCTCCACGCAGTGGGGCAGCCCCAGAAAGGGCGTCAGGCCCGTGCACAGGCCCTGCATGAGCACATCAGCGGACATCGAGACTCCGGGGGGCAAGTGCGGCCTGGAAGGCGGCGAGCCAGGCCAGTGGATCGGGGAAGTCACTGGGATAGAGAGCCTCCCCCGGTGTGATGTCCACGGGGGTGCGGGTGCTAAGCAGGGTGCGGAGGTGCGGCAGGAGGGTCTCGGCGCCGGTCCAGGGGTAGTGCGGGGCAGGGCTGTCGATGCGCAGGGGCTGGGCCGGGATGCCCAGCTCATAGGCCGCGTGAAGGCCCCCGGCGTAGAGAGGCGCCAGCCGCCCGCCCCGGGTGGTGGTGCCCTCCGGAAACAGGAGCATGTCGCGGCCCGCTCGGAGGGCGGCACAGAAGCCGACCAGAGCCGCGGCCCGGCTGGTGGGTTCGGCCCGGTCCACGAACTGGATGCCGGACTTCCGGGCCCAGCGCCCCAGGATCGGGTAGTTGGTCACCTCGCGCTTGGCGATGGTGCCCATGGGCCGCAGGCTCATGAACACCACCGGGTCCACCCAGCTGAGGTGGTTGGCCACCCAGAGGGGGACGTCGGTACGGAGGCCTCCCTGGATGGTGAGGTCCACCCCCAGGGCAGGCAGCAGGCGCTGAGCCCAACGGTGCAGGTCAGGTTGGGTCTCGGCGCCTGCTACCAGGCGCGGCAGCAGGGCGGCGGTGGGCCAGAGGACCCCGGCCCAGGTCATCAGGAGACCAGCTTGAGGCGGGTGTAGCGAGCCCGGACCCGCTCCAGGTCGGCCTTGGTGATGGCGGACCAGAGCCGGGTGTCGCCGGGGGCGTAGAAGTCCTGGACTTCCTCAATCACCCGGGCGCCAAGGGCGTTGTGGACGCTGCGGGCGTCGTTGTTGCCGGGCTCCACCAGGAAGCGGCACTCCTCGACATCCTCGTGGAGCAGCTTGGAGACCATGGCGCGGATGAGCAGGTAGTTCACCCGGCCCTTCTGATACTCGGGGTGCACGGCCAGGGTCGCGCAGTAGACCGTCTTGCCCTGCACGAAGTTGAGCACGTAGCCCACGGGGCGGTCCCCATCGAGGGCCAGGAAGCACCAGTCCCGGTAGAGCTCGGTGCAGAGCCGGAGGTAGTGGGGGCAGAGCTCGCCGGTGCTGTCACCGGACCAGATCTCCGCTTCCAGGCGGCGGAGGTGGGTGAAGTCCGCGCTGGTCAGCGAACGGACTGTGTAGCGGGCGCCCTCGGGATGGGGGGTGAGGGTTTCGATCGTCATGGCGTTCCTCCCTGAGTCTCACGAACAGGGTCGGGGGTGCGGATGACGGGGGTGTGGCGCGAGTGCCAACTCTGCGCAAATAGGCTGAGACCAAGCAGTGACGGGCATCTGCGGCGTTGGGACACCCATCATCTGCGATCGGTGTGACGACCTTGAGCCGGCCTCGTCACTTCTCAGGAACAAGCCTCAGAAGAAGGGTGTGACCAGCTTGAGGAAGCCCGCCGCCAGCAGGGCGCTGATGGGAATGGTCAGAATCCAGGCCACCATGATGTTGCCAGCCACGCCCCAACGCACGGCGCTGGCGTTCATGGTCGTCCCCACGCCCATGATGGCACCGGTGATGCTATGGGTGGTGCTGACCGGGATGCCGAAATGCGCGGTGGTGAACAGCACCGCGGCGGCCGCCGTCTCGGCAGCGAACCCATGGATGGGGCGCAGCTTCACGATTCGTGAACCCATGGTCTTGATGATCTTCCAGCCCCCGGAAGCGGTGCCGAGGGCCATGAAGGATGCGCTGCCGATCTTCACCCAGAGGGGAATGACCACCTTCAGCTTGGCGTCGAGGGGGAGGTGAAATTTGTAGGCGATCAGGGCCAGGCAGATGACCCCCATGGCCTTTTGCGCGTCGTTCTGGCCGTGCGTGAAGGACATGGCCGCCGCGCTGACCAGCTGCGCCTTGCGGAACACCCAGTTGACGCGGTGTCCCGAGAAATTGCGCACGATCCAGAGGATCAGCAGGATGAGCAACATGGCAACCAGGAACCCCATGAGGGGGGAAAGGATGATGAAGAGGCCGATCTCCTGGAGCTTCTTGGTATGGAGGGCGCCGAAGCCGGCATGGGCGACAACGGCCCCAGACAGCCCTCCCAGGAGGGTGTGGCTGGTGCTGGAGGGGATACCAAACCACCAGGTCAGGAGGTCCCAGGTGATGGCGGCCATCAGGGCTGCGGCGATGACAGCGGGTACCACGTGCTGACTGTCGGCTATCCCCTTGGCGATGGTGGTGGCGACGGAGGTGCCGGCCAGCGCCCCAGCAAAGTTCAGAGTGGCCGACATGACCAGGGCGTATTTGGCGGGGAGGACGCCGGTACTTACCACCGTGGCGATGGAGTTGGCGGTGTCGTGAAACCCGTTGATGTAGTCGATGCCCCAGGCAAGCAGGATGAGAATCGCCAGGGACGGGATGAGGAAGGCTTCAAGCATGGGCTGCTCAGGCGTTTTTCATGACGGTGGAGCCAATGACTTTGGCCACCAGCTCAACCTTGTCTGTGGCGTGCTCAGCCTGCTCCAGCAGTTCCTTCCACTTTATTAATTCGATTGGATCCTTGGGGTTCTCGAAGATCTGGGCCAGGGCCGCATGATAGATGGAATCGGCCTTGGTTTCCAGGGCGTGCACCCGTCGGATGCGGTCCCGGATTTCCTTCTGGTGCGACATGTCCCGGAGTGACTTCGTCAGGTGGATCAGTTCCCCCACTCCCTCGACGATGATCGAGCTGATCTCGGTCATCGCCGGCATCACATGGGTGATCCGGTAGAGAATCAGCCGCTCGCAGATGCAGTGGATGCGATCGACCACATCGTCGATGGCGAAGGCAAGGTGGAGGATGTCCTCCCGGTCGAGGGGGGTCACGAAGGTGTGATTCAGACGTTCGATGATCTGGTGGGTGAGATCATCGCCGGTGTGCTCGAGTTCCTTCATCTGGCGGCGAAGCTCGGCAAAGCGGGTCGGATCGTTGCTGCGGATCTCCCGGTCGAAGAGCTGAGCAGCCTGGTAGGCATTGGCCGTGGCAGTCTCCAGGAGGTCAAAAAAGACCATCTCACGGGGTTTCAGCCAGCTCATCAGGGCGTTCAAGGACATGGGGTCTCCTGCATCGACATCCAACTCTACAGGGTCCACGGGCGTAACTGCAGTGTAAAATCGAAGTCTGGCGCTGGGCTCCCAGGCCCTGACGGTGTATGGTTTGGAGGCATGGAGCCGCATCACCTGGAGCGAAACGTCAAGTCAGGAACACCTGTTTTCCTGGGCCGGGCCCTGATCTGTCTGGCCTCCATGCTGTTCCTGGGCGTCGGGTTGGGTACGAGCTTCCACAAGGGTGTCTCCTTCCTCTGGATTCTGGGACTGCTGGCGACATTGGTCATCGTGATGGTCCTCATGGCCCGCTGGCAGGTGCGGCCAGTGGCCGCACCCCTCGAACAGCTGCTCTCTGGCATTCGGCCCCGGGCCATCCAGGACCTGCCCAGTGCTTGGTCCGCCTTGGAGCGTGAGAACGTCGAATTGCGCGAACGGGCGACCCGAGAAGACCGCCTGCTGCCGGGCATCATGGCGAGACTTGAAGAAGGGGTCCTGCTGCTCGGTGCAGGCGGGCAACTGGAGCAGTTCAATCCCGCCGCCCAGCGCCACCTGGGCCTGAGCGCCCCACTTACGAAGGGGATGCCCGTGACTGACGTGTTCCAGGACCTGGATGGGCGCACGGCCGTGAAACGGGCCTACCTGGGAACCAGTGCCGAATGGCGGCTCACCCGGGCGGCTCGGTCCCTCAGGGTTCGGGCCATCCCTTTCGCTCCGCTGGGTCCCGTGAGCGGCGTGCTGCTCACGCTGGACGACATCACCAGCCAGGAGGCCCTGGAGACCACCCGGCAAAAATTCATCTCCAACGTGAGCCACGAGCTGAAGACGCCCGTCACCGCCATCCGCATCGCCGCCGAGAACCTGCAGGAAGAGGACCTGCCCGAGGTGGCGAAGGGTAATGCTGCCTCCATCCTCCGCTCCGTGGACCGGCTGGCGCTGCTGCTGGGCGACCTCTCGGAGCTGAGCCGCATTGAGAGCGGCGCCCTGCGCCTGACGCCCGTGAGCCTGGATCCGGCCGCCTTCTTCGAGACAACCTTGCAAGACTTGCGACAGCAGCATGGTGGGACAGCGGTGGAGTTGTCTGGCAGCTTGAGTGCTCCGGCTGGTATCCGGATCCTGGCCGACCCGCTCCGACTGAACCAGGTCCTAGAGAACCTGGTCTCCAACGCGGTTAAGTTCACCCCGCCCGGTGGTCAGGTCATGGTCACAGCGACCCTGACAGATCAGGGCCAGACCTGGGAGGTGCGGGATCAGGGCCCAGGAATTCCCGAGGCGGAACAGGTCCGGATCTTCGAGCGCTTCTACCGGGCCCAGGCTGCCAAGGCCAAGCCTGGAACCGGCCTGGGGCTGGCCATCGTGAAGCACCTCTGCCGTCTCATGGGGGGAGAAGTTACCGTCGAGAGCCGCCCCGGAGAAGGGGCCACCTTCCGTGTCATGCTGCCACCCTCTCGTGAATCCGAGGCCTCCTGAAGTTCCCCCCGGGAGGTGCTCGGGTAAGCGACATCCCTGAAGGGGCGGAAGCGTGGACGCCCATCCCTGGGAACGAGAGCCATGGGTGCCAAGCAGAGCAGCAAGGGAGGAGGTTCCCTTGCTGCCACCTCACCCCCCGGAGAGGCTCTTAGAAACCGCATCCCCTTCGACATCAACCGGACGACATCGCGTGGGAAACCGCGCTTCTGTTCGAGCATAGTGCCGACGATCCAGGGCAGAAGTGAATTCCCTGCGACATTCCTGTGGGGTGAAACGCCAGGGTCAATCGGATGGGCTGATGCTTCCGTATCGGTAGCCACCACTCGCCTGATCAATGCGCCCTGCAGGAGCCCGGAGGTGGTGCATGTTGCGAGATTGTTACAGCCTATCCATCGGCTTAATCGTTACCCCAAAGCAGACTGACCACTGACTTCGGGAGTGGCCCATGCGTCGTTTGTCGTTGAGTCTCATGCTGGTGCTCGTATCGGGCGTTCCGGTATTCACACAGGCGCCCGCAACGGCCAACCTTCCCCTGGCAGTGCAAGAGCTGGCGACCTTCCTTGGGCCCTTCCCGCCTGCGGATTCAGATGCCGGGAAGGCAGACTTGGCCATCGTCCTGTGGTGCCAGCAGACCCGCACAACTCACGACACCCAGCTGGCTGCTGCGGAGGTCAAGCTCACCCTGGCAGCCTACGGAATGGCGGTTGGAAAACCCCTGCCCCCCGCGCAGTATCCGAAAACCGCTGCGCTGGTGGACAAGGTCGCGAAGGACATCAAGGCCCAGACCGATGCACTGAAGAAATTTTATGGGCGGCCACGCCCTTACCTGGCCGACCCACGCGTCGTCCCCGCCATCGAGCGGGAGACCAGCCCCTCCTATCCCAGCGGCCACGCGACACGTGGCCTGGCCATCGCCATCGTGCTGGCCGAGCTGGTGCCGGAGCGGCGGGAGGCCCTGCTGGAACAGGGTCGCCAAGTCGGCGTGCACCGGGTGGTGGGAGGCGTCCACTACCCGTCCGATATCACCTCAGGCCAGCGCCTGGGCGCGCGACTTGCCGAGACCTGGCTGGCCGAGTCCGGCAACAGGGACTTGCTGGAAGCCGCCCGGGCCGCTGAGTGGAACCTACCCATCAAGCCCTGAGCCACCACGAGAGGCGGTCCTCCGACTCGTTCCAATTCCTGACCTTCACCAAAGTCAAACGCCGATGCCCTCGCGAGCATCGGCGTTTGACTTTGGGATCCTCGTGGCTAGAAGTCGAACCCTATGGAGAACGAGACGCTGCGGGCAGGGAGCAGCGTCAGCACGTCACCCGGGGCCGCCACCGAAGTGGTCTTGCCAGCGGGTGTCACCGCCACGATGCTGTGCTTGTCGCTGATGTTGGTGACGGAGAGCTTGAAGCGGGTCTGCTTCATCCAGTTGGTGAGGGACTTTACTGTGTAGTTGACGAACAGGTTGGGGATGATGAAGGGGTCGATGGTGATGGCCTCGTGGATGCTGCCGTTGTCATTGAACATCTTGCCCACACGCTTGCCGAGCAGGCCCACGCTCCAGGCATCCTGCTGGTAATAGATGCCGAGGGACTCGGTGTCTTTCGGCGCGTTCTGGATCCAGAGACCAGTCGCCACATACTTGGCGCTGCCGATGGTGGCATTCCCATAGAGGTTGAAGCCACTGCCAAGCACGAAGTTGGCCTCGGCCTCAACGCCCTGGCTGACGGACTTGCCGTTGGAGTACCAGGTGGTGAGTCCACTCAGGTCGGTGGTGGATGAGTAGGCATTATCGAAGTCGATGTGGTAGGCATCTGCAGAAAAGGTCATTCCTTCGGAGGTGTAGACCGTCCCGACCTGGAAAGTCTTGTTCTTGACAGAGCTTGGCAGCACGGCGACGGCCGCGTTCTTCACGTCGAACACGCTGGAGGGGGGGATCTCATCGCCGGTGGCGTACTGGGCATAGATGGACCAGGTTCTCTGCAGCAGGTAGTGGACATCCAGCGAAGGCAGCACGGCCGTGTAGGTCGCCGAATGCTTGACATAGGGCGCGCCGCCGAGGCTGCCGACGGTCTTGCCATTGTCGGCGAACTGGGTGAGGTCCTGCTTGTACGAGGAGTACTTGACGCCCGGGGTGACCTTCAGATCGCTCGTGGCGTTGAACTCGTACTCCACGAAGGGCTGGAGGGTCGTGGTCTTGAAGGTCTCGCGGAAGTTCGGCAGGGCGGCGTCGATCCAGGTGCGGGGGTCCGTGGGAGTCTGATAACGGTTGGTGTTGGCGATCTCGGACCAGAGGCCGGTGCGCAGGGTGCCCGTGGCAGACTCCTGGTTCAAGCGGAAGATGTTGCCGGTGGTGCGGTAGCTATT
>CAIMQW010000116.1 GCA_903843705.1 uncultured Holophagaceae bacterium | reverse complement strand
TGGCCCTGCTGGCCCTCTCGACGCTGGTCTTCGCGGCTGACACCTGCTCCGGGTCGCAGCTGGGCAGCCAGATTGAGCCTGCCCAGCCCCAGGGCGTCCAGGCGCCCCGGTAGTCCTGCACCTCCTCACTTCTTCGGCCGCCTCTCCCGCCTCCCCCCCTTCCTTGGAGTTGTTCATGCGCCTTCGTTCCGTCCTGTCCTTCGTCGCCGCCCTGTGCGGCAGCCTCCAGGCCCAGACCCCCCCGGTGGTCGCGCCGGTAGCGGCCCCAGCGCCCGCCCCTGCGGCACCGGCCCCTCCCTCCTTCCTGGGCTTCGCCGTGACGGGCACGGCCACCCTGGGTTCCCAGTACATCTTCCGGGGTCTCACCCAGACGGATGGCAGGCCCACCGTGCAGGCTGAGATTGACCTGGCCCATGCGGACGGCTGGTACCTGAGCCTGGCCTCCAGCAACATCTCCTGGCTCACCGACGCGGGGGTCGGGACCATGTCCGCCGGCGTTGAGGTGGATGTGTTCGGCGGCTACAAGTGGGGCTTCGCCAAGGACTGGACCCTGGACATCGGCGCCTACCGCTACCTCTACCCTGGCGACTACTCGAAGGTCGCCATCACCAGCCCCAACACCACCGAGGGCTACCTCGGCCTCAGCTACAGCTGGGCCAGCATCAAGTATTCCCGGGTGCTGAGCGCCGGCAACTTCGGTGTCGCCAAGGCTGATGGCTCCAGTTACATCGACCTGAGCCTCGCCATCCCCCTGGGCGAGAGCGGCTGGACCGTGCAGGCCCACGGCGGCAAGACCACCTATGCCGGCAAGGGCAACAGCCCGCTGGACTACACCGACTACAAGCTGGGCCTGGCCAAGGAAATCAAGGGCTACACCTTCGCCCTGGCCGGCACCAACGCGGACACCAAGGATGCCGTCTACACCAACGCCCTGGGCAACAACATCGGCAAGGGCCGCGTGACCCTCACCATCACCAAGGCTTTCTAGATCTGGAACCGAGCTGCAGCCGGGGCAGGACTCCCGTCCCGGTCGCAGCTCCAGCAACCTCATCCCCTTTTCCCTGGAGCCTGCGATGGCAAGTTGCACCCGAGGGAGCGAGAAGCTCTCATTCAAGAACAAGCTGGCCCGACTGGCCGACCGCATGAAGGACCCGGAGTGGCGCCGCTACGGCTTCGTCCTGGCCTCCGGCAAGATGCTGGGCATGGCCGCGGTCCTCGCCATGATGATCGTCCTGCCGATGATGTTCAACGGGACCCCCGCCCATGCGGATTCCCCCGCTCCGGCTCCTGCCGCTGCGGCGGCGCCCGCGGAGGCCGCCCCCGCTGCCCCGGCTGCTGCCCCCGCCGCTGCTCCGGCTCCCGCCGCGCCGGTGGTGCTCGCCAAGGACATCGTCAACCCCCTCAACACGGTCTGGACCCTGATCGCCGCCTTCCTCGTCTTCGCCATGCAGGTGGGCTTCGTCATGCTGGAAGCGGGCTTCTGCCGCTCCCGGGAGACAGTGAACGTGCTGGTGGAGTGCGTGTTTGACACGGCCCTCTGCGGCATCCTCTTCTGGGCCTTCGGCTACGCCTTCATGTTCAGCGAGGGCAACGGCTTCATCGGCTACCACTGGTTCTTCCTCAAGGGTGTCCCCGTCACCTACGGAACCACGGGCGTCGCGCTCCTGGCCCACTGGATCTTCCAGTTCGCCTTCGCCGATACCTGCTCCACCATCACCTCCGGCGCCATGATCGGCCGCACCGACTTCATCGGCGACATCCTCTACAGCTTCTGTGTCTCCGGCTTCATCTACCCCATCATCGGCCACTGGGCCTGGGGTCCTGATGGCTTCCTGGCCACCATGGGCAGCGCCGGCAAGTTCCTCCCCGGCCTGGGTATGAACTTCCATGACTTCGCCGGCTCCACCGTAGTCCACACCATCGGCGGCGCTGTGGCCCTGGCGGGTGCCATCGTTCTCGGCCCCCGGATCGGCCGCAAATTCAAGCGGGACGGCGGCGGCCCCATGACGCCCCACGACCTGACGATCGCTGTTTGCGGCGGCCTGCTCCTCTGGTTCGGCTGGTATGGCTTCAACCCCGGCAGCACCCTCTCCGCCATGGACTTCGAAGGCATCGGTCGGGTGGCGGCCAACACCACCCTGGCAGCCTGCGCCGCAGCCCTGACGGCGGTGTTCTACATCTACTTCCGCACCGGCAAGTGGGATCCGGGCTCCATCACCAACGGCTTCCTGGCCGGCCTGGTGGCCATCACCGCCCCCTGCTACTGGGTGAGCCCCTTCGGCTCGGTCCTCATCGGCGGCATCGCGGGCATCATCGTGATCCTGGCCGTGGACCTGCTGGAATACCTGCGCATTGATGATCCCATCGGCGCCGTTCCCGTGCACATGGTCAATGGCATCTGGGGCACCATCTCCCTGGGCCTCTTTGCCAGCGGCGAGTTCTCCGCCATCGGCAGCGATCCCATCTCCCCGGACCTCTCCAGCAAGCTCACGGGCCTCTTCTACGGCGGCGGCTCCAAGGTGCTCCTCGCCCAGGTCGTCGGCAGCGCCATCGTCACCATCGCGACCTTCACGGTCAGCTACGCGGTCATGAAGGCCATCGACGCCTTCGGCCTCCTGCGGCTCTCGGAAGACGGCGAGCACGACGGTATGGACCTCCACGAGCACGGCATCTCGGCCTATCCCGAATACGTGATCTCGGCCTTGTCCGCGCCCGCTGGCGCCCCCCTGAAGGTTCCGGCCTCCAAGAAGTAAGTGGAAGCTGAGCCATCCCTGCCCAACATCACGTGAGAGGAGTTCCCCATGAAAATGATCATCGCCATCATCCGTCCGGATAAGTTCGAGGCGGTCCAGGCCGCCCTGGTGGCCCACGAGATCTACCTGATGACTGTCTCTGATGTCCGCGGCTGCGGCACGCAGAAGGGCTTTGCCGAGCAGTTCCGGGGCAACAAGATCGGCCTGGTCCGGCTGCTCCCCAAGGTGAAGCTGGAGATCGCCGTCAACGAAGAGTTTGTGAAGCCCGCGGTGGAGGCCATCATCGCCGCCGCCAAGTCGGAGCCCAGCCACCTGGGCGACGGCAAGGTCTTCGTCCTGAACCTTGAAGACTGCTACCGGGTGCGCACAGGCGAAACCGGCAGCGCCGCCATCGGGCCGTGAGGATCCTCCCTCCCACAGGGATCCAGCGGAATACCGAAAGGGCACGGAAGGCGGCTTTGCCGTCCTCCGTGCCCTTCTGGCGTCTGCAGGTGCCTGTTCTCATGCCGGGGCATGTGGGGGGCGAAAAGACCCCCTCAGGTCGTCTGATCGGCGGACGCTTCGCCCAGGCCTCACCCGAGCCCCGGAGCTCCCATGCGCCCCCCGTTGCTCCTGCCCCTTTTTGGAGCCCTGACCCTGCCCCTGCTGGGAGAGGCCCCGGTCCCACCCGTCGTGCTGGGCTTCGCGGTGACGGGTAGCGCCACCCTCGGGACCCAGTATATCTTCCGCGGTCTCACCCAGACGGACGGCCAGCCCATGGTCCAGGCCGAGCTCGACCTGGCCCACGGCGCGGGCTGGTATGTGAGTCTGGCGGGGAGCAATATCTCCTGGTTCACGGACCAGAACGCCAACACCGCGGCCCATCCGGTGTCCCTGGGCTCTCCGGGTCCCCTGGGGGCGAAGTCCAACTCGGCGGGCACGGAGGTGGATGTCTTCGGGGGCTACAAGTGGGGCTTCGCCAAGGACTGGACCCTCGACCTGGGCCTCTGTCGGTATCTCTATCCCGGGACCTACGGGAACCTGGGCGCCTTTCGCAATCCACACACCACCGAGGCCTACATGGGGCTTACCTATTCCTGGGCCAGCCTGAAGGTCTCGCGGGTCATCAGCGCCTGCGCCTTCGGGGTCTCCGCTTCGCAAGGCACCACCTACGTCGATCTGAGCCTGGCCATTCCCCTGGGTGAGAGTGGCTGGACGGCCCTGGCCCACGGAGGCAGGACCTCCTATGCGGGATCGGGCAACACCCTGCTGACCTATTCGGACTACAAGGTGGGCCTTGCCAAGGAACTTCGGGGCTATACCTTCGCCCTAGCCGCCACCAACGCCGGCACCAAGGCCCGGGCCGCGGACAACGACACTCCGGTCTACGAGAACGCCCTGGGGCGCAACATCGGCAAGGGCCGCGTGACCTTCACCCTCACCAAGAGCTTCTGAGGACTCCCTTTCCGGCCTTGGGGTGGTGTACAAGGGAGACATGGGCATTGAGGAAAGCGGCACGGACGAGCAGGCCCCCGGGAGGATCTACGCGGCGCCGCCCCGGGCCACCTTCTGGCAGAAGCTCGGGCCGGGTGGAGCCATGTCCCTGGGCCTGGCGGCGGTGAGCTGCCTGGGACTGCTGGGGCTACCCTGGCTGCTCCGGCTCCGGCAGGTGCTGCGGGCCGCCCGCGGTGATGAGGCGGCTCCGGTGGACGCCATCCTCATTCTCGGACGGCGTCTGGAGGACAATGCCCTGACGCCGGTCTTCCTGGCCCGCCTGGCCCATGCCGAGGTCCTTTGGCGGCAGGGTTTCGCTCCCCGCCTCTTCATCGCCGGAGGCACCACTGGGTCGGCGGCGCGCAGCGAAGCCGAAGCAGGCCGGGACTGGCTGCTGGGGCGGGGGGTTCCCGCCGGGGCGCTGCTGCTGGAGGACCGCAGCCAGCACACCCTGGAGAATCTCTTCAATGTCCGAATCCAGATGCGGACAGCCGGCTGGCGGACCCTCCTGTTGGTGTCGGATCCCCTGCACCTGGCCCGGGCCGGGGCCACGGCCCGGGGCCTGGACCTGGACGTGAGCTGCAGCGCGGCCCGGCTGGCGCCGCCGAGTCCCGGCACCTCCGGCTGGTGGACTCGGGCGGCCGGGGAGGCCTTCCTCCTACACTGGTATCACACGGGCATGCTCTACACGCGGCTCCTTGGCAGCCGACAGCAACTCGATCGGGTGACCTGAAGGGGGGCTATGCTCGGCCCTCTCGAGACGGGCTGGAGTTCATCCCAAGCCCCGGGGGCGCCGAGAAGACGGCATCTGTTCCCTGGAGGGGTGGCTTGCCCGATCGACGATTGCAGAAGCGCTACGCGAGAAGGTTTGCCCCGCGCACGGGCCATCTGGAGCGCTTGTCCAGCGCCATCCATACCCTGATCCAAGCCGGGGGAGTCGGGGATCCCTTCTTCCTCTCCCACAGCCTGGAATTGCTGGTGAAGCATCTGGGCGCTTCCCAGACCACCCTGGTCATGGTGTCCCAAGGCGCTGCCGACACCCGCTGGTGGTGGCCCGAAGGCACCGATGACGAGGCTCCGGCACCGGTCACCCCGCTCTGCAACTGGCTCCTCGAACATCCGGAGCGGGTCCTCGTGGTGAAGGACTTTCGGACTGATCCCCACACCCGGAAGAAGGCGGAGCTTGCTGGCCTCCCCCACCAGGCCGCGCTGGGTTGCGCGCTCCGACAGGGCGACGGAGTCCGGGCACTGCTCTTTGCCTTCTTCGACCAGTCGCAGGCCTTCCCCAGGACCGCCTTCACCCTCATCGAGGCGGTGGCAGGCTTCATCAGTCGGATGCTTGAGATCGAGGACTTGAAGCAGTCCCTGAACCGCCTGGAAGACGCCCTCGCCATCACCCAGGCGGTGATGGAAGACAGCTCTACCCAGGACCCCGACACCGACCTGCCGAACCTGCGCTACCTGGAGATCTGGGAGAAGGCGATGCTGGCTTCGGACCATCGGCCGGAGAGCCTGGTGGTGGCCGAGTGCCACGTGGCGATGAAGAGCCGCAAGGACGCGGCCAAGGTCCGCCAGGCCGCCGAAGGCATCCGGGCCGGAGATCTGGTGGTGCGTCTGGCGCCGGGCCGGTTCATGGTGATCTTCCAGCACACGCCGCGCAGCATCGCGCATGTGCTGCTGCTGCGGCTGCGCTCGCAGCTCGACGGTGCACCCATGGGCGCCACCCTCTGGGTGCCTGGCGCCGAAGGGCTGGGCCTCGAGTCCTGCCGGGCCAGCCTCGACGCCGCGCTGGCGGCCAGCCGCGCCATGGCGAACCCAGGGCTGGTCTGGATACTGCCGCCGGGCCTCGGTGAGGACGGAATGTCCCGGCAGCGGCCGGCGGCCCTCGTGGTCGCCCCCCCCAAGCCCTGGCAGCCGCCCACCTTGCGGCGGGCTTAGGGCGTTGTTAGGTGCTCCAGGGACGCACCATGCCCAGGGCTGCCAGACTGTGGAGCTATGACTGGTCACCTCATTCTCGTCCCCACCCCCATCGGCAACCTCGGCGACCTTACGGACCGAGCCAGGCAGGCCCTGGCCGAGGCCGACCTGGTGGCCTGTGAGGACACGCGCCGCACCGGAGGCCTGCTGAAGCACCTAGAGATCGACAAGCCGCTGCTGCGCTTCGATGACCATGCGGGGGCGGCGGCCTACGAGCGCCTGGGCCTGGAGCTGGCCGCGGGGCGCACTGTGGCCTACTGCAGCGATGCGGGGATGCCCGGCATCAACGACCCCGGCTTCGAGCTCGCCCGGGCCGCCCGGGCCGCGGGCGCCAAGGTCACGGTGCTGCCCGGAGCTTCGGCGGTGCTGCTGGCGGTGGTGGCCTCGGGCCTCCCCTGCCACAGCTTCAGCTTCCGTGGCTACCTACCGAACCGGGGCGAGCCTCGGCGAACGCTGCTGAAGCTCCTGGGCGCCGAGGAAGAGACCATCGTCGTCTTCGAGACGCCCCACCGCATCCACGAGACCCTGGCCGACCTGGAAGAGCTGCTGCCGGACCGGGAGATCGCCCTGGGTCGCGAGCTGACCAAGCTCCATGAGACCTGGTACCGGGGCACGCCTGCCCAGGTCAAGGTTCAGCTGGGTCGCGAGGACCGCGGCGAGATGGTGCTGGTTCTGGCCGGGGCCGGGGCCAAGCGGGTGGTCACCGAAGGGGCGCCGGAGTTCGATGGCGTGGAGCTGCCGCCCTGGGCCAAGGCCTACCTCACCGCCGCACGGGAAGGCGGCATGACGCTCCGGGAGGCAGTCAAGCCTCTGGCCAAGCATCTGGGTGTCTCCGCGTCGGATCTCTACCGGCTGGCCGCGGGGGTCCACCTCCTAGAGTAGAGTAGCTCCATGCATGAGCTTGCCATCCTCGAAGGGATGATCCAGGGCATCCAGGAGGAGGCCCAGGCCCGCGGCTTCAGCCGAGTCCTGCAGGTGCGCCTCGAGGTGGGTCGGCTCTCGGGCGCGGAGGTGGCGGCGCTGCGCTTCGGCTTCGATGTGGCCACCCAGGACACTGTGGTCGAGGGCGCCGAACTGGAGATCATCGAGGTGCCCGGCAGCGGGCTCTGCCACGCCTGCGGCGCCGAGGTGGAGATCGAGGCCCGCTTCGATCTGTGCCCCGCCTGTGGCGACGGTTTCGTCACGGTCACCGGAGGCACCGAGCTGCGCATCAAGGACATCGACGTCGAGGAGGGCTGACCATGTGCACCACCTGTGGTTGCGGGGGCGACGGCGCCACGCTGGACGGCCACGCCCATGCCCACGAGGCGGCGCCGCTGCGGCCGGGCCGGCGGCGGGTCAGCCTGGAGCAGAACCTGTTGGCGAAGAACGACACCCTGGCGGCCCAGATTCGGGCACGCTGCGCAGCCCACGGCTGGTTCATGCTGAACCTGGTCAGCAGCCCCGGCTCAGGCAAGACCACCTTGCTGGAGGCCACCATCCGGCGCCTGCAGGGCCGCGTACCCGTGGTGGTCATCGAAGGCGACCAGCAGACCAGCCAGGACGCGGACCGCATCAAGGCCGCCGGTGCGCCCGCGGTGCAGATCAACACCGGCAAGGGCTGCCACCTGGACGCCCACATGGTCGGTCATGCGCTGGATGTCCTGGCCCCGCCTGTTGGCGCGGTCGTGATGGTCGAGAATGTGGGCAACCTCGTCTGCCCCGCGGCCTTCGACCTGGGTGAGGCGCACAAGGTGGTGATCCTCTCGGTCACCGAGGGCGAGGACAAGCCCCTCAAGTACCCGGACATGTTCGCCGCTGCAGACCTGCTCCTGCTCAACAAGGTGGACCTGCTGCCCTACCTGCGCTTCGATGTGGAGCAGTGTCTGGCCTTCGCTCGGCGGGTGAACCCCGGCATTGAGGTGCTCCGCGTGTCCGCCCAGTCCGGCGAGGGTCTGGAGGCCTGGATCGCGTGGATCGAGGCCCGGCGTCTCGCGCCTCAGCAGGCCTGATGCCGCGCCGGCGCTTCCAGGTCCGGGGCGTGGTCCAGGGCGTGGGCTTCCGGCCTGCGGTCTATCGGCTCGCCCTGGCCCGGGACCTCACGGGTCTGGTCTGGAACCACGCTGAGGGCGTCACCCTCGAGGCCCAGGGCACCGAGGCGAAGCTCTCCGACTTCGAGCGGGCCCTGCGTGAGGAGATCCCCCCGCCAGCGCGGATCCAATCGCTGGTGGCGGAAGCCATGGCCGAAGTGTCAGGCGAGGCCGGTTTCCTGATTCGGGAGAGCGGCCAGGGCGCGGCCCCGCGCCCTGTGGTGCCGCCGGACCTGGCCCTGTGCGAGGCCTGCGCGGCTGAGGTGGACACTCCTGGCGAGCGGCGCCACCGCTACCCCTTCACCAACTGCACCCGGTGTGGGCCGCGCTACACCATCATCGAGAGCCTGCCCTACGACCGACCACGCACGGCCATGAAGACCTTTCCGCTGTGCGCAGACTGCGCGCGGGAATACCGGGATCCCCTGGACCGCCGCTTCCACGCCCAGCCTGTGGCCTGCCCGGCCTGCGGCCCGACGCTCGCGCTGCAGGCGGGAGACGGCACCGTCCGCGCCGAGGGCGAGGCCGCCCTGGCCGCCGCCGCCGAGGCCCTGCGCCAGGGCGCGGTGCTGGCGCTCAAGGGGCTGGGCGGCTACCAGCTGCTGGTGGACGCCACCTCCACCGAGGCCGTGGACCGCCTGCGCCAGCGGAAGCGAC
>CAIMQW010000115.1 GCA_903843705.1 uncultured Holophagaceae bacterium | reverse complement strand
TCCACGCCGTGCTGGAAGTGCTCAAGGGTGTAGGCGCAGCGGCACTTCTCGCAGATCTGGGTCGGATCGGTGCAGGTCTTGGGCGCGTAGAGATGCGTGGGATCGGGCATGGGAGACTCCGGATCTGACAGGATAACGTGATCAAGGTCGGCGCCAGGAAGACCAAACCTGATCCATTCACAAAAAGGCCCCGCGTCGCGGGGCCTTTTTGATCTGAAAACCGCAGGTTTTCAGCGGCCTATTCCTCCGCGGTCACCGCCTTGGCGCTCTCGTGGGGGTGGGTGTTGCGCTTGCCCTGGTGCTTGTGGGCCTGAACGTCGAGCTTCTCGATGGCCTGGGTGATGCTGGCATACATATCGGCGGTGGTGGCCGAGGCCACGAAGGCGCTGGCGCGGGTCTTGAGGGTGATCTCAGCCTCGTGCCGGTGCTTCTCCACGCCGAGGATCACGTGGACGTCGATGATGTCGTCCAGGTAGGTCGCCAGCTTGTCCAACCGCTCCTTGGTGAACTGCTTCAGGGGCTCGGTGAGCTCCACGTGGCGGCCGGTGTAGTGGACCTTCATGGGACACTCCTGAAAAGGGCCGGGTGGCCCGGAACTGATTACTCCGGCCGTCTTATCGGCGCCGGCGCTGGGAAGCTGGAGGAATCTTGAGCTCCTCCCGGTATTTGTTGACGGTGCGGCGGGCCACCTTGATGGCGTCCCGCTCCAGCAGTCCGGCGATGGCCTCGTCGGACAGGGGCTTGGCAGGATCCTCAGCCTGCACGAGGGCCTTGATGCGGTGCTTGACCACGGTGGCCGAGATATCTGTGTCCTTGGGCCGGGCCGAGAAGAAGTAGTTCAGGTCGAAGAGGCCCTGGGGGGTGTGGATGGTCTTGGCCTTCACCACGCGGCTGATGGTGCTCTCGTGGAAGCCGGTGGCCTCGGCGACGTCCCGCAGCACCATGGGCCGCAGGTACTCGATGCCGTGCTCGATGAACTCCTTCTGCAGGTCCACGATCTGGGCGGAGACGCGCAGGACGGTGCGGTTCCGGTCCTCCACGCCGCGGATGAAGTCCCGGGCGCTGCGGAAGCGCTCGCGGATGAAGTCCTTGTCCGACTTGGCCTCGCTGGAGGCCATGAAGCGCGGATACTCGCCGTTCACCCGGAGCCGGGGCAGCCCCTCGTCGTTGAGGTAGACCTTCCAGTTGCCGTCCTCGCCCTTCAGCACCACCACATCCGGCTTGACCACCCGCTCGCCCTCGGGGTCGAAGGCCCGGCCCGGCGAGGGGTTCAGGTGCTTCAGCTGGTCCATGGCATGGGCCAGCTCCTCCTCGGTGCAACCGAGGGCCTTGCGGAGCTTCCCGCTGTCGCGCTGGGACAGCAGCACGGAGTAGTCCTGGATGATGCGCACGGCCAGGTCGTCGGGCTCCGCCCCCGCGTGGCGCAGCTGCAGCAGCAGGGACTCCTGCACGGTGTAGCAGCCCACTCCGGAGGGATCGAACTCCTGCAGCACCTCCACCGCGGCGAGCAGGTCCTCCAGGCAGACGCCCAGATCCGCGGCCAGGGTCGCCGGAGTGGCCTCCACGGAGGGCTGGTCGGGATCGATGCGGAGGAACCCCTTGGGATCCAGCCGGTCGATGAGGCGCTCCACCAGGGGCGCCCGGGGATCCTCATGCTCCAGGGTCTCGTAGAGCTGACCCACCAGGTGGTCCTGCAGGGACTCGAAGGCGCTGAGCCGGTCCTCCCAGGAGAGCCGGTCCTCGTCCGGCAGGTTGCTGGTGCGCGGCAGGTCCTGGTCCCAGCTGTTCTCGGCGCCCAGTTCCGTCTCCTGGACCTGGGCCACGCCTTCCTCAGTGAATTTTTCCAGATCGCTTTCGGGGTTCATCTCGCCTGCCGAGTCCAGCATCGGTCCCAGGTCGCTGATGTCCACCCCCTCGGGCAGATCCCCGCCGTCGGAGACCTGATCCACCGGGGACTCGGTCAAGTCCGAGTCGCGCCCCTCTTCGATGGCCTCCAGGGTCGGGATGTCGTCGGCGTCCTCGGCCAGCTCCAGGAGGGGGTTCTCCTCCAGCTCCCGCTCGATGGTCTGCGACAGCTCCTGCAGGTTCATCTGCCAGAGCTTCAGCTTCAGCTGCATGGCCGGGGTGAGGGCGAGGGTCTGGCTCTGGGCCAGCCGCTGGGAGAGGAAAGGGCCTGCCATCAATCCAACCTGAACCGATCGCCCAGATACACCCGACGGATGTCGGGGTCTTCTGCGATCTCACTGGGCAGGCCGTTCTTCATGATCATCCCGTCCGCCAAGATATAGGCCCGGTCGGCGATCTGCAAGGTCTCCCGGACATTGTGGTCGGTGATAAGAACGCCAATGCCCCGGGCCTTCAGGTCCCCGATCAGGCCCTGGATCTCCAGCACCGACTTGGGGTCCACACCGGCGAAAGGCTCGTCCAGCAGCATGATGCGAGGCTCGGTCACCAGTGCCCGCGCCAGCTCGCAGCGCCGCCGCTCGCCGCCCGAGAGGCTCATGCCCAGGGTGTCGCGCACCTGCCCGAGGTGGAAGTCGGCCAGCAGCCGCTCGCAGCGGGCGGTCTGCTCCTCCTTGGGGATGGGCTGCAGCTCACCCAGGGCCATGAGGTTCTCCCACACGGTGAGTCCCCGGAAGATGCTCGACTCCTGGGCCAGGTAGCCGATGCCAAGCCGGGCCCGGCGGTGCATGGGCAGGGCAGTCACATCCTGGCCGAGCCACCGGATGCCCCCCCGGTCCGGGGCCTCGACGCCGACCACCATGTAGAAGGTCGTAGTCTTGCCGGCGCCGTTGGGACCGAGTAGGCCCACCACCTCGCCCGTGCCCACGCAGAGGCTGACGTCCCGCACCACGGTGCGGTCGCCATAGCGCTTCTGGAGGTTGACGGCCTCGAGACAGGGAGGTTGATCGGTCATGGCTCTATCAGAACACAGTGGTCGGTCGATGGCCCCTAGCGGACCACCCGGCCCGGCGTATAGGGGGCGTGGGCGGCCTCGAGGGCGTCCTCCAGGCTCCTGAGGGTGGCCAGGGCGGCGTCGAACCTGCCGCCCAGCGCCTTCAGGCCCTCCTCCGCCCAGGCCAGATTCTGGCGCTGGGAGGCCGTGGGCAGCTGGGTGGTGCCCCAGACGCTGTAAGTGACTTCCTGGATGCGGCCGAGGATGCCGGGGCCGGTGGGTTCCTGGCGCGCGGCGACGGTGGCATCGCCCTGCAGCAGATCCCCCAGGTCCTTCAGCTCGAGGTTAAGCAGCCGGGCCTTTTCCAGCAGTCCCGCATCGGCGGCCGGGGTCTCGAGGAGAGCCTTGCGCACGTGGTCCACCCGGTTCCGGGCCTCGCTTAGGCCTTCCCCGACCCCCTGGGCCCGACGCTGGGCCTCGCCCATGCGGGCGCAGAGGGCGCTGAACTCCGTCCACTGGGCGGGGGTGAGCCGGTCCGCGTCCAGGGGCTTGACCTCGAAGGCCACCGGCCCCGCCACGGGCTTCAGCACCCCGTCGACCTGGAGGGCCAGGCTGGCCTGATAGCGGCCGGGGGCGGCCAGGGCACCGTGGGCGCCGTAGTCCCAGGGATCCCGCTCATCCGCCACCTTGAGGCGGATCGGCGCGGGACTAGGCAGACGCAGGTCCCAGGCCAGCCGGTACAGCCCCGCCCCGGCCTTGCCGGTGATGCGGCGGAGGACCTGACCGTCGGCGGCGCTGATGGTCAGCACGGCGGCGGGCTTCTGCTCCCGGTCCTCGGCCCGCAGGGCGTCCCAGGACGGCATGACCGGATCCTGGCCCGCTTTGACGGCCTCTTTCTCCTTGGCCTGGCGCTGCTCCTTCTTCGTCTTGGGCTCGGTCTTCACGTGGTAGGTGAACACCGCACCGAAGGGTGGGTTGGGCGACAGGAAGAGCGAATCCCCCTGGAAGGACTTCCCAGGTCCGCCGAAGGGCACGGCGGGCACGTAGGCTAGGGCGGGCCGGAGGCCGAACAGGTGGGCCTCGCGGTCCAGGTCCTCGGCTTTCGCCTCGCGGAGGGGCGTCAGGTCATCGAGGATGTAGAAGCCGCGGCCGAAGGTCGCCACCACCAGATCCCCTTCCCGGGCCTGGATGGCCAGGTCCTTCACGGCGATGGTCGGCAGGTCCTTGAACTTGGACCAGACCTTGCCCGCATCGAGGCTGAAAAACAAACCGAACTCCGTGCCGCAGTAGAGCAGCCCCTCCCGCGCCGGATCCTCTCGGACGGTATAGACGCTGCCGCGCTCCGGCAGCCCGGCCCCGAGGGACTCCCAGCTGCGGCCGCGGTCCCGGGAGCGCAGCAGGTAGGGCTTGAAGTCCCCGGTCTTGTGGTTGTCGAAGGCGGCGTAGACCGTACCAGCCTGGTGGGGACTGGCAGCGAGGCAGGAGACATAGGTCAGGTCAGGCACGCCGGGGAAGCGGTCCAGCTTGCGCCAGGCTTGGCCGCCGTCCTCGCTCGTCTGAAGGAGGCCGTCGTCGGTGCCCACGTAGAGCAGCCCCTCGGCCTTGGGACTCTCCGTCAGGGCTACGATGTTGCCGAAGAAGCTGGTGGAGGTGTTGCGCGCAACTGCATCTACACTTTGAACTTTGTCCATGAGTTTCATGCGACTTCGGTCGAGCCCCCTGGTCAGATCCGGGCTCACGGCCTTCCAGCTGTCACCCCGATCATCCGTGCGAAAGAGCTTCTGCGCGGCGAAATAGAGGCGCTTGTTGGCGTGAGGGCTCAGCAGCAGCGGAGCGTCCCAGTTCCACTTGTAGGGTGCCTCGCCGGGAGCCGGCTGGGGCACGATCGACACGCCTTCACCGGTGCGCCGGTCGAAGCGGACCAGGCCGCCGTACTGGCTCTCGGAGTAGACCGTGTTGGGGTCCGTGGGATCCACCTGGGTGTAGAAGCCGTCCCCGCCCCGGGTCACAAACCAGTCGAAGCCCGTGGCGCCATGCAGGTTCCGGGTACGGCTGGGGCCGCCCATGGTGAAGTTGTCCTGGGTGCCGCCGTAGATGGTGTAGAAGGGCCGGGACTCGTCCACCGCCACGCGGTAGTACTGGATGATCGGGAGGTTGGCCTTGTATTCCCAGGTGGCGCCCCGGTCGTGGCTCTCGTAGACGCCGCCGTCGCAGCCCGAGACCAGGCGATCGGTGTTCACGGGGTCGATCCACAGGGCGTGGTTGTCCACGTGCTTGTATTTCTCACCCACCCGCCGCCAGGTCTTGCCGCCGTCCTCGGTCACCTGCATCCAGGTGTCCATGCTGTAGACCCGCTGGGGCTCCTTCGGATCGCAGATGATCTCCTGGTAGTACTGGGCGCTGCCGCTCACCTGGTCGCTGCGCCGCTCCCAGTTCCGGCCGCCGTCCAGACTGCGGAAGAAGCCGCCGGCCTTGTTGGCGGCCTCGATGGTGGCGTAGACCGTGTCCGACGCGCCCTCGGGGAT
>CAIMQW010000114.1 GCA_903843705.1 uncultured Holophagaceae bacterium | reverse complement strand
TTAGCGGGGGCGAACTGGCACGAATCCGCAACGAAAAGGTCGGCTTCGTATTCCAGAGCTACAACCTGCTGCCCAAGGCGAGCATCGTCCGGAACGTGGAGCTGCCCATGCTCTACGCGGGCGTGGGGCGGAAAGAACGACGCGAGCGGGCCTTGGCCCTGCTCGAGAAGGTGGGCATCGCCGACAAGGCCGACAAGCTGCCCGCGACGCTCTCCGGGGGCCAGAAGCAGCGGGTGGCCGTGGCCCGGGCCCTTGCCAACGGCCCTGCCCTGCTGCTGGCGGACGAGCCCACGGGCGCCCTCGACTCCAAAACCGGGGCCGAGGTCCTGGCGCTCTTCCAGGAGCTGCACCGCCAGGGCAACACCCTGCTGCTGGTCACCCACGACCCCCACATCGCCGCCCTCGCCCAGCGCCGGGTAGAGATCAGAGACGGCAAGGTCGCGGTGGGTGGCGAGTGGGAGGCGTTGATGGCCTCCCAAGAGCCGGGCACCCGCCTGACCGCGCATAACCGGGGAGCGGTGGATGGCGAGAGGGAGGGGTCCCTCGCCGAAGCTGGATTCCAGGCGGATCTATGAAGGCTTCCGGCGCCTTCCGCGAGCGGCTGCTGGGGGCCTGGACCGAGCTGCGGGAGAATCTTGGCCGCTCGGTGCTCCAGGCCCTCGGGGTGCTGCTCGGGGTGGCGTCGGTGCTCGGCGGCTTCTCCATCTCGGACAGCCAGCGCAAGCGGGCCGACGAGATGTTCATCAAGATGGGCGGCCTCGACAAGCTCAACGTCATGCCCCGGACCGCCATGAAGGACGGCCAGCCGACGGCGCTGCAGCAGGCCAACCTGGGCCTCTGCGATGCGGACGCCCTCGGCGGCGAGGCCCTCAAGGCGGACGCCATCCAGGGGGTCAGCCGCCAGAAGAGCGCCCGGGCCCGGATCGTGTCCACCTTCGCCGACCAGGACCGGCAGGTCAGCGGCATCGGGGGTGACTACATCCCGGCCAACGGCTACGGCCTCGCCGAAGGGCGGGGTTTCTCGGTCTCGGAGATGGAGGGCGGCGCGCCCGTGGTCATTCTCGGCACAGAGGCCGCCGCCACCTTCTTTCCCAAGGGTGACGCCCTTGGCCAGTCCCTGCGTATCGGCGACATCCCCGTCACGGTCATCGGCACGTTCCAGGAGCGGGTGTTCCACTTCCGCGAAGGCGGAGGCAACCAGTTCTGGTGGCGCAACCGCATCATCGCCGTGCCCGCCAACTTGGTGCAGCGGCGCATGAACGGGGACGCCTACCGGCGGGTGGACCGCGTCACCTTCCGCATCCCCGACATGTCCGCCATGAGCGGGTTCGCCCAGCAGCTGAAGAGCCTCGTCTCTGCCAACCACCGCCTGCAGGACGACTTCCGCCTGGACGACGTGGCCGCCCGCATGCGCCGCCGCCAAAGCCAGGGCAGGGTCTACGACATCGTCTTCCTGCTATCCGGCGTGCTGGCCTTGGTGGGCGGCGGCATTGTCAACGTCAACATCCAGATGGCCAGCCTCAAGGAGCGGGTTCGGGAGGTGGGCGTGAAGATGGCCATCGGCGCTTCTGGCCGGGAGATCTTCAAGGGCTTCATGACCGAAGCTCTCCTCATCACAGCCCTGGGCGGCGCCGCGGGCCTGGTGCTGGGCGTAGGCTTCTCCTGGGGCATCACCCGCAGCATCGGTGTGCCGCTCCACATGACTCCCGCCAGCTTCTTCTGGGCCTATGGCATGGCCGGCGCCTTCGGGTTCCTCTTTGCCCTCTACCCGGCCTGGAAGGCCAGCAGGCTGTCCCCCATGGAGGCTCTGCGCTATGAGTAAGGGCGCCGTCCTCCTCCGTCCCACGTCCCGCGGCTTCAGCCTGGGCATGTTCTGGGAAGTGATCCGCACCGGCCTGGTCGAGCTCTGGGCCCACAAGCTGCGCAGCCTCCTGACCCTCACCCTGCTCATGCTCGGCGTCTTCGCGCTGGTGGTCATGACCTCGGTGCTGGATGGCCTCATGGACAAGATCAGCACCGGCTTCGCGGGCATGAGCTGGGACGGCACCGTCCGCATCGCCCCCAAGACCCCCGAGACCGGCGAGGACCGGAAGCGCTTCGCCATGAGCCCCGGGCTCCGCTACGAGGACCTCAGCCGCCTGAACGCGCCCAACGCCAAGGTGCTGGCCTTCCTGCCCCGGGCCCAGAAGTCCAGCACCGTGCGGACCCCCGGCGGCGCCGAGCGCATCTACGTGATGGGCGTGAGTCCCGACTACGCCCAGTGGATGAACCGCCCCATCGGCCTTGGCCGCGGCCTCACGGAGGACGACCAGCGCCGCCGCTCCACCGTGGCCGTGGTGGGCGCGAGCCTGGCGGCCAAGCTCTTCGGCGGTGCGGATCCCGTGGGCCGCGACCTGGTGGTGGACGGCGTGCCCTTCCGCCTGGTGGGCGTGCAGGAGCCAGGCCAGATCTTCAACGACGAGAACTACTACGACGCCAACGGGATCCTCATTCCCCTGCAGACCTACATGGACCGGATGGATCCGAGCCACCGCCTGGCCCAGGTCACGGTCAAGCTGCGGAACCCCCAGGACGCCGGGGAGATCTCGGCCATGCTCCTGGGCCGCGTGCGCCAGGCCCACCACGGCATCGAGGATGCCGAAGTGATGGACCTCGACGCCGAGGCCGCCAAGGGCTACCGGAACTTCCTGGAGCAGATGCACGGCTGGAAGGTCGTCCTCCTGAGCCTGGCCGGGACCGTACTGCTGGTGGGCGGCGTGGGCGTCCTGTCGGTGATGCTCATCAGCTTCAGCGACCGCCGCTTCGAGATCGGCCTCCGGAAGGCCCTGGGGGCCTCAGATGAAGAGATCTTCATCCAGTTCCTGCTCGAGGCACTGGTGCTGGCAGCCCTGGGGGCGCTACTCGGCACCCTGTCCGGCGCCCTGCTCTGCCAGGCCCTCTCCTCCAACTTCCCCTACGGCCTCGTGGTCAACCCCGTCGGCCTGATCACGGCCTGGATCGTGGCCCTGACCCTCGCCCTGCTGTTCGGGCTCTACCCTGCCTTCCGGGCCATGCGGCTTAGCCCCATGGAGGCGATGCGCTAGGCTGTCTGCATGGCTGATCCCATCTCTGTCACCGCCTCCGTCCGGGTACCCGGCGAGGCCATCCGCTTCAAGGCGGTCCGCGCCGGCGGTGCCGGGGGCCAGAACGTCAACAAGGTCTCTTCCAAGGTGGAACTGCGCATCGACCTCACGGCCATCGAGGGCCTCCCCGAGGACGCCCTGCTGCGGCTCCGCGCGGCCCAGCGCAACCGGCTCGATGCCGAGGGCCTGTGGATGGTGGTCAGCGACCGCACCCGGGATCAGCTCAAGAACCTGGATGACGCCCGGGAGAAGGTCGCCGAAGGCATCCGGGCGGCCCTGGTGCGCCCCATTCCCCGGCGAGCCACCCGCCCCACCCGGGCCTCCAAGGAACGCCGCCTGGACGCAAAGAAAAAAGCCTCCGACCTGAAGCGGAGGCGCAGCGGGCCGCTGGACTAAGGAAAAGCTTTTCCTGGTTATCGGCCAATCTCAGCTAGAGGGGGTGGGGGGCTACCCCTAGACCCTCAAATAACATCCCTCCACCACCCTGTTGTGTTGGCAGGCAAGCCTTATGGTCTACCCACCTGAAGAGGGAAGGAACCCTAATTAATCTCCAAACAAAACTTTCCTTTGTATAGAGAAGAGATTAGGAGGGTCCCATGGAAACAGAGGCTGCTTTCTTAAAGGAAGCAATTATTGATGGAGATACCCCAGAATATATAGCTGCAGTACAGTTGCTCATTAAGCGAGGGCGAGCACTACTGAAGATGAGAGATCTTGTCAATTGGGGCTACCAAGACACTCACTATTATGGTGATGTCCATATGGCCTGCTTTTCGTTCTTAGATACATATCACGAACTTAAATCAAAGCGTGACGATAGGGAATTCTGTATTAAAAGTCATGCGATAACAGCTAAATCTCTAGTGAATCTAAAGGGTTGGATTTAGGGTCTTCATTTGATGCAGATACCCATGTATAGGATGGGAAATCTCCAGGGAGTCCAAATGGGAATCTTTCTCCCTTAGGGAGTTCCATGATTTCAGCTTCAGTATTGGTGTGCTTTACTTCATATTTCCCAGTGGTGGGGATGGTGTCCCCTGGTTTAAACCCTTCCTTAATGTATTTGTCGAATAAATTTGTCACTTAGACCTCCTATAGAGGCAGCGTAGCATAAGTTACCTTAAGCATCCATCCAAGCAACTTTCAAGATGGGTTGTGGGAAAGCTGGCGTAAGAACAGCGGCTCTTAAGAGCCTTGGAAGCATGGCTTCCATGTTGAAGCGCCGATTGAAGCGGTATTGGAACTCGGCAAGGTAGCGATCTAGATGGGCTCGGCCCACCCAGCGGGTAACGCCTCGCACATTGCCTTTGAGGTTGCCCAGGACCGTATTCACCCATCTGAAGGAGGGATGCCTACCGGATCTCCAGCCTCCAGGCATATCAAAGGCTTCATGGCAGAGGCCAATGCTTCCCAGGAAGTTGTAGGCTCTCCAACCATCCGTGATGACCAGGGAACCCTTGGCGATGCTTTTCTCGAACCAAGGCTTCAGGGATGCGGTGCTGACATTGGGGAGAACCTTCATCATGACCCTGGCAACGCAGTCAGGGTTAGCGGGGTCAGTCTCCACAGCCACCACAAAGGGGGTCTTACCAGCCGCTCCCCGGCCCCGCTTGCCCTCATGGGATTCCCCGCCCATGTAAGCGTCATCTACTTCAATGCGGCCACCAATGACCGTCTTCTCTTCCTTAACCAGCATTACCTGCATGAGCTTCTGCTTCATGCTCCAGGCTGTCTCGTAGTGGACCCCAAGCTGTCGCTTCAGTTCCAGGGCTGAGATGCTGTGCTTGCCCTGCGTGAGCACATGCATGGCCTGGAACCAGAGGGTCAGAGGCAGTTTGGTGTCCTGGAAGATGGTCCCGGCCTTGGGACTGGTCTGCTTGCGGCACTTCTGACACTGAAAGACCCCACGAGTCATGATGGCGCTGTATTTCCTGCAACCACAGATTCTACATACAAACCCATCAGGCCATCGGGAATTGAGCAAGGCCATGAGGCATTGCCGTTCTGTCCCATAGAGGGCGTTGAACTGGCTAAAGGACAGCCCCTTCTGGAATTGAACCTTGTATTTGACCTTGGAAAGCATGCTGGAAAACTCCATCCATGCTTAAAATACGGCTCAATTCGGGTTTTTTCGGGGCTGGCCCCCTCTAGCTGAGATTGGCCGATAACCAGGAAGCTTTTAACCACCGACGAACACCGATGAATGCCGACTAAAACCCGATAATGAAAGAGTTAAAAAATATATCCGTTTTCTTTTATATCGTGCCTTTATCGGTGTTCATCGGGGGCTGATCTGTCCTTTGCTTGAAAAATAACCGGCCGGTGATCCCTAGGAATGTCAGCGGCACACATTGACACTTTTTTTGTTATCATTGTATGTTTTTTCTTATTCAGAGCCCTGTCTTAGTGTCGCGTGAACACTTGTTTACCCTTTCCGAGGAGCCTCCATGTCCGAGCCCCAGTCCTACGCCAACCACCGCCGCTTCGATCCCCTGATGCACTTCATCGTGCTCCCGGTGCTGCTGGTCAGCTGGTTCACCAGCGTCTGGCATCTGTTCAAGTACCCGAGCCTCCACGCGACCTGGGCCATGGTGCTCTGCCTGATCCTGTTGCTCCTGGCGCTGGTGACGCGCGGCTCCGCCCTCAAGGTGCAGGACCGGCTGATCCGCCTGGAGGAAACCCTCCGCATGCAGCGCCTGCTGCCCGCCGACCTCCAGGGCCGCATCGCCGAGCTGACCCCCAAGCAGTTCGTGGGCCTTCGGTTCGCCGCCGACGCCGAGCTGGCCGACCGCGTCCGCGAAGCCCTCACCGAGAAGCTCGACGGCGAAGCCATCAAGAAGCGCATCCAGACCTGGCGGCCCGACACCTTCCGGGTGTAATGGGAAAAGAAAACTGATCCAACGCGAAGACGCAAAGACCCGAAGAAAAGGGAAGGAATGAATAGATCTGTGGCTTCCTTGCCATGGCATTCTTGCCTTTCCTTCTTTCCTTTTTTACCCTTTGCGTCTTCGCGTTGGATCTTTTATTTAATCCCGGACCCAGTGGCAGGTGTAGCCGCCGGGGTGTTTGATCAGGTAGTCCTGGTGGTAGTCTTCGGCGCGCCACCAGGGGCCGGCGGCGGTGACCTCGGTGACGATGGGTCGCTTCCACTTGCCGCTGGCGTCCACCTCGGCCTTCACCTTCTCGGCGGCCAGCCGCTGGGCCTCGGAGTGGAAGAAGATCGCGCTGCGGTAGGAGCTGCCCGTGTCATTGCCCTGGCGGTTCAGGGTGGTGGGGTCGTGCATGCGGAAGAAGAAGCGAAGCAGCGCCTCATATGGGGTCTTCGAGGGGTCGAAGCGGATCTGCACCGCCTCCGCATGGCCCTCATGATGCTCGTAGGTGGCCTTCGCCACGGCCCCGCCGGTGTAGCCCACCTCCGTGCCCAGGACGCCCGGCTGCTTGCGCAGCAGGTCCTCCATGCCCCAGAAGCAGCCGCCCGCCAGGGTGGCCAGCTCTTCCTTGGTTGCCGCCTGGGCCTTCCCGAAGAGGGGCAGGAAACTGCCCAGGCCTTCCTGTTCCAGGTCGGCCACGGGCACGAAGCGCAGGGCGGCGCTGTTGATGCAGTAGCGGAGGCCGCCGCGGTCCGCTGGGCCATCCTCAAAGACATGGCCCAGGTGGCTGTCCACAGCGCTGGAACGGACCTCGGTCCGCATCATGCCCAGGGTGATGTCGCGTTTCTCGACCACATCCTGCCCGGCCAAGGGCTTGGTGAAGCTGGGCCAGCCGCAACCCGAGTCGAACTTGTCCTTTGAGCTGAATAGCGGCTTCCCGCTCACCACATCGACGTAGACTCCCTCCCGGTGCTCGTTCCAGTACTCGTTGCGGAAGGGCGGCTCGGTGCCCGCCTCCTGGGTCACGTGGTACTGCATGGGGCTGAGCTTTTGCTTCAGCTCGCCAGCGGATGGCTTCTTGGTGTCGGTCACCTTGGAATCCTCACGAGGGGCCGGACCCGCCGTGGGGGCGCTCCGGGGGGTTGATACGGCAAATCCGAAGCCCGCCAGGGCTGCGGCCAGGACAAGGACGCCCAGGATAGTGCGTGGTCGCATGGCGAGCCTCCTGAATGGGTGTTGGATGCTGCGAACCAGCGGGTTGGTACAGCGGGGACATCCGGGTGGTCCTGGCCGCCAGCTCCTGTCGGCACATGTTTCATAAAATCCAGGAACGAACAGAATGTTTGGGGCATCCTAATGGCAAGCCCAACCAAGAACCTTTTTCCACCCCGCCGGAACCGCATTGGAGGATCCATGCCACCGGGAAACGTCATCTCCAAGCCCCCCGTCAAAGTCATTGAAAAGACCACCGCCGAGGCCTGCCTCGCCATCGCCCGCCGCATCCAGCAGGCTCACCGGCTCTCCGGGGACGACTCCGGCTCCGAGGCGGTCCGCCAGGTGGCCGAGTCCATTCGCCGGGAGTTGCTCCGCAGCTGAGCCCGGTCTCCCAGCTTGCCCTCAGGCCCCGGGGGTGGGAGCGGGCTTCCAGTCCGACACCCCGTTGGCCATGTCCGCCTCATTGATGTGGTGGGCGAACCACTCGGCGAAGAACAGGGTCACGTCGGCGGACACCAGGCCACCCTGCGCGTGCTTGGTCCGGAGTTCCTGGAGCTTGGCGTCGAGGCCGCGGTGCTCCTCCAGATGGGAGCGGAGCTGTCGGTTCCCAGATTCGCGGAGGAACTGCTCCTCGGTGGTGAAGTGTTCCTGCGTCAGCCTGACCAGCAGTTCCAGGTACCCCAGCACCCGCGGAGACTCGTTGTTCAGCTTGACCGCGTCGGCCAGGGTGTTCACGGTCTCGAAGAGGGTCTCGTGCTGCCTGTCGATGATCTCGACACCAGTCAGAAAGCGAGCGTTCCAGCTTGCGATGGCCACCGAAACACTCCTTGGGAAAAGGCAAGGTTACCCACCCTCTGGGTCGACCAAGTCAGAATCCGACAAAATCGTGACGAAAGTTTTGCCGAAAGGTTTGTGGATGGCTGCCCCTGGGCGACCCAGGGCAAGCTCTTACCCCCAAAGAGCATTGGTGATGTTAGAGTCGTAATTAAGTTGAATTACTTATGACAGCCACCTTTGAAAAACGAACCAGTCCCCGGATGCCCATGCGCCAGATGGTGCGCTATGAGTCTGCCTCGGCGGGGCCCAGCGCCGCGACCCGGGACACGGCCCATGGCGTGGCCCGCGACATCAGCGAAGGTGGCCTGAGCCTCCGGACCCCTACCCCGCTGCGCCGGGGCGAGATTCTTCGGCTCCACGTCCCCCTGCCGGGAGGACCCACCAGTGTGCCCATTCGCTCCGAAGTACTCTGGACCAAGGAGGAGGAAGGTGGCTTCTCAAGCGGCCTCCAGTTCCTGGCCTGACGGCCTGGCTCATACGGCGAGTGTTAGGCTTCCCTACGTATGACTACTTATGCCAATGAGCGAAGCAGGCCCCGCACGCCCATGAACCAGGCGGTGTGCTTCGATCGAATCGTAGGGGGGGCCGGTGCCTCGGTCCAGGGTGCCACTCAGGGCCAATGCCACGACATCAGTGAAGGCGGCCTGAACCTCCAGACCGACTCGGCTCTGCTTGTGGGCGAAGTGCTGCGGATCTACCTCCCTCTGCCCGGGGGACTCTCCAGCGTGCCTGTCACCGCCGAAGTCCGCTGGACGCTTGCCATGGATGGAGGTTTTTCCAGCGGCCTCCAGTTCCTGGCCTGACGGCTTACCGCTTCGTGAAGGCCAGCAGCCGGCGAGCAGCTTCTTCCAGCACGTCGTCGGTCTTGCAGAAGGCGAACCGCACCATGCGCGGCGGGTCGGGGTCCGTGGTGAAGCTCGACAGGGGCACCGTGGCCACGCCGGCCTCTTTGACCAGCCGGGCGGCAAAGGCGGTGTCAGCCTCGCGGGCCAGGGCCGAGTAGTCCGCCAGCACGTAGTAGGCGCCCTCAGGGGGCTGAAGCAGGAACCCCGCCCGACTGAGCGCCCCGCAGAGCAGGTCGCGGCGGTGGCGGTAGGCCTCGGCCATATTGGTGTAGTAGGCCCGAGGCAGCGTCTCCATGGCCACGGCAACGGCCTCCTGCAGGGGCGCGGGGGCGCCCACGGTGAGGAAGTCGTGGACCTTGCGGATGGCGACGGTCAGCTGCGCCGGGGCCAGGATGGTGCCGATGCGCCAGCCGGTGATGGCATAGGTCTTCGAGGCGCCGGAGATCGTCACCGTGCGCTCGGCCATGCCCGGCAGCGTGGCCAGGGGGATGTGCTGGCCCTCGTAGACGATGTGCTCGTAGATCTCGTCGGTGATGGCGGTGGCGCCGTGCCGCTGGCACAGGGCGGCGATGCCCGCCAGCTCCTCGGCGCTGAAGACCTTCCCCGTGGGGTTGTTGGGGGTATTGAGGATGATGGCCCGCGTCTTCGGCCCAAAGGCACGGGCCAGCCGGTCCAGGTCCAGGGGCTGGCCTACAGGCAGCGGTACCGTGACGGGTCGCGCGCCGCAGAGCACCGCGTCGGGGCCGTAGTTCTCATACCAGGGCTCGAAGACAATCACTTCCTCGCCGGGATCCACCAGGGCCAGCAGCACCGCCGCCATGGCCTCCGTGGCCCCGCAGGTGATGGTGATCTCGGTCTCGGGATCCACGGCCAGGCCATAAAAGTCCTGCATCTTGTGGGCCAGTGCCTCGCGGAGCCGCTTGGCCCCCCAGGTGATGGCGTACTGGTTCACGTCCGCCCGGATGGCGGCGATGGCGGCCTCCTTCAGGACCTCCGGGGCCGGGAAGTTGGGGAAGCCCTGGGCCAGGTTGATGGCGCCATGCTCATTGGCGAGCCGCGTCATCCCCCGGATGACCGACTCGGTGAAGCCGTGGGTGCGCGCCGCCGTGTGCATGGGCCTCCAGGTCAGAAACCATCCCAGGGTACCCGAGAGATCCCGACCTCATGGAATCAGCCTATCTCGCGGATCGGCAAAGCCGATCCGCGTGCGGACACCAAGAATGAGCCGGGCGCGACTCAGCCCCGCGCGTCGGTGTCCAGGTGCCGGCGCAGCTCTTCGAGGGTGAAGGGCTTGGGCAGCAGGGTGACGCCCGAGTGCGCGGCAACCAGGTCCTCGGCGCCCTGGTTGGAGCGGCCCGTGGCCAGGAGGACGGGCACCTCGGGCAGCAGGCGGCGGATCAGGGGCAGCGTGCCCTCGCCACCGAGGCCCGGCATGTTCATGTCCAGGATGACGAGGTCCGGCCGGAGACCGGCCTCCAGCCGGGTCAGGGCCTCCTCACCGCTGGAAACGGTGGTCACCGCGTGGCCAAGGATCTCCAGCAGGCTCTGGATGGCCAGTTGGATCAGCTCATCATCGTCCACCAGCAGCAGCTTCAGCGAGGGCTGGCCAGGCTTCGGCGGAGTCATAGGGACCGGTGCCACCAGCGGGGCCGCCCCTTCGCTGACCGGGAGTTCGATCCGCACGGTGGTCCCCTGCCCCGGCGCACTCTGGATGTTGATCTTGCCGCGGTGGGCCTTGACGGTGCCGTAGACGATGGGCAGGCCCAGCCCCGTCCCCTTGCCCGGGGGCTTAGTGGTGAAGAAGGGATCCAGGGCCTTCTCGAGGACCTCCGGGGGCATGCCGAGACCCGTGTCCGCCACCTCCAGGACCGCCTGGCCGCCTTCGCGGCGGGTCCGGATCAGCAGCGTCCCCTGCTCCGGCATGGCGTCCACGGCATTCACACAGAGGTTCATGAGGGCATGGCTCAGGGAGGCCGGATCTCCCTTCACGCAGCAGGCCGGCTCCTCCAGATCCGTTACCAGCTGCACGCGCTGCAGCGTGGTCTGCGACAGGAGAGAGATGCTCTCGCGGACCACGGTGTTGAGGTCCACCTCGCAGGCCTCGCTGAGGTCCTTCCGGGCGAAGCCCAGCAGGCCCTTGGCCAGGCTGCCTCCGCGCTGGCAGGCCTGGATGATCGTGTCCATGTCCCGGTGCAGCGCGCTGTCCGCCGCGGCTTTGTGCTGGTGTACGGTGGCCATGGCGAGGATGGCCCCGAGGACGTTGTTCATGTCGTGGGCCACGCCGCCCGCCAGGATGCCCAGGCTCTCCAGTTTCTGGGCCTGCTGGAGCTGAGCCTGAAGCTTCGCTTGCTCCTCCTGGGCCTGCTTGCGCTCCGAGATGTCCCGGGCAGAGGCATAGATGCAGGACCTGCCCCCAAGCGTGAACTTCCTCAGCAGGAGCTCCACGGGAATCAACCTCCCGTCCTTGGCCTGGTGGACCCAATCGGCGGGCAGTCCCGTCCTCAGGGATTCCGCCACGCGTAAAGGCACTTGGTCCCTCAGGAACGCTGGCACGAGGTCCTCAGGCCTCAGCCGCCGGAACTCCTCACGGGTGTAGCCGTAGCGCTCCAGGGCCACCGCATTGGCTTCCAGGAAGCAGCCATCGACTTCGCGGATCAGGACCGCGTCCGGCGAGGTCTCGAAGACGGTACGGAAGCGTTCCTCACTCTCCCTCAGCGCCTGCTCCACCGCTTTGCTGGCGGTGACGTCCCGGGCCGTGACAACGGTCCCGATGATGTGGCCTTCCGGGTCCCGGATGGGGCCAAAGCTGTAGCTGCCCACCCAGGTCTCGCCCGTGTCCTTGCGGCGCAAGGTGTACTCGACGTTGGATCCTGATTCACCCCGCAGCGCCTGGGGTACAGCCCACTGCTCCATGGGTCTGAGCTGGCCGTCGGGTCCATAAACCTCGAGAAATCCCGGGTATTCCGCCAGGGTTCGGGCGCACGCTGGCTTGTTCGGAAACCGGTGGAAAGTGGCGAAGGCCTCGTTGAAGTCAATGAAGCGGCCCTCGGTATCGGAGATGAAGACCGCGTCGGTCATGCTGGCCAGGGCGGCATCCAGCTCAGTACGGCTGGTCTGGGCCCGCGCCTCGGCCTGCTTGCGCTCGGTGATGTCCAGCACGATTCCCAGGTAGCGGACGATGCTGCCCTCGGCATCGCGCAGGGGATGGCCCCGGGACAGGAGCCACCGCACCTCACCATCCGGATGCACCACCCGCCACTCGAAGTCCAGATCGGCGCCCTTCGCCACCGCCGCCTCCACGTAAGCCAGCGCGGCGCTGCGGTCCTCGGGATGGAGCACCTGGACCCAGGCCTCGTAGCTGGGCGCCACCTGGTCCGGATCCAGCCCGTAGAGCTCCCAGAGGGTGTCGAACCAGTGGTTCTCACCGGTCTTCAGGTCCCACTCCCAGGCGCCGGCCTTCGCCGCCTCATGCCCGAGCTGCAGGTGCTCCAGTGTGCGCTTGAGACGCCCCTCGGCCTGCTTGCGTTCGGTGATGTCCACGAAGGTGGCGCAAACCTGGAAGGGACCCTCCTGGCCCGGCAGGAAGAGAGGCTCCGCGCTGATGCTGATCCAGGTTGCGGTCGCCTGGTCCTGGCTGAGGATGCCCATGATCGCGTTCTCGACAGCCCGACCCGTGCGCAGAGCCGCCATGGCCGGATGGGTGTCCCCCAGGAAGGGCGTGCCGTCCTCGTGGATGGCCCGCCACCTGGGGTCCATGGATGAGCGCCCCTGCATCTGCGCCAGGCTGAGCCCCAGGATGCGCTCCGCGGCCCGGTTGGCACTCAGGATCCGGCCCTGAGCATCCTGGAACACGATCCCATGCGGTGCAGCCTCGAAGAGCACCCGCTCCCGTTCCCGGACCGCCTCCGCCCCCCCTTCAGGGTCGAACCCAGTCCCTGGACCATGCTGGCTCACGGCTCCCGCTCCTGGCCTGCTCGTGGGAGTCCATGGTGCAAGGCAATCCTCCCATCGGACAGACGGGTAAGAAGAATAAACTCTGAAGCAGTGGTCCTCAAGGTGCCAGGGTGCCTCTCTGGCCCTTCCATACTCCCTCCAGCAAGGCCCCCATCAGGACCAGCCGCAGTAGCCATGCCGAACCGTTTCCTATCGATAAATGCCACTAAGGACTCAAGAGGCTGGAGTCGCGGCCGATGCTTGGGAGCAGGGTGTCCTCAGCTGGATGGCGCTTCCAGGGATGGTATTCTTGGCGGCTTTCCCCATCTTGCACACCCGCTGTTGCTCTCGAGCCCCTCCCATGGATAAGCGCGGCCCCTCGATCTTCCTGAGCCTGACCTTGGTCGGTGTGGTCCTGGGGGCCCTGGGCGTCATCTCCATCCCCCTTGGCTACGGCATCAGCGGCTTCTGGGTGGCAGGGATCGTTCAGGTGGCTGGCGGCATCTGGTTCGGGGGCTGGGGCGTCGTCGCGGCCGCCGTGTTCCCCTCGGTGAGCAACGCCATCACCCACTCCCCGCTGGTTTCCATCCTGGGGTTCATCCCGGCGAACCTCGTCCAGGCGCTGATTCCCGCCTGGGCCTACCGGCACTTCCGGCAGGACCCTGGCGCGCGGGGGCGGCAGGGGCTGCTCTTCTATCTGGCCTGGGGGACCTTGGCTTCGGCGTTGGCGGGCGCCCTGCTCGGCGCTGCCGCCATCGTGCTGCTGAACCACCTGCCCTGGGCGGCCTTCCCGGCCCTGGCCGCCAAGTGGGCCCTCTCCAACATGGTCGTGTCGATCCTGGTCGGCATCCCTGTTCAGCGCGAGCTGACGCCGCTGTGGAGCGAGCTTGGCCTGCTGGTGAAGGACTGGTGGGCCTTCGACCGGCGGACCGACGCCGCGGGCCCCCGGCGCTTCCGGGACCTGCCGCTCCAGGTAAAGCTCGCGGCCGCCATGGGTGCCGGTGGCCTGGGGCCCCTGCTGGTCCTCTCCCTGCTGGAGTTTGCCCAACATGGCGGCCACACCGATCCGGCCAATCTGACGCCGCTCTTCCTCATCATCAGCCTGGTGACCATGCTCCTGGGGGTCGGGTTCCTCTCCCGGGAGACCGTGCGGCCCCTGCGGGACCTCGAGACCCAGGCGGAACACCTGCTGAACCACCGGAGCGGCCTGATCGCCGTCGACCGCCGGGATGAGATCGGCCGGCTGGGCCGGGCCTTCAGCGTCCTGCTGGAGGCGGTGCGCAAAGAGCGGGAGCTGGCCGAGGGCTACCTGCAGGTGGCCGAAGTGATCCTGGTCGCCATCGACACCCAGAGCCGCATCACCATGCTGAACCGGAAGGGCTGCCTGGTCCTGGGCTACGAGGAAGGGGAGCTGCTCGGCCAGGACTGGTGCAAGGTCTGCCTGCCCCCCGAGGACTCCGAGGCGGGCTACACCGTCACGCGGCGCCTCCTCGCCGGGGACCTCGCCCCCGTGGAGTACGGCGAGTACCACGTGCTCCGCAAGGATGGCAACCGGCGTCTGATCGTCTGGCACAACGCCCTGCTGAGGGAGGGCGAGGGCCGGATCACCGGCATCCTCAGCTCAGGTCAGGACATCACCGAGCAGAGACAGGCCGAGGCGCAGCGGCTCCACCTTGAGTCCCAGCTCCAGCAGTCCCAGAAAATGAAGAGCCTGGGCACCCTGGCGGGGGGCGTGGCCCACGACATGAACAACGTGCTTGCGGCGATCCTCGGTCTGGCCTCGGCCAACCTCGACACCCAGCCAGAAGAGAGCAGGACCCGCCACGCTTTCGACAGCATTGCCAAAGCGGCCCTCCGGGGCGGTGACATGGTCAAGAGCCTGCTGGGTTTCGCCCGCCTGAGCCCCGCTGAGGAACGGGAGCTCAATCTCAATACCCTGCTCCGGGAGGAAGTTCAGCTCCTCGAGCGAATCACCCTCTCCCTGCTCTGCCTGGAACTGGATCTGCAGCCTGACCTGCGGCCCATCTATGGGGATGTCAGCGCCTTGAGTGCGGCTTTCATGAATCTCTGCGTCAACAGTGTGCAGGCCATGCCCGAGAAGGGCACCCTTACGCTGCGCACGCGGAACGTGGACCCCGACTGGGTGGAAGTCCTCGTGCAGGACACGGGTTTCGGGATGCCCAAGGAGGTCCTGGACCGGGCCCTCGACCCCTTCTTCACCACCAAGGAGGTCGGCCAGGGCACGGGCCTGGGGCTCTCCATGGTCTACAGCACCATCCAGGCCCACCGCGGGCAGATGGAGATCCAGAGCGAGCCTGGCGCGGGAACGACCATCAGGATGAGGTTCCCCGCCTGTGAGCCCACCGTCTCGACCCCACCCCGAGTGGAGAGACTCCCCTCGGAACGCCCATCCATCTCGCTGGATGTCCTGCTGATTGATGACGATGTGCTCGTCCAGGACTCCACGGCAGCCATCCTCCAGGCCCTGGGCCACACCGTGGTCACGGAGGCCTCCGGAGAGGCCGCGCTCGCGACCCTGGAGGCAGGCTTCAGGCCTGATGTGGTCATCCTCGACATGAACATGCCCGGACTGGGCGGCAGTGGCACCCTGCCCCAGCTGCGCGCCCTGAACCCGAACGTTCCCGTCCTGCTGTCCACCGGACGCATGGATCAGACCGCCCTTGACCTCGCCGAGTTCTATCCCCGCGTCACCCCGCTGCCGAAGCCCTTCAGCATGAAAGACCTCCAGCGGCACCTCCAGGCCGTGGAGCTGTCGCAGAGGGCAGACTAGGCGCGTGCGAAACAGGATGGCTTCGGTCTAATTCAAGTACCTTTCGATCCAGGTCGAAGGGTGAGTCAGGGGGATTCTGCCCCCTTCGATGCGCAAGGGGCTCAAGCATGCTTCGATCTCTCCTTACCCTCGCCCTGATCTCCAGCCTGCCCCTGATGGCGGATGACACTCGCACCTTCCAGCTGGATGTCCACCGGGTCGGTCCCACCTTCGAAGGACACGTCAAGGGCCTCCAGGACGGCAAGCCCCTGTCGGTTGATCTCCAGACCGACTTCGGCATCCAGAAAGAATCCACCAAGATCGGCTTCGGCCTGGAATACCAGGGGCCCCGGTTTGGCCTGGAGCTCTCCGCCGAGGAGCAGGACTACCGCGGCCACAACTTCATCCAGAAGGACGTGCAGATCAACGGTTCCACCTTCCACGCCGGCGCCATGGTCGATTCGACGGTGAAGCTGAAGGACTACACCCTCAACTGGACCATCCGCGCCCTGAAGTGGCCCCAGTTCTGGATCGGCATCGACCTGGGCGCCCGCATCTGGGAGCTCGACATGACCGCTTCAGCTTTCGAGCCGCTGACCACCGCCTATGTGCCGCCCGTCAGCCAGAAGGTGCCCCTGCCCATTCCTCAACTCGGCCTCTCCACGGGGTTCGACGCCTTCGACGGGCGCCTGGTCGGACGGGGCTTCTACCACCTCCTGTCCTACAAGGGCGCTTCCTACCACCATGTGGGAGCAGACCTGCGCTTCTTCCCGCTCAAGTGGCTCGGCGTCCGGATCTTCACCGATACCGAGAAGCTGGACGTCCCCAACCACTCCATCAAGGACGACCTCGAGGTCCGCCTGGACCGCCAGGGCACCGGCTTCGGCGTCGTCCTCCGCTGGTGAGGATTTCCCCTCAATGAAAAACGGCCCCGGGATCCGGGGCCGTTTTGCGATAGGGCTGGACCTACTGCCCGAGCGTGAGCTTGTAGCCGTTGATGGTGGCTATGCCGCAGCCGATCTGGACGCTGGACTCCGTGATGGAGGTATCGAAGCGTATCTCGGCACTGGCGGGAGGCAGGGACAGGTTCAGTAGGCCGGAAACGGGGAAGGCGCAAGCCGCGGTCCAGGTGAGGGGCGTGGCCTGGGGAATGGTGGCCGTGAGGGTGCCCCCCGCAGGCAGCGGCAGGGTCTGCTGGAAGGTGTAGGTCCCCCAGAACTTGGTGGCGGTGGCACTGGACCAGTCCGCCTGGAGGCTCGGCACGTAGGCCCAGGTCTTGTTCTTGGTCGAGTTGGTGGGGTTCACGTAGGCCACCGTGAAGGGCTGGCCCGTGGGTACCGCGACGGTCGCAGTCTTGGCAGTAGCATTAATGCTGGTGATCTTGGTGCCGGCATAGTGCCAGCTGCCCGTGGCCTCCGTGACCGTCACATCATAGACCGCCGTGTTCACCACCGTGCCAGTACCGGTGGCGGTGACGGTTACCGTGCCCGTCATGGTGCCGCCGTTGGCCGACTTGCAGCCGTTGAAGGTGTAAGTAAAGCTGGTGGCGCTGAGGGTGAATACCGAGATGCAGCTGCTGCCGGAGGCGGCGGCGGCCAGGCTGTCGGGCCGGATGGTCTCCAGGTCGGTGAACACGAGGGTCGCCACCCCGGCCGGGGAGACCTTCAGCGAGGCCTGGTCCGTGTTCTGGACGATCACCTCGGGACTGGTACTGGAGTTGCAGGCCACAAGGGCCAGCAGCAGGGAGGTGGCCGCGAAGGGTCGGGTTGGCATGTGACGCTCCTCTGTCCTACTGCAACCTATCGGAGCGCAGTGGGGCATTCCATTAGAAAGCCCGAGGGGGAGCGCACTGCACTCGGCTACGCCGGGTGCTTGGACAGGGAAGGGCTTTGACCCGGTTGGCGACCTCGGCGACGGCAACGATCCAGCAGCGAAGAAAAAGGCCAAACAGGCAGCCAAGCCGATCAAGGACCTGGCCGAACAATTCCGAACCGAAAACCGTCCCTCGCTCAACCCCCGAACCCGGCGGGAATATGGCCGCCTGCTGGCGCAGATCCGCAAGGACACTCCGATGGGCGTCATGGCAAATCGCACCCAGGCCGCTGAAACGAAGAAGGATAGGCTCCTGACATACCGGGCAGTGATAGTCCTGGGCATAGCCCTGCGGCACCTAGAACTCACAGCCGCAGGCCAGGAACCGCCCAAGGATCCCCTGGCGGTCATGGATGCTCACGCCCTGGCGGCCTTCCCTCTGTACCTGCTCACGGGCACGAGGAAATCCGAATTGATCGGTGGTAGGAAGAAGGACCGGGGCGCCGGCAAATACCTCGTGGATAGCCCTGCCCTGGGGCGCGGCGGATCTGACGAAGGAGCCGAGGAAGCGAAGGCGGCCAAGGCCAAGCGAGCCACTCACAGTGCCTAGGCGATTTCGCGGGAGGCGATGCAGGCAAGGCCTGGGTGTATAGAGGGTTCATCCTCGGGGATGGCCCTTCTTCTAGATGGAAACGGTTATGAAATTTAAGATATTTTTGAGTGCCATTCGTCACAATACAGCTACGCCACAAGACAGAACCAGCCTTGTGAATTAGGAGTGGGATTAACATCGCCAGCAACTTTCAATAGATCAATGGAGGCTTTATAGTTAGGAGACTGGCCATTCTCTCGGCTTTCATTCTTTTGGCAGCTTGTGGTGGCGGTAGTAAATCCAAGCTATCGATCACCATTGAGGACCCAACCGCAACCGGCAGTTGGCACACGACCGGAACCTCCGTCGTGATTGGAGGCACCGTTTCCGGCGCCAGTTTTGTACATGTGAGCGACACCTCGACCGGGTCCACAACCGAGGGCAGCGTTCACTGGTTCCAGGGAAACGGCACATGGTCCGCCCAAGTCTCGGGGCTCGCAGCGGGTGACAACCTAATCATCGCAACCGCGGATGCCACAGGGTCGGGTGGAGGACTGGCCAAGGCGAGCATCGTCGTCACCCGTCCAGCCCAGCCGGCGACCCTGCTGATCAATGGACAAACGCGGGCGACGACGACCACCTATTGGGTTGATGGCAGTTCCCGGAATCACGCGTTTGCCATCTATGCGGATGGGACTGGGCGCTCGACCACCGGTTCATCGATGAACGATGTGGCCGGCCCGCCGGTCGACATCACCTGGACCCTGAGCGCCCCTGACGCGATCACCATCCTCAACTGTCCGACCTGCTCGTTTCAGGTGATCACTCGGATTACAGGTTCAGTAGCTGAGGCTTCCGCATTAGGTCAGGTCACCACCGTCGGTGGAACCGGATATACGGCGTTGGATTCATTCACACTGACGGGCGGCACGCTCTGAAACCTCCACACCCTGCAGCGGGCTGAGCATCAGAGGGCAGGACTGGAGCGGTCCTGGCCGAACCCGGCCAATCAGGCCGAAGCAGGCAATGCAGGCGGAGTCCGACTTGAGCAGAGGGTTAGGCGTGTAGGGAGGCGTTCCTCGGGTTGAAGGGATTAGAACAAGCCCCAACGTTTAACACGGGATTTATAGGCTTCGTAGGCTGAACCATGGGCAATCTGGAGGCGTTTTTCTTCGGCAGGAACGATGTAGAAGTTCAAGAAGAGGAAAAAGAGAGGGAAATGTAGGAGGATAGGATCGAGTGTACCAAGAATTATCGTGAGCCCAAGAAAGGGCATAAAATCAAGAAGGTAAAAGGGGTTGCGCGCAACAGAGAATGGGAACTCAGTGATCAGTTCTTTTGCCTGGTCTTTGAACATTGGGTTTGCGTTGTGTTTTGCGAAGAACTTGACCATCCATTTTTTGCTTAAAAGGAATACCGCAATGCAAACAATGAACGCAGTCCAACGAAGGGGAACTGTGGAATGAACCATGTGCAGGACCGGTAGCAGCCAGACCCCGAAACCCCACTGGGCGAGAATGACGAGCAATTGGACAAGCAATGCCTGTGGTGGCTGGATTCCGACTTCGTTTGTCCTCATGGCGACTCCGATGAAGATGGGTCTGTGCGGGTTACTAAACGCCTAACGAAAGAAGGTAACTAGACCCGCCTTCACTGAGGCAATAAGCGGAACCGAGGAAGCGGATTGAAGAGAAAGAGCGGAAGACAGTGCAGGCCGGTTCCGAGTTGAGCGGAGGATTAGGCCGGACTGGAGCCTAGATGGGCTTTCCGTTTTGCGAGCGCAAGTCCAAGCCAGCAACTAAATGGCCACGAAATCAGCCAAGAAAGCCAGTACCAGTGCGGCCAACCCTTACCCCAATTCGGAACCACTGAAGCAATGCCGAGGATCTCACCAAGGATGAAAAACCACAGAATGTGCCTGGATTGATTAGCTGGCGCAAAATGGGCACACAGCCATGCGCAGAGAATGGAAATACAAACGAACAATACTGTACTCATTACCAGCGGGGCATTGGTTGGAATCTGACCATGAATAAAATTCCCAGGAAAGAGAAGGGAAAGTAGAGGATCAGATGCCATTACCAGGAGAATGGAGAGAAGGTAGCTGCCGACAACCACTGCTATCGATTTCACCATTGAAACCTCCTGGCGAGATGGGGTGAATGCTAATGGTTTGCACCGCACTGATTGACACTCGAAGGTGCGGCCTGACCTAGGAAGCGACCCCCCCCGCCTGCTCCGAGGCATTGAACGAAGTCGGGGCAAATCACGTAGTGTACTTGATGCATAGTGATACTTTAGTAACTGAAGAAAGAATTGCAATATGAAAAAAGGGGCATTAATTTAATTATTTGCATATTTGTAGGTTGCCGTCCCCGCTTCCTTTGTGCTCTAGGCCACCACAAAGCCAACGACTGGTCCTTCGGGCTTGCCCGGTCCCGCTCTGACATCCCCATTGAGTACTCCGGGCAACCGACGCGGGCTCCACCCATCCCGGCCGTGTGATCACCAACTCCTCAACCTCCCGGGCCCAGCCTCGGTGCGCCAGCAAGGGCTCTAGGTATGCCTCAGGGGCGTCCAGGAGACTCCAGCCGCACCCACGGGCGACCTTCATGGACAAGGTGGCCTCAGCGACCCACGGGGCAGTTGAACTTCGGTAGCTGCCATGGGCGGCAAGGATTGGGACAACCGCCTGGATCATTACCTAGAGCCCACTGAACTTCGCGACCGAGGGGCGCTTTGCTCTACGGGGGAGCATGAGAGGACTCCTCTCTGCGCGACCTTGGAAGGGATGGTCAGCCTATCAGGGGGGGTGAAGCTCGATCCTCTATGCGAGCTGGCTGACGCCAGAACAGGGATAGCTAACAGGTCCCATCTTGACGATTCGGCACTGGGTTTTCGCCAGAGTGGGACAAGGGTGTGACAGCGATAAAAAAGGCCACCAAGCAAGGGTGGTCTAAGTGTTGCAATTACTGGAGCCAACTACAGGATTCGAACCGCGTCTGGCTTCGCCAGTCGCCGGCCTGCTTCGGCGTGCCATCTAGGCACGCCTCGGGCAGTCCACTCGCAGGTTCGAATCCCCAGCTTTTCTCCAGTAAAAAGGCCCCCGCGAACGGGGGCCTTTTCACTGGAGCCAACTACAGGATTCGAACCTGCGACCTGCTGATTACGAATCAGCTGCTCTACCAACTGAGCTAAGTTGGCGCTCACTATCCAGTTTGCCCGGGGGGGCGGCTGATGGCAACTACCGGCCGAAGCCCGCAGGGAGCTGCATGCCGAGGCTCTTCACCAGGAAGGCGAAGACATCCGCCCGCTCGGCAATCTGCTTGGCGGTGGGCTTGCCGGCGCCGTGGCCGGCGTTGGTCTCGATGCGGGTCAGGACGGGCGAGGGGCCGGCCTGGGCGGTCTGCAGGGTGGCCGTGAACTTGTGGCTGTGAGCGGGGACCACCCGATCATCGTGGTCCCCGGTGGTGATCAGGGTCGGCGGGAAGTTGGTGCCGGGCTTGAGGGTGTGCAGCGGGGAGAACTTCATCAAGCCTTCGAAGCCGCCCTTGGTGTCGGACACCAGGTAGTCGCTCTTCCAGGCCCAGCCGATGGTGAACTTGTGGTAACGCAGCATGTCCATGACACCCACTTCGGGCACGGCGGCACCGAAGAGGTCGGGCCGCTGGGCCAGGCAGGCGCCCACCAGCAGGCCGCCGTTGGAACCGCCGTTGATGGCCAGCTTCGGCGTGGAGGTGTACTTGTTCGCGATAAGCCACTCGGCGGCGGCGATGAAGTCATCGAAGACGTTCTGCTTCTTGTCCAGGCGACCCGCGTCGTGCCAGGTCTTGCCGTACTCGCCGCCCCCGCGCAGGTTGGCCAGGGCAAAGACCCCACCCATCTCCAGCCAGACCACCCGGGACACCGAGAAACTGGGCGTGAGGGAGACGTTGAAGCCGCCGTAGCCGTAGAGGAAGGTCGGGTTCTGGCCCGTGAGCTTGAGGCCCTTCTTGTGGACCAGGAACATGGGGATCTTCGTGCCGTCCTTGCTGGGGTAGAAGATCTGCTTCACGGTGTAGGCCGCCGGATCGAAGTCCACCTTGGGGGCCCGGAACACCGAGCTCTTGCGGGTCTTGAGGTCGAGGCGGTAGATGGCAGCGGGCTGGGCGAAGGAAGTGAAGGAGTAGAAGGTCTCCAGGTCCCCGCGCTTGCCGTGGAAGCCGTCCGCGGTGCCCAGGGTGGGCAGCGCCAGGTTGCCGCGGAGCTTGCCGTCCATCCCATGGAAGGTCACTGCTGAGTGGGCGTCCTTCATCCAGGTGGCCACGAAGGTATTGCCCACCAGGCTCACGGCAGAGAGGACCTCGTGGCCCTTGGCCTCGGGGATGAGCTCCCGCCATGCCTGCTTGGGGCCGAAGGGGATGGCCACCAGGCGGCTGCGGGGAGCATCCTTGTTGGTCTTGATATAGAAGAGGTCGCCGTCATTGCCCACCACTGAGTACTGGGCATCGAAGGCGTCCAGGAAGGGCTGCACGGGCGCGTCGGACTTGGTCAGGTCCTTGAGGTAGACGCGGTTGTTCCGGTCCGTGCCCTCGCTCTGGGAGATGACCAGCCAGGCGCCGTCCTCGGTGACCCCGGAGCGGAAGCCCCAGTCCGGCTGGTCCTTGCGCTCGTAGACCAGGGCGTCCTGGTCCTGGGCGGTGCCCACCTTGTGGAAGCAGACCTTGGGGAACTTGTTGACGCCGGTGAGGGCGCCGCCCTCCTTGGGGGCGTCGTAGCGGCTGTAGAAGAACCCGGAGCCGTCCTTCTTCCAGGCGGCCCCGCTGAACTTGGACCAGCGGATCTCATCGCCCAGGTCCTTGCCGGTGACCACGTCACGCACCTTCCAGGTCTGCCAGTCGGACCCGGCCGTGGACACGGAGTAGGCCAGCAGGCGACCGTCCTCCGAAAGGCTCGTGCCCGACAGAGCTACGGTGCCGTCCTTGCTGAGGGCGTTCGGGTCCAGCAGCACGCGCGGGCTTGGGTCGCCCGCCCCGACGACGAGGAGCACGGCCTGGTTCTGCAGGCCGCTGTTGTGGGTGTAGAAGGTCCGGCCGCCCTGCTGCTGGGGCACCCCGAACCGCTCGAAGTTCTGCAGCTTGGTGAGGCGCGCGCGCAGCTTCTCCCGCTCGGGGATCTGCTCCAGGTAGGCGTAGGTCACCTTGTTCTGGGCCTCCACCCAAGCCTTGGTCTCGGCCGAGTTGTCGTCCTCCAGCCAGCGGTAGGGGTCCGCCACCTTGGTCCCGAAGTAGTCCTCCACCACCTCCGCCCGACGGGTCGGTGGATAGGCCAGGGGGGCCGTGGCCGAAAGGACGGTGCCGGCGAGGGCGAGTGCCATGGGAAGGATCTTCATATCTGCGGTCTCCAGGGAAACGGCCATTCTCCCACCGATCTGCGGTGGAATCCCAGCCGTGCAAGCTTGGGGCCTTGGTGGTAGGCTCGGCACGTCCTGGAGGTTTCTTTGGTACCGCCATCCAGCAAGAAGGTCTTCGTCCTCGATACGAATGTCCTGTTGCATGATCCGAACTCGATCCTCCACTTCCAGGAACACGATGTGGTGCTGCCCATCGTGGTCATCGAGGAGATCGACCACTTCAAGAAGGACCAGACCGAGGTAGGCCGCAACGCCCGCGCCGTGTCGCGCCTGCTGGACCGGCTGCGTACCAGTGGCACCCTCAGCCGGGGCGTGCCCCTGGAAGGCGGCGGAACCCTGAAGGTGGATGTGGCCGCCCACAACCTGGACCTGGGCATCCTCTCCGCGGACAAGCACAAGGCCGACAATCAGATCCTGGCCTGCGTCCGGGAGCTGCTGCACACCTCCAAGAACAAAGTGGTCCTCGTGACCAAGGACACGAACCTGCGCATCAAGGCCGATGCCATCGGCGTGGACGCCGAGGACTACACCACCGACATGGTGGAGATGGACGAGCTCTACACCGGCCACAAGAGCTGGGAAGTGGACTCGGCCCAAGTGGACCAGCTCTACGATGGCGGCCTCAAGCGGGACCCCGAGCTGGCCCTCTACCCCAACCAGTTCCTGACCCTGGTGGACAAGGCCAATCCCAACCACACGGCCCTGGCCCGGTTCCAGTCCGCCGAGGGCCTCCTGCGGCCCTTGAAGCGCGTGGAGTCCTACCCGTGGGGCATCAAGCCCCGCAACCGCGAGCAGCAGTTCGCCCTGGAGCTGCTGCTGGACCCCGCGGTCCAGATCGTCACCCTGCTGGGCAAGGCCGGCACCGGCAAGACCCTGCTGGCCATCGCCGCGGGCCTGCAGCAGGTGGTGGATGATGAGGCCTACGACAAGATCCTGGTGAGCCGGCCGGTCATGCCCATGGGCCGGGACCTGGGCTACCTGCCGGGTGACATCAGCGAGAAGCTGCGGCCCTACATGCAGCCCATCTACGACAACCTCGAGTTCATCGTGGCCGCCAATACCGAGGCCCGGCGCCGCAGCACCATGACCGCGGGCCAGCTGGAGGAGGCCGGCTATCTCAGCGTTGAACCCCTCACCTACATCCGCGGCCGCAGCATCCCCAAGCAGTACCTGGTGGTGGACGAGGCCCAGAACCTCACGCCCCACGAGGTGAAGACGATCCTCACCCGGGCCGGTGAAGGCACCAAGGTGATCTTCACCGGGGACCCGCACCAGATCGACAACCCCTATGTGGACGCCAGCACCAACGGCCTGAGCTTCCTGGCCGAACACTTCAAGCACCTCGACATCTCTGGCCACGTCACCCTCCAGAAGGGCGAGCGCAGCAAGCTGGCCGAGCTGGCGAGCAACCTTCTCTAGGATCTCCCCATGGTCGACTCCTCCTGGGACAACAGCGGCCAGGGCGCCCCTGCCAAGACCGGCCTGCCGCTCTGGGGCAAGATCGGCCTCGGCTGCGGCGTGGCCTTCCTGATCCTGATGGGCACCTGCGTGGGCGGGGCGGCCTTTGTCCGCCACCGGCTGCAGAAGGATCCAGAGGGCTTCAAGAACAAAGTCGTGGGCTTCGCCCTCGACAAGATGAAGCCGGACTGGGACGACTTCCGGACAGTGGTCGGGCAGCTGCGCACCCCCGAGGGCTGCCGGGGCCTCTATGCCGGCAGCCCCGAGCTGGCCAAGACCTGGCCCACGGAAGCGGACTTCCTGGCCGCCGCGGCCAAGTGGCAGGGCGACCTGGCCCCCACGCCGGAGCTGACGCCGGACCTGATGGAGCACCACGGACTGCACATCAACCGGGACTTCAGCGGCAAAGTGACCGTGGGCTGGAGCCCCCGGCCCGGTCCGGCCGTCTACGTGACCTTCGCCCGGGCGCGGAAGCGGGGCGAGCAGGGCCCCCGGCAGGTCGTGGATCTCGACGTTCGCCGATAAGGTTGGACCACCCTGCGATCAGCATTGAGCCTGCGGGGATTTTCCGCCAAGATTCAGGCATGACTGCTGCTTCCGGATCCGTATCTGCTGCCATGGCCTTGCTCACGAAGGGCACGGTGACCTGCCACAAGCTGGAGCAACTGGAGGCCAAGCTCAAAGAAGGGCGGCCTTTGCGCATCAAGGCCGGCTTCGACCCCACGGCCCCGGACCTGCACCTGGGCCACGGTGTGCTCATCCGCAAGATGGCCCAGTTCCAGAAGCTTGGCCACGAGGTCACCTTCCTGATCGGCGACTTCACGGGGCTCATCGGGGATCCCACCGGCAAGAAGGCCACCCGCCCGCCCCTCACGCGGGAGGAAGTTCTGGCCAATGCCGAGACCTACAAGCACCAGGTCTTCAAGATCCTGGATCCCGAAAAGACCAAGGTCCGGTTCAACAGCGAGTGGTTCGGGGACTTCCGGGGGGAGCAGTGGATCCGCCTGGCCTCCCGCTTCACCCTGGCGCAGATGCTGGAGCGCAACGACTTCGCCAAGCGCCTGGAGGCCCGCGAGCCCATCTCCATGCACGAACTGCTCTACCCTATGAGCCAGGCCTACGACAGCGTGGCCCTGGAGGCCGACGTGGAGCTGGGCGGCAACGACCAGCTGTTCAACCTCATGCAGGGCCGGATCCTCATGGAGGCCTCGGGCCAGAAGCCCCAGGTGGTGCTGACGGTGCCCCTGCTGGTGGGCCTGGACGGCGTGGAGAAGATGTCCAAGTCCATGGGCAACTACATCGGCTTCCTGGAGGACCCCGACACCCAGTTCGGCAAGGCCATGAGCGTCAGCGACAAGCTCATGTGGGACTGGTATCTGCTGCTCACGGACCTGCTGCCCCCAGAGATCGGTGCCCTGAAGCAGGGCCACCCCATGGATGCCAAGAAGGGCCTGGCCCGGCGCATTGTGGCTGACTTCCATGGCGAGGCCGCCGGCCAGGAGGCCCAGGACCGCTGGGTGCGCCGCTTCTCGGAGCGCAGCCAGGAGCAGGCCCCGGAGATCCCCATGGCCCCCACCGACGGGGCACTGCCCCTGGCCCGCCTCCTGGTGGACCGGGGCCTGGCCGCCAGCCGCAAGGAGGCCGAGCGCCTCATCGGCCAGGGTGCCGTGAGCCTGGACGGCACCAAGGCCGTGGACCCAGCCCTGCGCCTGGTGCTGGTCCCGGGCCAGTCCCTGCTGGTCAAAGTCGGTAAACTCAAGTTAGAGCGATGGGTGGTCTCATGAGTCTTCCTGCCCTGAAGGATCTCTTCGAACGCCAGCGGTCCCGGTCTACCGGACTCTGGGTTCTGGGCGAGGAGCCGAAGCGCACAATCTATATGGAGGCCGGGGACATCGTCTTCGCCACCAGCACGGACCCCCTGGATCGCCTCACCCACCTGCTGGTGGAGCGGGGGAAGATCACCCAGGCCCAGCTTGACTACGCCATGGCCAACCTCAACCCGGCCATGTCCATCGGCAAGAACCTCATCGAGATGGGCTTCATCACCCAGCGGGACCTGCTGGCCGTGGCCAAGGGCCAGGTGGAGCGCGTGGTCGGCACCTGCCTCGCAGCCACCGTCGAGGCTCCTGCCTTCCAGGCCCGGGAACTCGACGCCCGCACCGTGCGCCTGCCCTTCGATACGCCGGCCATGCTGCTGGCTGGGGTGCTGGCCCTCAGCGACCGGGAGCTCATGCTGGAAGAGCTGGGCCCCCTTAACCAGGTCGTGGTCCTGGAGACCCGGCGCCTGCAGGACTTCACCCTGCCCGCGGACCTGGCCAAGCTGCCGGGCCTCCTGGACGGCACCCGGACCCTCCTGGAGCTGAGCCGGGAGACCAGCGTGGAACCCTTCCGCCTGGGCGCCTTCATCCTGTTCCTCCGGGAAATGGGCTGGGCGCGCCTCCATGAGCTGCCCCCCCTGGACCGGAGTGCCCTGGAGCGGGCCCTGGAACCCGCGGAAACAACCATCTCCCCGGCCCTGCCTGAGCCGGAGTCCGCCCCCGAGCCCCTGCTGGCGGAGGAACCGCCCGCCGCGCCTCAGCCGATGGACGAGCCCGCCTCCACCCCCTACACCACTCAGGAAGTAAGCCTGGCGCCCCCGGAACTCCCGAACCTGGGCCCCGAGGATGAGCTCGAGGAGCCTCTCCTGACGGTACCGGAACCTCTGGCCCCGCCGGAGCCCGCCATGCCCATCCAGCATGAAGCCGAGGTTGGCCTGGAAGAACCTCCGGCTGCGGACGCCCTCGAGGCCGATACTGCGCCACCGGCCCGGCGAAGCTGGCTGCTCTTCCTCCTCATTCCCCTGGTCGGCCTGGGCCTCTGGGGCGGGTACAAGTGGTCCCGGGCCCCCCGGGCCGCAGCGGCCCCTGCGCCCAAGGAGGAACCGGCCCCGGTCCCCAAGCCCACGCCACCCCCCGCAGCGCCCGCTCCGGCAGACCCGGCGCCCGAAGCCGCGAAGCCCGCACCGGCGCCTGAAGCCTCCAAGCCCGCTCCGACCCCGGTCGTGGCGCCTAAGGCCGCCCCGGAGCCCGCCAAGCCGGCCCCGCCCGTGGCCAGTGGCCCTGCCTCCAAGTCCCAGCGGCTCCAGACCATCGCCCAGGGCAACTGGAAGCAGGCCATCGCCGAGGGCACCGCCCAGCGGGAGCTCCTGCAGGGTCGGTGGACGCTCCGCCTAGAGATCGCCTGCCAGGGAGGCACCATTCAACAGGCCGCAGAGCTGCTGAACAAGCAGGACCCGGACCTGTTCATCGTGCCAATGGCGATGCGGGATGGGCGGACCTGCTACCAGATCTTCCTGGGCTCGTACGGCTCCGAAGCGGCGGCCAAGGCGGCGGCCCAGAGTCTGCCCGCCCCCTTCCTGGTCGAAGGGAACCGGCCGAAGCCCTTCCGGGTGGCCCAGATACCCGATCGGCAATAAGTCTAAACGCGACCATCGCTAGATATATGGCTATTGAGATTATCGATCCTTTACAAACGGGGTCGATTGCCGATACTGTGTATGTATACGAGTTGGACCTATAATTTTGGGCCGACTGATCTTTGTGGAGTCCGATGCTGTCCCTCTTCCATCCAACCAATTGGAGTCAGGCGTGCGTGTCGTGGATCCACGAGATCCAGGTCGCCTTTGACCCTCCAACGCCGGTGGAACTTGGGAAAGGTGGCTTCCTCAGGATCATGCGTCTGCCCATGCCTGGCTTGGCGGCGCTGGTGGCGCTCAGCTTCACCCTACACTGCACCCGGCCTCCCGTGGCCTGGGCACCCACGCCGGCGGGTTCCCGCGGCCCCGGCGCTGCCGAGGGTCAGCCCTACATGGAAGAGGGTCAGGCCAGCTGGTATGGCGGTGCTGACGACGGCTTTGCTGGGCGGCCCACAGCCAACGGCGAGATCTTCGATCCTGAGCAGTTCACCTGCGCCCACCGCACCCTGCCCCTGGGCAGCTTCGTGGAAGTGGAGAACCTGGAAAACCGCAAACGCACCGTGTTGCGGGTGAACGACCGGGGTCCCTTCACAAAGGGCCGCATCCTCGACCTCTCCATGCGCGGCGCCAAGGAACTCGGCTTCCTGGGTGTCGGCACCACCCGCATCCGCCTCCGCACCGTGGATGCCATGGGCCTGCCCGTGGCACTGGATCCGGCCTTCGACAAGGCTAACCCCTACGTCGTGCAGGTGGCCGCACTTTCCAATCCCAAGAATATCGAGGCACTTAGGCACGAACTTGAAAACACCTTTGGCGAGGTCTCCCTCCAGGGAGTCACCACCCGCGGGGGTCTGACGGTGAAGCGCGTCCGGGTGGGCAGCTTCACCAGCCGCCAGGACGCCGAGCAGTCCGCCGAGCAGATCGCCAAGCTCCTCAAGGACCGTGGTGTCGAGCCCTTCATCACCCGTCAGCGCTGAGGCCCTCCGGCCCTTCCTGGTGATCCCTGCCGGCGGCAGGGGCGTGCGCATGGGGGGCGGTGTGCCCAAGCAGTTTCGGGACTGGGATGGCCGGCCCCTGCTCCAGGTCACGGTGGAGGCCTTCCTGGCCCCGGGCATGCCCCCCCTGGCCGGGATCGCCCTGGCCGTACCCGAGTCCCATCTCGAGGAAGCCCGCAGCTGGCCCTTCCGGGTGCCCTGCACCGTGGTCCCCGGCGGCGATTCTCGCCAGCAGTCCGTGTGGGCCGCCCTCCTCTCCCTGCCGGACCAGCCCCTCGCGCCAGTGATGATCCATGACGCCGTGCGCCCCTTCCCGCCTACAGCCCAGCTCTGGGAAGCCCTGGCAGCCCTGAACCAGTTCGATGGCACCCTGCTAGGGGAGCCCTCCACGGACACCCTCAAGCGGGTGGATAGCACCGGCCGGGTGCTGGGCACGGAGCCCCGGGAGGAGTTCTTCCGGGCTCAGACCCCCCAGATCGCCCGACTCGCCACCTGGCTGAGGGTCTTCGAGGCCGCCGAGCGGGACGGTTTCACAGGCACCGACGATGTGGCGCTCCTGGAGCGCCTGGGTCTGGCGGTGAAACTGATCCCCAGCCCCAGCTCCAACCTGAAGCTGACCACCCCCGAAGACTGGGAGCGGGCCCGCCCCCGCTAACCACACTGTGTAGTTCAAACCCCACAATTCTCTTTTGATACATCTAAATTAAATCATGCAATAATTTGATTTAGATATTGGCATAAGATTGGCTAAGGAACCTGCTGAGGTTCTCATGCCCCGCAGTGCCACGCCCCAGACCCTGAGCCGCGAGATCACGATCTCGGGCCACGGCCTGCACGGCAACCGGCCCTGCACCGTGCGCCTGGTACCCGTGGCCGCGCCCTCGGGCCTGGTCTTCGTTCATCTGCCCACAGGCACCGAGATCCCCGCCAAGGCGGCGCTAGCCGGTGACCTGGTCCTGGCCACCACCCTGGTCAAGGACGGCGTGCGGCTCCAGACCGTGGAGCACCTCCTGTCCGCCCTCATGGGCCTGGAGGTCGAGCACCTCCGCATCGAAGTGGACGCCGAAGAACTCCCCATCCTGGACGGCAGCGCCGCCCCCTGGGTCGAAGCCATCCTGCGGGCCGGTTCCAAGTCCCTGGAAGGCCGCCGCCGCTTCCTGAAGATCACCCAACCCGTCGAGGTCCGCAACGGCGACCGCTGGATCCGCGTCCTGCCCTTTGACGGCTTCCGCCTTCGCTATGTCATCGACTTCCCCGTGCCCGCCCTGGGCCGCCAGAGCCGCGAGCTGAGCCTCACCCCGGAGAAGTACCGCCGGGAGCTGAGCGCCGCCCGCACCTTCTGCATGGAGCAGGAGATTGATCTGATGCGTGCCCGTGGCCTCGCGCTGGGTGGCAGCCTCGACAACGCCGTGGTCTTTGGCGCCGATGGCCCCCTGAACGAGTCCCTGCGCTTCGAAGACGAAGCCGTCCGCCACAAGATGCTGGACCTCGTCGGTGATCTCGCCCTGCTGGGTGCGCCGCTGCTGGGTCTCGTGGAGGCCCATGCCGCCGGCCACGCCCTGCACGTCGCCCTCACCCAGGCCATCCTGGCCAATCCCGCCTGCTGGGAGTGGACCGAAGACGCCAAGCCCGCCAACGTGCGCCGCTTCTTCCACCCCCTGGTCGCCCAGCCCGCCTGAGCGGACCCACGGTATTTCAGGTTGTGCTCCCGGCGTGAATCGGGCAGACTTAGCTCTTCACCTCCGAGGTGTATAGGTGTTACTTCATCCCAATCACTAACCTGATCGACCGGGCCCAAGTCCCGGGGTGGGTGGCCTCTCTGGGCCGGAATGCGGGGATGGAGGAAGACACGCGGAAGGCCGTCGCGGCCATCCTGGCGGACGTGCGTCGCGACGGGCTGCCAGCGGTGCTGGCCTGGACCCGCAAGCTCGACTGCGTCAGCCTTGAGCCGTCCGCCCTGCAGATCCCGGGCTCGGCCCTGGAAGCCGCCCGCGCCGACCTGGACCAGCGCCAGCCGGATCTCATGGCCGCCCTGCGGGAGATGATCGGCAACGTGCGGCGCTTCGCCGAAGGCCAGCGCGGCTGTCTGCGCGACCTGGAGCTGCCCCTGCCCCAGGGCGGCACCGTGGGCGAGCGCTGGTGCCCCATGCAGGCGGCCGGCGTCTACATCCCCGGGGGCCGGGCCTTCTACCCCTCCACCCTGGCCATGACCGTCATCCCGGCCCAGGTGGCCGGGGTGCACCGCATCGTGGGTGTCACGCCGCCCAAGCCCCAGGCCACCCTGCCCGGCGCCTGGGGAGTGGATCCCCTGGTCCTGGCCTGCGCGGCGGAGCTGGGTCTCACGGAGCTCTACCCCTTCGGCGGCGCTCAGGCCCTGGGCTGGCTGGCCTACGGCGAGCCCGCTGTGGACCTCATCGCGGGCCCCGGCAACCGCTTTGTGGCCGAGGCCAAGCGGCAGCTCATCGGCACCTGCGGCATCGACGCCCTGGCAGGCCCCACGGAGCTGCTGGTGCTGGCCGACGCCAGCGCCGACCCCGCCTGGCTGGCCGAGGACCTGCTGGCCCAGGCCGAGCACGACCCCGACGCCGCCGCCGTTCTTATAAGCTCCGATCGAACCTTGCTGGAAGCCGTGGCCCTCGAGCTGCAGGCCCGGGTGGCAGCCTCGCCCCGGCGGGAGATCCTCGAGCAGAGCCTCGCGGCCCACGGGCGGCTGGTCTGCGCGGCCCGGGAACTGGCCGTGGCCGTAGCCCAGGCCTGGGCGCCCGAGCACCTCGAGCTCTGCGTCCGCGATCCCGAGGCCTGGCTGCCGGACCTGACCACCGCGGGCGCCGTCTTCATCGGTGACGCCAGCGCCGAAGCCTTCGGCGACTACGGTGCCGGTCCCAACCACGTGCTGCCCACGGACCGCAGCGCCCGCTACACCAGTCCCCTGGGCGTGGCCACCTTCCTCAAGCGCCAGAGCCTGCTGCGGCTCTCGGCGGGTGACGCCGCCGCCATGGCCCCCTGGGTCCAGCGCCTCGCCGAGGCCGAGGGCCTCACCCACCACGGTCGCAGCGCAGGCCTCCGCGCCCACCGCCGCCCCTAGGCGCCGCGCCTGCTCCTGCCGAGTGCCCGCGCTTCTCCCGGCCTGAAGGCCTGGAACCCTCCTACCCTTCTCTTGAGTCCCCATGCCCCACCTCCGCCCTGATCTCGCCGACCTGCCCGCCTACCAGCGGCCGCCTGAACCGTCGGCGGGCCTGCGGCTGCACATGAATGAGCTGCCCACAGACTGGCCTGAGACTGCCCGGGAAGCCCTGCTGGCGCGGCTCCAGACCCTACCCTTCAACGTCTACCCCGAGCGCCAGGGCGAGCTCACCGAGCGGCTCCGCCAGCGCCTGGGGGCTCCGGCGGGGGGGCTTCTGCTGGGCCCCTCCAGTGGCGCCCTGCTGGACCTAGTGGCCCTGGCGGGCCTCGCCTCGGGAGACACCGTCGCCATCCCGGATCCCGGCTTCAGCCTCTATCCCCTGCTGGCGCGCCGCCACGGCGGCCGGGTGCGCCTGGTTCCCCAGGGCACGGGCTTCCCCCTGGAGCCCTGGTTCCAAGCCCTCGACTGCCGCCAGCTCTGGCTCACCCTGCCCAACAATCCGACCGGTGCCTGGCTCTCCCCGGCAGAGCTGGAGCCGCTGCTGGAGGCCGCCGCCGCTCGGCCGAATCCCCCGCTGGTGGTGCTCGACGAGGCCTACGCGGAGTTCGCCCCTGCCACCCACCGCCTAGCCGTGGACCGCTATCCGAACCTGGTGCTGTTGCGGACCTTCAGCAAGGCCCTGGCCTCCGCGGCCTGGCGCCTTGGCTACCTGGTGGGCGCTCCCGCCCTCATCGGCCGCCTCGCCGCGCTGCAGCTGCCCTATTCCATTCCCTCCGCCAGCCTTGAGGCCCTGGATGTGGCCCTGGACTTCGCCCCGGCCTTCGAGTCGGCGGTGCGGGCCCTGCCCGAGCGCCGTGACCGCTTCGCCACCGCGCTGACCACCCACCGCGCGGCTCCCAGCGCTGGCAACTTCCTGCACGTGACCCCGAACCCCAGCCCCCTGCTGGAGCCCGTCGGCATCAAGGTGCGCTGCCTGCCCGGCGCCGACGCGGCCCGGGTGAGCCTGGGCACCGAAGCCGACACCGCGCGGGTGGCGGCGGCGCTGGGAGCGGTCCTGCCTGACCCCGCCCCCCGGCCCCGGCGGCGCCTGCTCGTGCTGGACATCGACGGCGTGCTCATCGACGCGGACCGCAGCTTCCTGGAAGCCGTGGCCCGGGCCCTGGCCGAGCTGCGCCCGGCCCTGCCCTGGTCCGATGCCAGCTACCGCGCCTTCAAGCGGGCGGGGGGATTCAACAATGACTTCCGCCTCGCAGCCGGCGCCCTGGCCCTGGCCGAAGTCCACGGGGACGTGGACCTGCAGGGTTTGGTGGAAGCCGCCACGGGCCGGGGCTTCCCGGAGCTGGAGGCCCGCCTGCAGGCCCTGGAGCCCGTCGCCCAGGTCGTGGTACAGAAGCACTACGCCGACACCATCCGCCTGGAGCGGCCCCTTGCAAGCCTTACCCAGCTGCAGGCCCCGGGCTGGGAGCTGGCCGTGCTCACGGGCCGCCCACCCGAGGAGCTGGTGCTGGCCTGGCAGGTGCTGGACTACAGCCTGCCCGCGGTGTGCGACGCCGCACCGCACCTCCGGAAGCCCGAACCCGCCGGGCTCCTCCAACTGGCCGACGCCTTCCGGGCCGAGGAAATCGTCTTCGTGGGCGACACCGTGGACGACGCCCGCTGCCTCCGGGCCGCCGCCGTGCTCCGTCCCGAAGTATCCTGGCGCTTCGGGGCCGTGGGTCCCGACCGCACCCGCTTCGCCGCCCTGGAAGATTTGCAATGCGAAACCCTGCTTCAACTGCTTCAGGAGTTGCCATGAGGTCCACGTCCCTCTATCGCGTCACCGGCGAGACCAGCATCCAGCTGAGCCTGGACCTGGATGGCGGCGAGGTCCGCATCCGCACGGGCCTGGGCTACTTCGACCACATGCTGATGCAGATCGCCAAGCACGGCGGCTTCGGCCTCCAGGTCGAGGCCTCCGGGGACCTGCCCGTGGACAGCCACCACCTGGTGGAGGACGTGGGCCTCTGCCTGGGCGACGCGCTCAAGGAAGCCCTGGGCGATCACGCGGGTCTGGCCCGCTTCGCCCACGCCTACGTGCCTCTGGATGAGGCCCTGGCCCGGGTGGTCGTCGACCTCTCCGGCCGTCCCTGGTGCGAGTTCCACGCGGACCTGCCGCCCATCATCCTCGGCGACGGCTTCCAGGTGGAAATGGTCCGGGAGTTCTTTGTGGCCCTGGCCATGCGCGGCGGGCTCTGCATTCAGGCGGATCTGCTTCGCGGCGTGAACACCCACCACAAGGTCGAGGCCCTGTTCAAGGCCCTGGCCCGGGCCCTGCGCGACGCCACCCGCATCACCGGCGGCGGCGTGCCGTCCACCAAGGGGACCCTCTCGGAATGAGCGCCACGCCGACCATCACCCTGATCGACTACGACGCCGGCAACTTGGCTTCGCTGGAAGGGGCCCTGGACCGCCTGGGCCTCGTCCACCGGCGGGCCGCCACGCCCGAACAGGCCGCATCCGCAGGCCCCATCATCCTGCCCGGCGTGGGCCACTTCGAAGCGGCACAGCGCTCCCTGGCCGAGCGGGGCTGGTGGCGGGCACTGCCAAACCTGGTCGCCGAGGGCCGTCCCCTGCTGGGCATCTGCCTGGGCCTGCAGCTGCTGGCCGAGGGCAGCGAGGAGGCCCCCCGGGCTGAGGGCCTGGGCCTCATTCCCGGCATCGTCCGGCGCCTCGGCCCCGGCGTGAAGGTGCCGCACATGGGCTGGAGCCAGGTACGCCAGCACATGGCCCACCCCGCCTTGCCTGATCCCAAGGGAGCCTGGCTCTACTTCGTCCACAGCTATGCCCTGGAGCCCTCCACCGAGTCGGTCTATCTGGCCGACCACGGCCGCCCCTTCGCCGCCATCGAGGCCCGGGGCATGGTCATGGGCTTCCAGCCTCACCCGGAGAAGTCGGGCCGCCCCGGCCTGCTGCTGCTCCAGTCCGCCCTCACCTGGATGGGCGCCCGTGCGCCCGTGCCGGAGGAAACATGCAACTGATCCCCAGCCTCGACCTGATGCAGGGCCGCCTGGTGCGGCTGCGCCACGGCGATCCCCGCCAGGCCACCTTCTACGATCTCGAACCCGAGGCCTGGATCGAGCGCCTCATGGAAGCCGGGGCCCGCCGCATCCACCTGGTGGACCTTGACGGCGCCTTCGGCAAGACACGGCAGGGCGCCTTCATGGCCTTCCCCGCGCGGTTCCCGGAGGTCCGCTTCCAGCTGGGCGGCGGCCTGCGCGATCGCCGCACCGTGGAGTCGATCCTGGCCCTAGGCTTCGACGCGGTGGTGGGCACCCTGGCCGTGGAGAACCCCACGGCCCTGGCCGGCCTCTCCCGAAACCACGTCATCGCCGCCCTGGATCTCAAGGGCGAGCGCATCGTCACCCGGGGCTGGCAGTCGCCCAGCGCCATCGCCTCGGTGGATGCCTTCAAAGCCCTGCTCAGCCTCGGCTTCAGGCGCGCCCTGGTTACCGACGTGAGCCGGGATGGCACCCTGGAAGGTCCTGGCCTGGAAGCGGCGGCCTTTGTGGCCAAGGAGGGCTTTCAGGTGCAGGCCTCCGGCGGCCTCAAGGAACTCTCGGACCTGGAGCCGCTGAAGGGCATCCCCGGCGTGGTGGGCACCATCAGCGGCAAGGCCCTCCTGGAAGGCTTCATCTCCCTCGAGGACCCACGCACCCGCGCGGCCCTGGAAGGGGAGGCCTGATGCCCGCCAAGCGCGTCATCCCCTGCCTGGATGTCAAGCAGGGCCGCGTCGTGAAGGGCGTCCAGTTCAAGGGGCTGCGTGACATCGGGCACCCCGTCGAGCTGGCCCGACGCTATGACGCCGAGAGCGCTGACGAGCTGGTCTTCCTCGACATCTCCGCCTCCCTGGAGCAGCGCGGCACCCGGGAATCCTGGGTGCGCGACGTGGCCCACGAGCTGAGCATCCCCTTCACCGTGGGCGGCGGCGTCTCGAAGGTGGAAGACGCCCGCAGCCTGCTGCGCGCCGGGGCCGACAAGGTGGCCGTGAACAGCGCTGCCTCCCTGCGCCCGGCCTTGGTCACGGAGCTGGCCGACGCCTTTGGCCGCCAGTGCGTGGTGGCCGCCGTGGACGTGAAGCGCGACCCCGAACTGGGCTGGCGCGTGTATCTCAAGGGCGGCACTGAGCCCACAGCCCGCTCCGCCAAGGACTGGCTCTGGGAGCTCAACGAGCTTGGCGCTGGCGAGATCTTGCTCACCTCCATGGACCGCGATGGCACCGGGGACGGCTTCGACCTGCCCCTGCTGGACTGGGCCTCGGAGCTGCCCATTCCCCTCATCGCCTCAGGCGGGGCGGGCCGCGAGGTCCACTTCCTCGAGGCCCTGGAGCACGGAGCCGACGCGGTCCTGGCCGCCACCCTGTTCCACGAGAACCTCCTGCCGATTCCCCGCCTCAAGGCCTACCTGGCCGAGCACGACCTTTCCATACGGATCTGACATGGACCTGAACAGCCTCACCTTCGACCCCGACGGCCTCATTCCCGGCATCGTGCAGAGCCCCAGCGGCGAGGTGCGCATGGTGGCCTGGCTCAACCGCGAGGCCCTGCAGCTCACCCTCGACACGGGCTTCGTCACCTTCTGGAGTCGCTCCCGGCAGGCGCTGTGGGTGAAGGGCGAGAGCAGCGGCAACCGGCTCAAGCTCCTCCAGATCCGTCCCGACTGCGACGCGGATGCCCTGCTCATTCTCGCCGAGCCCGAAGGCCCCACCTGCCACCGCGGCACTGCCAGTTGCTTCGACGGGGAAGCCTGGCCCGCCACCCTGCCTTGGCTGGGCCGCCTGGAGGAACTGCTGCGCTCGCGCCAGGCCGCAGTGGACCTCAAGGGCAGCTACACGCAGAAGCTCTTCGCCCAGGGCCTCGACCGCATCGCCAAGAAGGTGGTGGAGGAAGCCGGGGAAGTGGTCATCGCCGCCAAGAACGACGACCGCGAGGACTTCCTGGGCGAGGCTGCGGACCTGATCTTCCACCTGGACATGCTGTTGCTGGCCAAGGGCGCGAGCCTGCTGGACGTGGTTGCAGTGCTCCAGCAGCGCCACGCCGACCGCACCGGAGGGCCCGCCTGATGCCCGTCCGCACGCCGCACTTCCCTGACCTGCTCTTCGGCCCCGCCGGGCGGCTGCGCCGCTGGGAGGACGCCCTCATGGGCCTGCTCGCCGCCCACGGCTACCGCGAGCTCCACCCCTCGCTGGTGCTGCGGGACACCGTGCCCGACGGCGCCCTTCGCTTCTTCGACGGCGACGACCTAGTGGCCCTGCGCTGGGACTTCACCATGGCCCTGGCGGGCCTGCTGGCCCGGAGCTTTCCGGAGCCGCCGGACCGCGTCTCCTACGCGGGCGCCGTCTTCCGCCGGCCCGTGCAGCCCTGGGAAGCCGTGGAGCGCTTCGAGGTGGGCTGCGAGCGCATCACCCCCGAAGGCCAGTCCTCCACCGAGGCCGATGTGGAGCTGGCCCAGCTGCTGATGGCCATCCCCGGCATCCTGGGCCTGAAGAGCGCCATCCTGCACATGGGCAACGCGGCCCTGGTGCGGCGCCCCCTGGAAGCCGAGGGACTCTCGCCCGAGCTGGCCGCCGAGGTGGTGGCGGCCCTCTCCCGCCGGGCCCCGCACCGCGTGGCCCAGGCCCTGGAAGGTCACCCTTCCGCCGCCCGGCTCTCGGCCCATGCCAAGGCCCTGCTGTCCGAGCTGGATGGCCCCGCCAGCCTCGGCGCCCTCAGCGCCAGCCCCTACGCCGAGCTGCTGCAGGAGGAAGTGGACCACATGGACCGCGCCCTCCAGGCCCTGCTGCCCATCCTCCCGGCCAACCTGGAGCTGCGGGTGGACCTGGCCGATGTGGCCGGTCTGGACTTCTACACCGGCCCCACCCTGCGCCTCTGGGCGCCGGGGGCCCAGCAGGAGCTGGCCGCTGGCGGCCGCTACGACCGCCTCTTCCCCGGCCTCGGCCGCCCCTGGAAGGCCGCGGGCTTTTGCGTGCGCCTGTCCCGCCTTCTGGACCTGGCCGAGACCCGGCCCGACCTCTTCGAGCAGCCCTGATGAACGCACCGGCCATCCTTATCGCCTTCCCCAAGGGCCGCCTCGGAGACGAGTTCGTCCCCCTGCTCGCCGGCACGCCCCTGGCCCTGGACGCCCAGGCCCTGAAGTCCCGGGTGCTGCGCATCCCCACCGCCACGCCCGGCGTATCGGCCCTGCTGCTCAAGGGCGCGGACCTGCCCCGCTACGTGGCCGCCGGCGTCGCATCCCTGGGAATCGTGGGCTCGGACACCCTGGATGAGATGGATATGGATCTGCTGGAGCTGGCGGACCTGGGCTTCGGCGCCTGCCGCCTGTCGCTCTGCGCTCTGGCCGGGGTCTCCCTCGACGAGCTACGCGCCAAGCCTCACCTGCGCTTGGCCACCAAGTTCCCCCGGGCCACCGAGGCCTGGCTCACCCGCGAAGGCCTCACCGCCGAGCTGGTGCCCCTCAGCAGCAGCGCCGAGCTGGCGCCCCTGCTGGGCCTGGCGGACGCCATCGTGGATCTGGTTCAGACCGGCGGCACCCTCAAGGCCCACGGCCTCGTGGAGACCGCCGTCCTAGGCCGCTCCAGCGCCCGCCTCGTCGCCGCAAGAGGCGCCTACCTCAGCGAACCAGGCCGCATCCGACCCCTCGCCGATACCCTCATCTCAGCGCTCAAGGGCTGAAGAAAAAAAGAGAACTACTCTCGCAGAGGAAAACAGAGGTTCGCAGAGAACTGTTTTCCTCCGCGGCCCTCCGCTTTTTCGTCCATTCTCCGCGAGAGTAGTTCTTATTCAGCCGCTACCTACGCCGGATCTGGTTGACGTCGCGGACGGCGCCGCGGTCGGCGCTGGTGGCCATGAGGGCGTAGGCCTGCAGGGCCGCGGACACCTTGCGGGCGCGGAGCTTGGTGGGCTGCCAGGCGGCATCGCCCTTGGCTTCCATGGCCGCACGGCGGCGGGTCAGCTCGTCATCACTCACGGCCAGACGGATGCTGCGGGCGGGTATGTCGATCTCGATGGTGTCACCCTCCTTCACCAGGCCGATGGCGCCACCGTCCGCGGCCTCCGGCGATGCGTGGCCGATGGACAGGCCCGAGGTGCCGCCGGAGAAGCGGCCGTCCGTGAGAAGGGCGCAGGCCTTGCCGAGCCCCTTCGACTTGAGGTACGAGGTGGGGTAGAGCATCTCCTGCATGCCCGGCCCGCCCTTGGGGCCTTCGTAGCGGATGACCAGCACGTCCCCTGCGACGATGGTGTCGCCGAGGATGCCCATTACGGCCGCGTCCTGGCTCTCGAAGACGCGGGCGCGGCCCGAGAACTGCCAGACGCTGGCATCCACTCCGGCGGTCTTCACGATGCAGCCGTCGACGGCGATGTTGCCGTAGAGCACCGCCAGACCGCCCTCGCGGGTGTAGGCGTTGGCGGAGTCGCGGATGCAGCCCTGGGCGCGGTCCAGGTCCAGCTCCGGGTAGCGCCGGTCCTGGGAAAAGGCCTCCTGGGTCGGCACCCCGCCCGGGGCGGCCCGGAAGAAGTCATGGACCTCCGGGGCCCTGGTGCGGATGACATCCCAGTGGTCGATGGCTGCGCCGAGGGTCGGCGCATGCACGGTCGAGGCCTCGCGGTGCAGCAGCCCCGCCCGGTCCAGCTCGCCCAGGATGCCGAAGATGCCCCCGGCGCGGTGGACATCCTCCACGTGGTAGTCCTGGGTGGCCGGGGCCACCTTGCAGAGGCAGGGCACCTTGCGCGAGATGCGGTCCAGGTCGGCCATGGTGAAGCTGACGCCAGCCTCCTGGGCCGCGGCCAGCAGGTGCAGCACGGTGTTGGTGGAGCCACCCATGGCCACATCCAGGGCCATGGCGTTCTCGAAGGCGGCCAGGGTGGCGATGCCCCGGGGCAGCACCGAGGCGTCGTTCTGCTCGTACCAGCGGCGGCACAGCTCCACAATGCCGCGGCCCGCCTCGAGGAAGAGCCGCTTGCGGTCCGCGTGCGTGGCAACCACGGTGCCGTTGCCCGGGAGCGCCAGACCCAGGGCCTCGGTCAGGCAGTTCATGGAGTTGGCGGTGAACATGCCCGAGCAGGAGCCGCAGGTGGGACAGGCCGAGCGCTCGAAGCTGTCCACCTCAGCGTCCGTGACCTTGCTGTCGCCGGCCTTGATCATGGCGTCGATGAGGTCCACCGCGATGGTCTTGCCCCGCCACTGGACCTTGCCCGCCTCCATGGGCCCGCCGGACACGAAGATGGTGGGGATGTTCACCCGCAGCGATGCCATGAGCATGCCCGGCGTGATCTTGTCGCAGTTGGAGATGCAGACCATGGCGTCGGCGCAGTGGGCGTTGACCATGTATTCGACCGAGTCGGCGATGAGGTCCCGGGAGGGCAGCGAGTAGAGCATGCCGTCGTGGCCCATGGCGATGCCGTCATCGATGGCGATGGTGTTGAACTCCTTCGCAATGCCCCCGGCCGCCTCAATCTCGCGGGCCACCAGTTGACCCAGCTCCATCAGGTGTACATGCCCCGGCACGAACTGGGTGAAGGAGTTCACCACCGCGATGATGGGCTTGCCGAAGTCGCCTTCCTTGACGCCCGTGGCCCGCCACAGGGCCCGAGCCCCCGCCATGTTACGGCCATGGGTCGAAGTCAGCGAGCGGTAGGCGGGCATGAACACTCCAGGAGAGGTTGGCTACCGCAGGGTGAACCCCAGGCATCCACAGGGAATTCTACCGAAGACAGGCCGATGCCATCCCCTTCATCCCCTTTATCCCGGTCAAAACTGCTTTTTTAGAACAGGGATGGAGGGGATGAAGGGGATGAAAGAAAATGCATTTCTTACCACAAAGATCCCATGCCGGCCTACCGGCGCGCGGGTTGGGATGAAAAGGTAGGATGCTAGGAGTGGAAGGCCTCGGTGGAAGGCCGGTCGTGTCTTGGTTAAAGCCGTCACAAAGATTGGTCAGCGGGCCTGGTGTGGA
>CAIMQW010000113.1 GCA_903843705.1 uncultured Holophagaceae bacterium | reverse complement strand
GGCGTCACCCTCATCGTGGTGGCGGCGAACACCTGGATGGCCTTCGGGGATATGAACTAGATGCAACGCCTGGCCCGAACGCTTGCGGCCTTCGCCCTCGGCCTCCTGGGCCTGCTGGGCGGGTCCGTGGCGTCCGCCCAGACCATGATCCAGCGGACGGGGATGATGAGGACCATCGCGTCCACCTACCCGTCCGTGCCGGGCTACGCGGCCCCGGTCTATGGGGTCAACGGCGCAGGCACCTTCCCGGCCAGCGGCTGGAGCGACCTGTTCAACAGCAACGTCGACGACAGCAACATGGGTATCGCCATCCCCTTCACCTTCTACATGGCGGGCACGGGCTACACCACCACCTACCTGGGCTCCAACAGCTACATCACCTTCGGCGGCGGCTCTAGCGCCTATAGCAGCCTTGGTGCCTCGAATCCGCCCTACCCCAAGCTGATGTTCGGGTCCGCCGACAACAGCTACCAGCGGGTCTCCAGCCTCGCCAGTGCCAGTAGCCTCAAGATCCGCTACGAAGGTACCGCCACAACCGGTGGCACCGCAGGCTCCCCAAACATCGTCGTGGAGCTGGCGCTGTTCAACCCCGCGCTGTTCCTGGGGAGCCTCAGCGTCATCGAGATGCGGGTGGGCGTCCACAACCGCCTCGACGGTCAGAGCATGATCGCCAATGCCTCCACGGCCCTGCTGAGCTACACCCTGGCCCAGAACCAGAGCTATGTCTTTATCGGGAACGCCACCGGCACCAGCTGGAAAGTGATCGCGGGGGCCCACATGGACCTGAACGCCCTGCTGCCCACCCTCACCACCACGGCGATCACGGCGGCCACCGGCACGGGCGCGGCCTCGGGGGGCACCATCACCTCCCCCGGTGGGACCACCATCACCGCCAGCGGCGTCTGCTGGAACACCTCCCCCAATCCCACCGTCGCCAACAGCAAGACCACGGGGGCCACGGCCTCCGGCGCCTTCACCAGCACCCTCTCGGGGCTGACCACAGGCACCCTCTACTATGTGCGGGCCTATGCCACCAATGGCGCCGGCACGGCCTACGGGACACAGAGGGGTGTGGTGGCCTACGGCTACACCGGCGCCGCCCAGACCTTGACCGTGCCCACCAGCGTGACCCAGCTCCAGGTGGAGTGCTGGGGCGCCCAGGGGGGCGATGTCGGCACCACCCTCGGCGGCAAGGGCGGCTATGCCAAGGCCCTGGTGGCCGTCACGCCCGGCGATACGGCCTCTGCCTATGTGGGCCAGCAGGGCGCACTCAGCGCCGCCACCCTGAACACGGCCGGAGCGCCCACCTTCAATGGCGGGGGTGCCGGTGCGATCCGTGCGGCCAGCAACACCACCACCTCTGGCGGCGGGGCCACCGATGTCCGCCTGGGCGGGAACGGGCTCGCCAACCGCATCGTGGTGGCCGGCGGCGGGGGCGGCTGCGATGACTACAACGCGAGCGCCGGCGGCGCCGGTGGCGGCACCACCGGGAGCAGCGGCGCCACCGTCGCCAGCACGACCGTTACGGGGGCTGGTGGCACCCAGAGCGCCGGGGGTACCGGTGGCGCGGGTGGCTCCGGCGCACTGGGCCTAGGGGGCTCTGCGACCCAAGCCCTGTTCGCGGCCTTGGACACCCGCCTCAGCGGCGGTGGCGGCGGCTACTACGGCGGTGGTTTGGGCAGCAATAGCGGCGGCGGCGGCGGGTCAGGCTACACCGGCGGGGTGGCTCCCTTCACCACCAGTGGTACCTCCCTGACCAGCGGCCTGAGGTCCGGCAACGGGTTCCTCGTCATCACCTTCTGATTGCGCGCTATGAAAGCCGCCACCCTGCCACCCTTGCGATGCGCGGCCCTTTCGAGGGCTGGCAAGGGGCTGCGATGAAACGCCTTCATACAGCTGTGGCACTGAGTGTCCTCCTGGTCGGACTGCCCACCTCTGCCCAGACCCTGATCCACCACACGGGCACCCTGAAGTCGGCCGCTACCGGGTCGGTCACCACCACCTTCAACTACACCGGCGCCAAGACCACCTACACGGTGCCCTACGGGGCCACCAGCATCGTCATCACGGCCAAGGGCGCGCAGGGCGGGAGCGCCACCACCCCCGGCAATGCGGGCGGTCTGGGGGCGGTGGTGACCGGGACCTTCACGGTCACCGGCGGATCAGTGCTCAACCTCCTGGTGGGCGGCGCCGGCACCAACCACCTGGACTCGGCCTCTGGGGGTGGCGGCAGCTTCGTGGCCACTGCGGCCAATGCGGCCCTGCTGGTGGCTGGGGGCGGGGGTGGGGCCGGCACCAACTACAGCGCCGCCGCGGCCAATGCCTCCCTCACCACCACCGGAAACACCGGCTATGACCCCGGCCGCACCGGCAATGCCGCCGGCGGCAGCGGGGGTGCCGGTGGCGGCGCCGGGCGGCTGACGGGGGGCGGCGGGGGCTTCTCCGGCAATGGCGTCGCCTCTGGCAGCGATGGCGGGGCCTCCATCTCCGGCCCTGGCATCTCCTTCCTCAATGGCGGCGCCGGCGGCGCGTCGTCCACCAGCTCCGCCTGTGCGACCTGGTCGTCGGCCCCCGGCGGCTTCGGCGGTGGGGGCGGGGCGGGCTACGCGGCAGCGGGCGCGGGGGGCGGCTACAGCGGCGGCGGCGGCACGGACGGCTGTCCTGCTGGCACCGGCGGTGGCGGCGGCTCCTACAACGGCGGCACCAACCCGAGCTCCGCCGTCACCAACACCGGCCACGGCCAGATCATCATCACTGTCCCGGTCAGCCTGCCCACCCTCACGAACTGGCTGCGGGGTGCCCCCACCAGCGACCCCGCCAACCGCCGGGCCTTCGTCACCTCCATCTCCGCGCTCAACGGCGCCAGCAACTACACCTCCTCCCTGGAGACCTGGACCGGCAGCTGGCAGGCCCCCCAGGCGATCTACGAGCATGGCGGCAACCTGGACGACCCCACCACCTGGTACCAGACGGGGACTGGGGAAGGCAGCACCTGGTCTACCGGTAGTTCTGCCTCGGCTATCCCGGCGGGTGAGCTGGTGGTGGACATGCAGCAGGTGCGCACCCTGGCCCGCTTCGTGGTGTTCCAGATGTTCTCGGATGGCAAGACCACCCACGCCTACTTCTACAGTCACCCCAGCACCAGTGCCACGCCACCCACCAACACAGATGCTGGCTGGGTGCTCCGGGGCGGCGGCGCCGTGGGGGCGGGCGCTACCAACGCCAGCACCACTGTCACCTCGCCGACCACCTTCACCATGACCCCCTTCACCAGCCGCTACATCAAGATCCGCGCCCAGAACGACGGCACGCTGCTCTCCCCGAGCTACATCGAGCTGAAGGGCGTGAAGGCGTTTTCGCAGTAGGTGGGGGCCGCTCTCCCGATCGCCTCCGACTCTCGGAAGCGGAGCCTCGACTTCGATCCCGTCTCTGCCAAAGTCAAAACGGGCCCGAAATGGGCCCGTTTTGACTTTGGTGCCTGGAGACGGAATCCCCTCCCCCGGTGCTGCGCACCTCCGCCGGGCCGCACGCAATCTAAGGGCGCCTTCGGCTTCCGCACGCAGTGCGTGCTCCAGCCTCCGAAACGCGCCCTAAGATTGCAGTGACTTCGATCCCGTCTCTTCCAACATGGAAATGGCCCCCAAAACGGGGGCCATTTCCATGTTGGTGCCTGGAGACGGAATCGAACCGCCGACACATGGATTTTCAATCAAGGTTTTATAACTTCGTAGAACTTCGCGGAACTCTTAATATGGTTCGCCATGAACCATATTCAATTTTCTACGAAGTAGGGCGAATTCGTGCGAAATTGGTTTGGTAGAGGAACGCTAGAGTAACGAAAGTAGGCCCCCATGGAGCACCTCGCAGAACCCCGTCGGACCAGGTCACGCGTCGGCCTCACAGACACGCGTGTAAAGAACTTCAAGACCACCGGGAAGCTGTATCGAGTCTGGGACAGCCATGTACCTGGATTCCTCTTGCAGGTCACACCGAACGGCTCGAAATCCTTCGGGGTCTGCTTCCAGCGAAACAATGGCCAGAAGGTCTCGGCCACCATCGGCACATTCGGGGCCTGGTCAACAGATTCCGCCCGCGAGAAGGCCCAAGCTCTCCGCAAGCTGCACGAGACCGGCCACGATGTGCGCGCGACGCTGAAGGCTGAACGATCATCCCTGACCATGGCCAACCTGGTGGAGCTCTGGCGAGCGGACTACGCCCTGCGGCTCAAGCCCTCCACCAGGGAAAGCTACGAGAGCATCATCCGCACCAAAATCCTTCCTGGGATCGGGAACCGGCTCCTGAAGGACCTGGCCTACGACGACATCAAGACGCTCTACCGGAAAGTAGAAGCACAGACCCCCGTGCAGGCCAACCGCATGGCGGCCACCCTCTCCAAACTCTTCAATATCGCGGAACGGGAAGGCTGGCGCACCGACGGGTCGAACCCTTGCCGAAAGCTAGAGCGTGGACGAGAGAAGGCCCGGAAAGTCGTATTCAGTTCCACCCACCTCCAGGCCCTTGACAGCGCCCTGAAGACCCTCGTGGAAGGCGATGAACTCACGGAAGCCAACGCCGACCTGATCCGTTTCATCACCCTCTCAGGCTTGCGCCGCGGCGAGGCCGCCAACCTCACCTGGAAAGATGTAGACCTCAAGACAGGGGTCATGCGCTTCGCTGAACACAAGACTGACGCGGATGGAGACAAGCTCTTACCCCTGAACAGCCACCTCCAGGACATCCTCCGGCGCCGGGCCGAAGAGCGTATCTCGAGGTTCATCTTCCCCGGCCGCCTGATGGATCGGCCGTTCAACGGTTTCGGAAAGGTCTGGAAGCGCATCCGCGAGACCGCTGGCCTCCAGGGCTTCAAACCACACGACCGAAGTTTTTAGCGTAGAACGCTGAGGATGCGCGTCAGTGTTGGGTTTGGTGCAAAGTGTATGCCAAAACGTAGCCATGTAATATGTATTTAGGCTCTTGCATTCGCTGAAATGTAGCCTAAATTCATGGACATGTTCAT
>CAIMQW010000112.1 GCA_903843705.1 uncultured Holophagaceae bacterium | reverse complement strand
TGCGACGGCAAGTTCGTGGAGTATCCCGCCGAGAACGTCAGTCCTGACATGTCCTTCCTGGAGATGTTGGACGTCGTCAACGAAGGCCTCATCCGCAAGGGCGAGGACCCCATCACCTTCGACCACGACTGCCGCGAAGGCATCTGCGGCACCTGCAGCATGGTCATCAACGGCCGCCCCCACGGCCCCAAGGAGCGCACCACCACCTGCCAGTTGCACATGCGCAGCTTCCAGGACGGCGAGAGCATCACCCTCGAGCCCTGGCGCGCAGAAGCCTTCCCCATCCTGAGGGATCTGATGGTGGATCGGACCGCCTTCGACCGCATCATCGCCGTCGGCGGCTTCATCAGCGTGCCCACGGGCTCCCCCCAGGATGCCAACGCCCTGCCGGTCCCCAAGGAGAACGCCGAGCTCGCCATGGATGCCGCTGCCTGCATCGGCTGCGGCGCCTGCGTGGCCGCCTGCCCCAACGCCAGCGCCATGCTTTTTGTGTCCGCGAAGATCAATCACCTGGGCCAGCTGCCCCAGGGCCAGCCTGAGCGCTACAGTCGCGTTCGCGACATGATCGCCCAGATGGATGCCGAGGGGTTCGGCACCTGCACCAACCACGGCGAGTGCGAGATCGCCTGCCCCAAGGGCATCAAGATGGAAAACATCGCCCGCATGAACCGCGACTTCCTCAAGGCCAGCCTCACCTACCGTTCCGCCACTGTGGGCGGCGGTGCCGGCTGAGTCAGGCCGTGTCCTAAAGACAACGCCCGGCACCCGCCGGGCGTTGTCTTTTTGGGGAACAGCATAGGAAAGTCCTCTTGAACGCGGCAGTCCTCCGCTTACCTACCGCTTTTCTCAGATTCTCCGGCGAGATACGCCAGGGCCAGCTCCACCAGCCGCTCTGCAGTGTTGGCTTGGGGATCGTCCAGGACGGCCTCGAGCAGCTGTCGCTGGAGGTCGCCGAGCCAGGGGCCGCCGCGCCGCCCGGTCAGCTGCATAAGGGCCGCGCCGTCCAAGGCCAGGGCCCGCACAGACAGCGGCGGCGCGGCGGCGGCCAGGGCCTCCAGGCGCGCAAAGAGGGCCTGGTGCTCTGCCTCGCGGCGCTCGGCATCGAGGCCCTTGCCCAGGTGGTCCGCGAGGCGGAAAGCGCCCCATTGGGCCAGGGGCAGGCCATCCTCCAGCAGGTGGCGCAGGAAGCGGCGGCAGGCGGCATCGCCCCAGGCCTCGGTGGGATGGGTTCCGTGGTGGCGAATCAGCGCGGCCACCTCCTGGCGCAGGGCATGGCTGGCCTTGAGCCGCGCCAGGATCACCTCGCCCAGCTCCAGCGAGCGCGCCTCGTGGCCGTAGAAGTGGATCTCACCGTCCGGCCCCGTGGAGCGGGAGCCCGGCTTGCCAAGGTCGTGCAGCAGGGCCGCCCAGCGCGGTCCTGGCTCTGCGGGCGTCAGGCCCACCATCTGGAGGGTGTGCACCCAGACGTCGTGCTGGTGGTGCCGGTTCTGGCCGCAGCCCAGCAGAGGGTGCAGCTCCGGCAGCCAGAGGTCCAGGAGGCCAGTCTCGGCCAGCAAGGCCAGGCCCTTGGCCGGGTCGCTGCCGCGCAGCAGCTTGTCCAGCTCCGTGAAGACGCGTTCCACTGAGACCTTGCGGGCCACCTCCAGGCGCTGGTGGATGGCCGCCAGGGTCGCGGCCTCCACCTCGAAGCCCAGCTGGGCGGCGAAGCGGCAGGCCCGCAGGGTGCGCAGCCCGTCCTCACCGAAGCGCAGGAGGGGATCGCCCACGGCCCGGATCCGCCGACGCTCCAAATCCGCCTGGCCGCCAAAGGGATCCACCAGGTCGCCCCCGCCCACGGGCAGGGCCATGGCGTTGATGGTGAAGTCCCGGCGGGAGAGATCCTCGTGCAGGTCCACGCCCAACTTGACGGAATCCGGGTGCCGCCCGTCCCGGTAGTCCCCATCGCTGCGAAAGGTGGTCACCTCCACGGGCCGGCCCTCCAGGAGCACCGTGACGGTGCCGTGCTGCAGGCCCGTGGGAATGACCTTCAGTCCCGCGGCCCGGGCCTTCGCCATCACCACCTCGGGCAGCAGCCGCGTGGCAAGGTCCCAGTCCGCGTGGGGCCGTCCCAGCAGCTCATCGCGGACAGCTCCGCCCACCAGCACCAGCTCCGCATCGGGGCCCAGGGCCTCCTTCAGGCGGAGTAGCGGCGCCCAGATCAATCGCCCGCCCCGGCCAGCCGCTCGAGGGCCTCCCCGCTCACCCGGCAGGTCAGCCACTCGCGCATGACCTTGGCCCCGTGGGCCTCGTAGAACTCGATGGCGGGCGTGTTCCAGTCCAGCACCTGCCACACGAAGCGGGTCCAGCCTTCCTTCACAGCGGTGGCCGCCAGATCCTGCAGCAGGGCCTTGCCGATGCCCTTGCCCCGGAGGGCCGGGCGCACGAAGAGATCCTCGAGGTAGATACCGGGCTTGCCCTCCCAGGTGCTGAAGTTGAGGAACCACAGGGCGAAGCCCGCGGGCTGTCCGTCCCACTCCGCCATGGTCACGTGCACCAGGGGGTGCTCGGAGAAGGCATAGCGCAGGATGTCGGCCTCGGTGGCGACGGCGGCGTCAGGCTCGCGCTCATACTCCGCCAGGTCGCGAATGAACTGGAGGATCAGGGGTGCATCGGCAGGAACGGCGGGGCGAAGGGTCAGCATTCGTCTATGCTAACCGGATGGATAAGGCCACTGCCCTCCGCCTTCACGAGGCGATGCTGCTCACCCGCCTCACGGAGGAGCGGATCGTGAAGCTGTTCCGGCAGGGCAAGACCCTCGGCAGCGTCTACCGCAGCCTGGGCCAGGAGGCCACGGCCTGCGGCACGGCCCTGGCCCTGGGTCCCGACGATGTAATCGGCCCCCTGATCCGCGACCTGGGCGCCATGCTGGTGCGCGGCGCGACCCCTGCGGAAGTCTTCCTCCAATATCTGGGCCGCGCCACGGGCCCCAGCGGCGGCCGGGACCACAACAACCACTTCGGCTCCGTCGCGCGGGGCATCATCGCGCCCACCTCCATGCTCGGCGCCCTCATCCCCGTCATGGCGGGTGTGGCCCTGTCGTTCCGGCAGAAGGGCGAGCGCCGGGTGGCCATGACCTGGATCGGCGACGGCGGCAGCTCCACCGGAGCCTTCTACGAGGGCCTCAACTTCGCCGTTGTCCAGAAGCTGCCCCTGATCCTGGTGGGTGAGGCCAACGGCTACGCCTTCTCCACACCGCCGGAGCGCCAGATGGCGGGCCGGATGTCCCAGCGCTCCCAGGGCGCCTTCACCCTCACCGTGGACGGCAACGATGCCGCCGCTGTCTATGCCGCCGCCGCCGAGGCCCGGCAGCACTGCCTCGACGGCAAGGGCCCCGTGTTCCTGGTCTGCGAGACCTTCCGCATGAAGGGCCACGCCGAGCACGACAACCAGCGCTACGTGGACCCGGAGCTGCTCACTCAGTGGGCTGCCAAGGATCCCCTGCCCCGCTTCGAGGCCTGGCTGGCCCAGCGGGGCTGGACCCCGGAGCCGGGCCTCGCCGCCAGCCTGGAGGCTGAACTCGAGGCCGCCGCCGAGGCAGCCCTCGAAGCCCCCTGGCCGGACCCAGCTTCCCTCACCCAGGGGGTCTTCGCCTCGTCCTTTTCGAGCTGAAAGATAATTTTAGATATTTTGTAAATTATTTATCTATTTATGTTATAGACAACCTTATTTATTATTTATGGGTCATGAATGGCCGGTGGGGTGGGCAGACACGGAGCCCCCATGAGCCTTCAATGCTTTCTGATGAACCTTCCGATCCGGTGGAAGTTCTCTCTTCTGCTGGCCGCCCAGATGTTCATCCTGCTCGGCGTCTCCACGCTGGCCTGGTTCAACCTGAACGGGGGTGTGGCCAACCAGAGGTCCGTGGCCCAGAGCACGCCTCGGGTCGATGCCCTCGCCCAGGCCCGGCATCGCCTCATGCTGGTGCGTGCGGAGCAGCTGGGCATCCTCGGTGGCGCCAACGCCAAGGGGTTTGTCGAGAAACGGCTCCCCAAACTGCAAACCCTGGAGGCCGAGCTGGAAGCCTCTTTCGTCAAGATCATGGCCAATCCCTGGAGCAGCCAAGACAAGGAGGCCCTGGCGACGGGCATCGAGAGCATGCGCAGCTACATCCGCGCCTTCCAGGCCCTCATGGGCGTGGCCAAGGACAGCCAGGAAGCCACCATGAAGGACGTCTTCATGAAGGCGAACCTCCGCTGGGTGGAGGAGGCCAAAGAGGCCTTCAACGGGGTCATAGCGGCAGGTGGCTGCCAACCAGGCCCTCGTGGCCCAGGGTGAGGCCAGCAGCCGCACCAGTGATCTGGCGATGCGGCTCGGCGTGCTGGTAGCCGCGGGCCTCGGTCTCACCATCTCACTCGTGGTCAGCGGATCCATTCGCAGGTCCCTCGACGAGCTCCGGGAGCCCTTGTCGGCCCTGGCCCAAGGCGACCTGACCAGGCGCTGCCATGCCGCAGGTCGCGATGAGTTGGGCACCATGTGCCGCACCTTGGATCAGGTGCTGGAGAGCCCGGCCAAGAACATCACCCTCATCTCCAAATCCGCTGAAGGTACGGCCTCCAGCGCCACCGAGCTCTCGGCCACCACCGAGCAAGTCAACCGCACCACCGACGAGCTGCGGGACAGCACCGAGCAGGAACGTCGGGCCATGGAGCGCCCCCTGTCCGCCCTGGAGCAGATGAACGCCAACATCCAGCAGGTGAAGCAGAGTGCCCGGCGCACCGAGGAACGGGCCAACCGCTCCAGGGAAGTCGGACTGCAGGGGCTGTCCGCAGTCCAGGAGACCGGGAAGGCCATGGAGGCCATCGAAGAAAGCTCGGCCAAAGTCAGCCGCATCACGCGAGTGGTCACGGATATCGCCAGGCAGACCAACCTGCTGTCCCTGAACGCGGCCATCGAGGCCGCCAAGGCCGGCACCATGGGCAAGGGCTTCGCCGTGGTGGCGGAAGAGGTGCGCAAGCTCGCCGAGCGCAGCGCGGCCGCCGCCAAGGAGATCACGGGAATCATCCAGGAGAGTGGTGAGCGGGTTGGACGCGGCGCCACCTCCGTGAAGGAGGCCGCTCGCAGCCTCGAACACTTCCAGGACCACGTCCAGGAGAACGTCAAGCAGTTGAAGGAGATCTCGGTGGCCATAGAGGAGCAGGGCCTCGCCAGCGAGGAGGTGGTCCAGGTCATGGGCTCCGCCACCCAGATGGTGGAACGGAATGCCTCGGCGGCCACGCAGCTGTCCTCCACCGTCCAGGAAACGGCCCGCACCACCGAGGATCTGGCCCAGCTCGCCCAGCAGCTCCAGGCGCTGACCCGGCGGTTCCGGTTGGCATGATGACCTTCTAGTAAAGAATGCGGCGTCGGTCACTCCCCGGCGGGTCTAGACTAATCCCTGTCATGGGGGAAACCGTGCTTGTACTCGTCCTGAATGCCGGCTCTTCGAGCCTGAAGTTCAATCTTTTCGACATGGGGAAGGAAGTCTCCGTCGCCGAGGGCAATGCCGAGCGCATTGGCCTGGGGGAGGCCAACCTGGCCTACACCATCGAGGGCGAGAAGCGGAAGGAGGCCATGCCGCTGCCGACCCACCGGGAGGCCCTGGAGGCCATCCTGGAGCGCCTCCGCAGCACCGTCCTGCATGACACGCCGATCCACGCCGTTGGCCACCGGGTGGTGCACGGCGGGCCGAAGTACGGTGACAGCGTGCTGATCACCGAAGAGGTCATCCGCGACGTCGAACACTTTGCCATGTATGCGCCGCTGCACAATCCCGCCAACGCCATGGGCATCCGCACGGCCATGGCGGCCTTCCCGGACGTGCCCCACGTGGCGGTCTTCGACACGGCCTTCCACCACAACATCCCGGACCATGCCCGCACCTACGGCATCCCCTACGAGCTGAGCCAGAAATACGGCATCCGGCGCTATGGCTTCCACGGCACCAGTCACGCCTACGTGGCTGCCCGCACGGCCATCCTGCTCTGCCGCCCCCTGCGCTCCCTGCGCGTCGTTACCTGCCACATCGGGAACGGCACCAGCATCTGCGCCGTGGACCACGGCAAGAGCGTGGACACCAGCATGGGCATGACCCCCCTCCAGGGCGTCATCATGGGCACCCGCTGCGGCACCATCGACCCCAGCGTGGTGGAGATGCTCATGGAATACGAGCACCTGGACTACAACGCCATCACGGACCTGCTAAACAAGAAGTCCGGCCTCCTGGGCATCTCCGGCGTCTCCTCAGACTTCCGCGAGATCGAGCTGGCCGCAGACGCAGGCAACGACCGGGCCCGCCTGGCCCGGGATCTCCTGACCTACAACGTCCGGCAGTATATCGGCGCCTACGCCACGGTCCTCAACGGGGTGGATGCCATCACCTTCACCGCAGGCATCGGCACCCACAGCACCTACGTCCGGTCCAAGGTCTGCAGCAAGCTGAGCTTCCTCGGCGTCGAGCTGGACCACGAAGCGAACGAGCAGGGCACAGGGGAGCGCATCATCACCACCCCCGGATCCCGCGTGGTGGTCACAGTGGTGCCCACCAACGAAGAGCTCATGATCGCCCGGGAGACTATCCGGTAGCCCGCTCTAGCAAGCGGGTAGAACCAGTAACCAAGAGCTTCACTCGCTGGCGCACACCCTAGCGGGCCACACGAATCCAGAACGTGGTGCCCTCGGCGCCGGTCTCGAAATCGACCTGCCCCCCCAGCACGCTCTCGCCGAAGAGCTTCATGGCGTAGGTGCCTAGTCCCCGGCCGGGGCTGCCCTTGGTGCTGAAGGAGCGCTGGAAGATCCGGCTGCGATGTTCCATGGGGATCTCTCCCGGGTTGTGGACTTGGAATCGAATCGCCTCCTCGTCAAGCACCACGGACAAGGTGATGGTCTCCCCTATGGCAGAGGCCTCAACGGCGTTCACCGTCATGTTCAGCACCACCCTTGAGAGCAGCTCTGGGTCAGTGTGGATGAGCACCTCCGGTGCCTGGAGGAGGCGAACCTTCCGGTCCCCAGCCAGGGTGTGGCGGGCCACCAGGTCCGCCGCATCCTGGAGGATCTCCAGGGGCAGAACATCCCGCGAATTGGTCTGGAGACCACCCTGCTCAGCCAAGGCCATGGCCCGGTGTGAGCGCAGCTCCCGGTCCAGAAGGTCCGTGAGGTGGGCCACCTTCTGGGCCGCGTCGGGCGTGGTGCTGGAACCCGAGGCCAGCAGCTCTGCCCAGGCCCGGATCCCCTGCATGAGGTTGGCCACATCGTGGAAGAAGAGCCGCTCCAGGGCCTCGCGTCGCTTCGTGGCGCTCTGGTCGTGAAGCACCACCACCATGAAGGTGTGGAGCCCTACCTGGAGGGGGCTGGCCGCCAGCGCGAATTCCGCGCTCTGGGTCAACTCGCCACGGCGCAGGGTGAGCAAGCACTCGCCTACCACCGCCCGCCCAGTGCGCTGGACCTCGAGGATGGCTGCCACTGCACCGCAGTGGGCGCAGGCCAAACTGGTGCCACAACCGCTGGGAGCCTGCTCATGGTGAATGCAGCCGAAGAGTTCTCCGGGCCGATGGCCCATAGGCTCCACGGCGCTGCCAACCACGTCGCGGACCCGGTCATTGGTCGCGAGCACCTGCCGATTGCCATCCAGAATCAAGACGAGGCCGTCCATGGATTCCATGAGAAAGCAGGCCACTGGGTTGGCTAGGCACTGCTCAGCCTTCCCGCGCAGATCCAGATCAGAGCTCCGCTCGGGAGGAGCAAAAAACGTGCTCAGCGGCTCGCCCCGGCTGGAACCAACCTCGAACATCATGGGAACTCCTGTCATCGTTGGAGCAATCAGTCGATGGTTCACCTATCGGTTTTCTGGTTCCTTTCCATTTTATGTGGGTAGACCGTAGCTGAGCTTGCCTGCCAACAGAGATGATGGAGGGATGGATCCCAACGCCCTCTTCACTGTCGCACTCGGTTTGACGCCGCCATGGGAGGTCCGCGATTTGCGG
>CAIMQW010000111.1 GCA_903843705.1 uncultured Holophagaceae bacterium | reverse complement strand
TTACCACGAACGCGCTACACGCGCCTCGCATCCCTTCTCAATCACCCTTCTACCCTTCGTCGTGGCTTTTCCCCAGGGGTCACACCCGTTCCCATCCCGAACACGGCCGTTAAGACCTGGAGGGCCGATGATACTGCTCTGAACAGGAGTGGAAAAGTAGGTCGCTGCGACGTTATATCCCCTCCGGGCCATCTTAATTGATGGCCCGGAGCCGTTTAGAACGATAGAATTTTACGTATTTCGAGGAATCCATGCCCATTGAGGTTCGACTTCCAGACGACTCTCTCCGGCAGCTACCCGAGGGTGCCACCGGGGCGGACTTGGCCGGTGGGATTGGTGCGCGCCTGCTGGAGGCCGCCCTGGCGATCCGGGTCGATGGGAACCTGGTGGATCTGAAGGCTCCTCTGGCGGATGGCGTCAGGGTCGAGATCGTCACCAATAAGAACCCCGAGAGTCTGGAGCTGGTCCGCCACTCCACGGCCCACCTGCTGGCCCACGCGGTGAAGCGGCTCTACCCCCAGGCCCGGGTGGGCATTGGGCCGACCATCGAAGACGGTTTCTACTACGACTTCTGGATGGACAAGCCCTTCACGCCCGAGGACCTGCCGATCATCGAGGCCGAGATGCGAAAAATCGTGGCCGAGGACGTCCCGGTGATCCGGGAGGACCTCGGGCGGGATGCCGCTGTGGCACGGTTCACGGAACTTGATGAGCCCCTGAAGGTTGAGATTGTTGCGACGATCCCCCAGGGCGACATTGTCAGCGGCTACAGCCAAGGCGATTTCTACGACCTGTGTCGCGGACCCCACGTCCCCAGCACCTCGAAGCTGAAGGCCTTCAAGCTGCTCAGCATCGCCGGCGCCTACTGGAGGGGCGACGAAAAGCGGCAGATGCTCAGCCGCATCTACGGTACCGCCTTCCACTCCCCGAAGGAGCTCGACGAGCACCTAAAGCGACTGGAAGAGGCCAAGGCCCGGGACCACCGCAAGCTCGGCAAGGAGCTGGGACTCTACTCCTTCCACCCCGAAGCGCCGGCCTCGCCCTTCTTCCACCCCAAGGGCACCCAGGTCTACAACGAGCTTGTGACCTACATCCGCGAGCTCTACTTCAAATACGGCTACAGCGAGGTCATCACCCCGCAGATCCTCGACGTGGCGCTCTGGAAGACCAGCGGCCACTACGACAACTATGCCGAGAACATGTATTTCACCACCGCGGAAGAGCGGGAATATGCCGTCAAGCCCATGAACTGCCCGGGCCACTGCATCATGTACGGCAGCCAGAAGCACAGCTACCGGGACCTGCCCATCCGCTACGCGGACTTCGGCCGCCTGCATCGCTTCGAGCGCAGCGGCGTCACCCACGGTCTCACGCGGGTCCGTACCTTCTGCCAGGACGACGCTCACATCTACTGCACGCCCGAACAGATCAAGGCCGAGATGGCAGCCTTCCTCGAACTGCTGAAGGAGGTCTACGACACCTTCGGCTTTGAGGGCATGCGCGTGGCCCTCAGCACCCGTCCCGAGAAGCGGCTGGGCTCCGACGAGGTCTGGGATGCCGGCGAAAAGGCACTGGCTGAGGCCCTGGACGAGGCCGGGATGCCCTACACTCTGAACCCCGGCGAGGGGGCCTTCTACGGACCCAAGATCGAGTTCCAGATCCTCGATGCCCTCAAGCGCCCCTGGCAGCTGGGCACCCTCCAAGTGGACTACATGCTGCCGGAGCGCTTCGAGCTCACCTACACCTGTCCCGATGGTGGCGAGGGGCAGCCCATCATGCTGCACCGCGCGATCCTCGGCAGCCTCGAGCGGTTCATGGGCATCCTGGTGGAGCACACCGCCGGCGCCTTCCCGGCCTGGCTGGCCCCCGTCCAGGTGGCCATCCTGCCGATCACGGACCGGGCTCACTCCTTCTCCGCGGAGGCCGCGGCCCAGGCGAAAGCACTGGGCCTGAGGACCGAGCTGGATCTCCGGAACGAGAGCCTCAAGGCCAAGATCCGGGAAGCCCAGCTGGCGAAGGTACCCTACATGCTGGTCATCGGCGATCGCGAAGCCGAGGCGGGCACGGTCTCCGTGCGCCACCGCCATCGGGGCGACCTGGGGGTTCAGCCCCTGGCAGGCTTCCTCGCCTCCCTGGCCACTGAGGTCCGGGACCGCCTGCGCTGATCCTGTTTTCCGTGCTTGGCGTGGATCCATTGAAGTGATAGACTTTTTGTCCTTGTGCAACTAGGGGAGGAACCATTCGTCCTAATGAGACTCGCATCAACGACGGCATCCGGGCCCAAGAGGTCCGCGTCATCTCCGAAGATGGCGAACAGCTTGGCTTGATGCCTCCCCAGCAGGCCATCCGGATCGCAGAAGAGCGCGGTCTCGACTTGGTGGAAGTAGCCGGGAATGCCAACCCCCCCGTCTGCCGGATCATGGACTACGGGAAATACACGTTCATGGAAGCCAAGCGGGAGCACGC
>CAIMQW010000110.1 GCA_903843705.1 uncultured Holophagaceae bacterium | reverse complement strand
CCAGGTAGACTAGAAGATTCGGTGTGCGCCCATAGCTCAGCTGGATAGAGCATCAGGCTTCGAACCTGAGGGTCGGGCGTTCGAGTCGCTCTGGGCGCACCACCGGTTGACAATTGGGTCCCTTTGCGAGCGTGGCGGAACTGGTAGACGCACTGGATTTAGGTTCCAGCGGTTCAAACCGTGTCGGTTCGAGTCCGACCGTTCGCACCACTTCTGAGTCGCCCCTGCGATTCAGAAGGCAAGAAAAAAGAGCCCAATTTCTGCCTCCCCACAGCCCCGCATCCCCCCCGGAACACCAGGAGCATCCATGTCCGTTACCCTCCATCACCAGTCCCCCACCCGCAAAACCGTTGAAGTAACGGTGCCCGCCGCGGAGGTCAACGCCGCTTTCGATGAGGTGGTGGCCAAGATCGCCCCGAAGGTGCGCATTCCCGGCTTCCGGCCCGGCAAGGCCCCGCGCCCGGTGCTGATGCAGAAGTATGCCCGCGAGATTGAGTCGGACGTGGCCCAGCAGCTCGTGGAGCGACACTTCTGGAAGTCCGCCACCGAGGCCGGCACCCTGCCCATCTCGCACCCCTCGCTGGAGAAGCTGGACCTGAAGGAAGGCACTGACGCCGTGTTCCGAGCCCAGTTCGACGTGGCGCCCGAAGTGGTACTTCCCGACTACAAGACCATGGTCCTCACCAAGAAGAAGCGGGCCATCGACGAGGCCACCGTGGTCGAGCACCTCGAAGGTCTCCGCCAGCGCGCCGTCAAGTATCTGCCGGTCGAAGATGGCGCCGTTGCCCCAGGCCTGGTGGCCACCTGCGATATCCGCGTCAAGCCCCAGGGCCTGAAGGCTCAGACCTACAAGGACCAGGTACTGGAGATTGACGGCACCCGTCCCTTCGATGCCGAGCTCCTCGGCCTGAAGGTGGATGAGAAGAAGAGCTTCACCCTGACCCACCCCGCCGATGACAACAACCCGGTCCTCGCCGGGAAAGTGCTGGCCTATGAGATCCAGGTCAAAGACCTCCGCACCAAGGAAGTGCCGACCCTCGGCGACGACTTCGCCAAGGACATGGGCGACTTCGAGAACCTCGAGGCCCTGAAGGTTGCTGTCCGCAAGGACCTGGAAGAGGCCGCCGACCGCGACGCCGTGGCCCGCCTTCAGGCCAACCTGCTCGACACCCTGCTGGAAGCCGTGCCCTTCGAGGTGCCCCGCTCCATGGTCATCCTGCAGCTCGATGACTACTGCCAGGAGTTTGCGCAGCACGTGTCCCGCCAGGGCATGGATCCGAAGAAGGTGAACTGGCAGGCCTACCGCCAGTACCGGCTGAACGACGCGGAGCGCGCGGTCCGCAGCGGCTACCTGCTCCAGTCCATCGGCAACGCCGAGTCCATCGAGGTGCCCGAGGCGGACATCGATGCCGAGATCCGCTCCTTCATGGCCGAGAACCAGGTGCAGCAGCCCTTCGAGGCCTTCAAGGCCGAGATGGACCGCCGCGGCAACACCACCGAGATCAAGGGCCGGCTGCGCACAGACCGGATCTTCGACCACCTGCTCAGCACGGCCCAGGTCACCGAGGAACTGCTCGACAAGGAGGCCTTTGAGGCCCTCGTCGAGCTGGAGCGCAAGCGGGAAGCGGGCCTTCCCGTGAACCGCTTCGACGCCGGCGGCATGGAGGGTGGCGACCTTGAGGGCCAGGAGGGGGGCGAACCCGCCGCCGTGGCGCCCGCAGACCACGTCCACGGACCTGACTGTGACCACGATCACGAGACCGCCGAAGCCAAGCCCAAGAAGAAGGCCCCGCGCAAGACCGTCGAGGCCCCGGAGGCCGAAGCCCCCGCTCCCGAGAAGCCCAAGGCCAAGAAGGCCCCCAAGCAGTAGTCTGTCCCAGTCCATGCGAAGAAGGCGCCGCGAGGCGCCTTCTTGGTATCCTGACCGTCCAGCCGGAGAGTCCATGCCCAGCAGCTACTATCCCCCCATCGTCATCGAGCAGACTCCCCGCGGCGAGCGGAGCTACGACATCTACTCCCGCCTGCTGAAGGACAACATCATCTTCCTGGGCACCGCCATCGACGACAGTGTGGCCAACGCCATCGTGGCCCAGATGCTGTTCCTCGAGAGCGAGGACCCCGACAAGGACATCCAGATCTACATCAACAGCCCCGGCGGCAGCGT